>JBDTXU010000564.1:0-9870 GCA_040006055.1 Sphingomonas bacterium | reverse complement strand
CACCCAGGTGCCAACCGACTGGCACGTCCAGTCGCATGATTTCTATATGATCTGATCCGATGTGCCGGAGGCGTTCGAGCGCTTTGGGTTTTTCGGCGGGGAGGAGCTTGAACCGCTAGATGCACTCGCTCCTCTGCAAATCTCAATTGCCGCCGGACCGTATTGGCCCGCCGGACCGTATTGGAAAGCCTAGCTCGGGAACGTGGCGCCCTGGGTTGCGCCATGGTGCGTCTCGGCATCATATTGCACGTCGAACCTGCTCATCTCCGCAATCGCCGCGGCACCCGCCGCATTCGCACCGTCACAGCTGCTCGCTTTCACTGCATTCTCGATATCGCCCCTATGCTCATAAGCATGTTTCGCATGGCCGATTTCATGATCGATCAACCCGGCCATATATCGCCCCCATGCCTTTCTCAGCGCCGGAGAAATGCGATCCTGATCATGGAGATGCGGGAGCGTAACGGTGATCTGGAAGCTATAGTCCAGATGCTGCAGGTCGCAGTTTCCATCCGCGCCGCCTGGCCAATGCCACGCGGCGTGCCAGTTCGTCACCGCGTCATAGTGCCGCGTTCCATCCCGGCTTTTTGGACCAAGGGTATTCAGCGCATCGCGGATGGATTTTTCATCGGTGCCATCGACATCGTAAAACCGCACGCTCGTGCCTGGATAGGGCGCAAAGGCAGCTTCCGCGTAACCGGGCGCATCTCCGATCCGCTGGTCTTCCTTGCTGCAGCCGGATAGCGCCAGGAGTGAAAGGGCGGCCAGTATCGCGCGACGTTTCACGCAGTCCGGCTCCAATCGGGCGCGGGCTTCGAGACGCGTCGCCGCTCCATGACATCCTTCACAATCTGCGTCTCAATGCGCGGCCTTCGCGAGGATCCGTCATTGCTTCGCTGCGAAGATTCCCGGCCGCTCGTGATTTCATAGGTGTCACCGATCTGCGGCTTGATCTGCACCGGCTCGGCGGCGGCGGCGAGGGTCGGCAGGAGCAGCGCGGCGATTATCGTCATCAGCCGCATCATAGCACTGCCTCCTTGACCGGTGCGGGAAAATATCGTCTCGACCCAATTCGAGACCGGGACGCGACGAAATGGTCTGTGCGTAAGCCGAACTGCGCCCGTTCGGTGGAACTCCTAAGGGTGTGTTTGCCATCTATGCTGTTATGTTGCTCAATCTGGGGACTGAGCATTCGGGGTAAATGGTCATTAAAGACTGGGCACCATCACGGCGTGGCTTGATCAAAACCGGGTTCGCGGTCGCGGGAGCGGCGGCTTCCTCGTTCACTCCGCTACGCGCCGCAACCGCTGCCTATGGCTCCTCCACCATCACATCCGAACGCGTCGTCCGTCCCGCCCTGTTTCGCGCCGCGATGAACGCGCTCGAGCAGCATGGCAGCGAAATCCCCTGTCGGGACCGCATCGCAATCGCCGATTTCGCCGCGCCCTCATCGCAACCGCGCTTCCATTTCATCGATCTCGCCAATGGCAACACCACGACCCTGCTCGTCGCGCATGGCCGCGGCTCGGATCCCGAGCATACCGGCTGGCTCCAGCGTTTCTCCAATGAGCCAAGCTCGTTCGCCTCGAGCGACGGCGCCTTCCTCACCTCCGATTATTATATCGGCAAGCACGGCCTGTCGCAGCGGCTGGTCGGGCTCGACCCCACCAACAATAACGCGATGGACCGAGCGATCGTGATTCACTCGGCCTGGTACGCAAACCCCGACATGCTGATGACCTATGGCCAGCTCGGCCGCAGCGAAGGCTGCTTCGCGGTCGGCGAAGGCGCGCTCGAAGAGGTGTTCGCCCGGCTCGGCGCCGAGCGGATGGTGTTCGCCGCAAAGGTCTGATTCCCAGGGGGCTGGATTATCGCGCCGGGTCCCGTTGCAGCGGGCCATTCCCTCTCATATCCAGACGCCAGGGGAAATCATCATGATCGACAGCGCCCAGGACCGGCACAGCCAGGGCTTTTCCGTCGGTCGTGTTTTCAGTCGCGCGTTCGGCACGATTGCCGCCAACCCGTTGGCAACGCTTGGGATCGTCCTTCTGTTCGGCGTCGTGCCAGCCTTCTCCTATGGCTATGTCATGAGGAGCCTGCCCTATTCGCTATCGCCACTCAGTCCTGTATCTGTCGCCAAGCTCCTTGCCGCGTGGATCATGGCGCCGGTGCTTACCGCCTTGATTACCGGCGGGTTCGTTCGCTTAGCCAGCGCTCATGACGTTGGGCGGCGGGCGGGTTTTGCGGAGGCGGCGGGCGCGGGGGCACGCGCGCTGCTCCCGCTCATCGCGCTCGGTCTGGTGATCGGCGTGAGCATCACGATCGGCGTGGTTGCGCTGGTCGTGCCAGGCGTTTTGCTGGCAATATTGTGGGTCGTGGCCGCGCCGGTTCTGGTGGAGGAACGGTGCGACATCTTCACCACCCTTGGCCGCAGCCGAGAACTGACCAAGGGTGTGCGGGGGCCGATCTTCGGCATCCTCGCCGTGGTTTTCGCGGTGACGACAGGCACAACCTATCTTGTTACAACCATGGTTGCCCGATCCTATCTCGGCGACGGGCCTCCGGTTTTTTCTCCGCTGGCGAATCAGTTCGTCTTCGCCGCCATGGGGGCCATCACGAGGTTCGCCACGGCGGCGATCAACAGCTCAATCTATGTCGAGCTGCGGAACTGGAAGCACGGCACATCGGAAGACGAGCTGGCCGAAATCTTCGCCTGACAGCCGTGACGAACCCCGGTTCGCGCGCCTCGCTGTCCGGATCGCATACTGATCATCGTTCGAGCACAGGCGGCGGGAAGGCAAGCACCGCGCCAGTATAGTCCTCCACCACCTCACTGAACGGCGTTCCATCAGGCAGGCGGAGCACAGCGCGGTGCTCGATCACATGCTCCGGTATCGTGATCGCGGCACCCGCGGGCGCCTCCACTGGCCCGGCGCGCTCATCCCAGTCGTCCGGCAGCGGAGACCAGAGGAGCTTCGCCGAGATCGTCTGGCGCCGGAAGTGCAGCGGCTGCACGGCCCGCCCAAACGCAATGTCGCTGGTGTCGAGCGCCACGTTCATCGCCGGCGTCAGCCGCGCCGGGACATACCAGTTATCCGCCTCGGACAGCACAAGGTCGCCGCAATGCAGCCGCACCCGGCGATAACGGACCGGCTCGTCCGCTCCGACCTGGAGATCGGCCCGAAGCGCCGCGGTAACCGGCTTGTCGGCACCCCGCACCCGCTCGGCGGTCACCCTGGTGCCGGCCGGGGCGAGATGGTGCCGGGTGCACCAGCCGTCGAGGATGAGGGTCGCGCTGTCGCCGCTCAGCAGGGCGGCGTTGAGGCTCTGCAGCAACGCCAGCGCCTCGACCCGGGCCAGCGGCGTGTTCGGCCAGGCGGGCGGGGCGGCGACCGGGGGCGCCGCGCCGACCAGCACCAGCGCGGCGATCAATCGGCTCATCGACGGCCCCGCCAAACCTCAAGCCCGTCCGTGATCACCCATTCGTCGTTTTGCCATGAGAAGGTGCCGACTTCATAGCCGACGCCGCCGGCATAGTGGACGGTGTACTTGCAGTTCATCGACTTTGGCGTGTCGCCAAGAGCGTCACCGCAGACCATATCCGACACGCCGACGAAGCGCCTTGCCATGTTGTAGACATAGTCTGTGTCCGGGTCGGATCCGAGCGTCGAGCGCCACTCGAGGTCCCTGTTGTGCGCCTTGACGGCCGAGATCAGGTCCTCGCGGCTCGGGCACAGCGTCGGCACGGCGCATTGGCCAGCGGCGGCGAGCAGGAACAGCGCGATCGTCATGCCTTGAGCCCTCCGGCCAACCTCTCGAGCGAGGACATTATCACGCGATCGCGGCGCCAGCCAATCGCGGAAAGATCCAGCATCAGCCCTCCGGCTTCCGCCACTCCATGATCAGGAACCACGGCGCGCGACGATATTGCGCGATCCGCAAAGCGTCGCCGGCATAAGGCGAGGGCTCGGCATAGTGTTTCAACTCGAGCCCCGCGCCGAGCAGCAGCGCCATATAAGTGGAAAGCGGCCGGTGCCAGTTCTGGATGCGGATGCCGCGCCAGCTCACCCATTCGGCGCGTTCGACCAGATAATGGTCGACCGCCGGCCGAAGCCCCAGCCGCGCCCCAAAACTGCGCTGCGCGGCGGTATTGAAGCTGGTGAGGTTCGCGATCAGCAGCGATCCGCCGGGCCGCAGCACCCGCGCCATCTCGGCAATGGCGGCAGGCAGATCGGGGATGTCGATCAGCGAGAGATAGCTGACGACCAGATCGAACGAGCTGTCCGGGAAATGGAGCTGCTCCGCGCGGCCGATCCGGTAATCGCCCTGAGGATCGCGGCGCCTCGCTTCGTCGATCAGCGTCTCGGTCGGGTCGATCCCCACGGTCCGGATCCCCCGCGCGGCCAGCATCCGGCAGAAGCGCCCCTCGCCGCAGCCGACATCGAGCGCAGTGGCAAAACGCCCATCGCAGGCGCGCTCAAGCATCGGCCGATCGAGCACACAAGCGCGCCCGAAATCGCCCTTCTCGCCCATATCGGCGATCCAGGCTCTGGCCGATTCAGCCCATCCGTCCGACATTTATGCTTCTTCCACGCGAGACCAATCCCCGCAGACCGTGTCACTGTTTCGCGACGCGCCCAAGGGCAATTTCGTCTAGCGAGGCAAGAACGGCGGAGAAATAGGCGGCTTGCCGCTCGAGCGCGGGATAGCGGCCAGTCTCTTCCAGCGCGGCAAGCTTCGCCCGAATTGCGAGGAAGCGGGTGGCGATCTGGCGGAATCGACCCGGCGTCTGGGATGCCGACGCCAACAGCTCTGCCAGGCCCAATTCGTTCAGGGCGGCGACCAGGGGCCGTATGGCGGAGTCGCGATCGCCGTTGCCCGATGCTCCCAGCTCCGCGCTTGCGCTGCGGACAAAAGCATCAGCGCTTGCCAGGCGGAGCGCGACGATCTGATCAACGGCTGCATCGTATCTGCGCATGCCTCGCGAGGCGGTATGCCAGGCGTTGTCGCGTTCGATCAGCTTGATGGCGGTGTCGACACTGCCCAGAGGGTCCGACGCGCGGCTGTCGAGGAGGTCGAGCTGCGCCCGGTACCGCCACCAGGCGATTGCCTTTGCCTGGAAGTCGTCGCTTTTGCACGCCTTAGCATAATCAGTGAGATCGGATTTTTTCCCCATCGCGCAGAAATAGTTGCCATGACTGAATGCCTCGCGGGCGGCGACTTTGTAGAAGGGCACTGAATAGGAGGTGAGGACGGTTTCCGCCGTGGCGAGATCCTTCGGATCCCGCGAGAGGCTGGCGGTCACGATCGCCAGCCGCATCTCCAGATCGCCATAGGAGCGGTCCCGATTATCCTTGGCCTTTATTGGCGAGGCAGCGCCGAGATTGGCCGCGACATCGGCGGTGGCCAGCGTCTTGACGATCCGAAATCCATCCAGCGCCGGTGTAGCGAAGCTGCGCGCGCGGGCAAGCAGGGCGTGCGAGCCGTAGAATTCCGCGGCGCGGAGATATTCGTAGGCGAGGAAGCCATAACCGTTCCACGTATCGATCATCGACCGGAGGCGATTGAGACGTTTGCTCCCGCGAAGCAGCGCCTCTCCGCGCTGCGACCCATCCGGCTGACGCAGGATCGCGGCCGTCGCAGCGATATCGTGCTGCGCACGGCGCCTTGCCGTCGCCAGCCTTTGTCCGAGATCGGCGATGGCCGGTTTTCCACCGGTGGTCCGGGCTTCGAGAAATTCAAGCGCCGCGGTCGTGCTCGCTTCATTGCCGAAGGTCAGCTGCCAGTCGATCAGGCTCGTGGTGACGAGCCTGGACCGGGTACAGGGATCGCCGAGATACAGGTCGCGATAGGTTTTAGGCACGGGGATGGTCGAGATATGCGCGACATCGTCAAGGCCGCCGAGCCACACAAGCGGGATTGGGAGACAATTTGCCTTCCCGCCGGCGCGGGCTTGCTGCGCCTGTGCCGTGGATGCAAGGCCAAAGCCGCACAGCATTACGAGCATGCCGACCAGGCGTCGCGCGGTGACCATGGTTCGTCCTCCCGACGTCACCTTATGGCCGCGGCGTGAAGCAACATTTAATGCCGCTTTGGTGCGCTGAGGCGTGCGGCGCAGCCGAAGCGCTTCAGCTGCCGCTGCCGCCGCCCGGCTTAGGGCCGCCCGGCTTGGGGCCGCGGTTCGGCCGGCCACCGCTCGGCCGCGGCTTGCTCGGGTCGCCGCCGCCGGGGCGGGTCGGCGGGCGGCGGTGACGCGGCGGCTGGCTGGTGCGCTCGGTCGTCACCGGGGCGATCGGCACCGGGCGGCCCTGGCTCGGCGCGACGGCATAGCCCTGCTTCAGCAGCTGGGTGAAGGCGGCGCGGACGCTCTGCGCGATCGCTGCCTGCATCTCCTTGGGCAGATCGGCGAGCGTGGTGTTCGCATGGATCGCGCTCAGATCGCGCACCATCAGGTTGGGCAGGCCGTTCGACGACGCCTTCAGCGCCATGATCGAATCGATGACGGCGGCGAAAACGATGTCCTGCATCACTTCAGTGGCTGATCTGGTCATGCGCCCCTTTACCGCATGTTTCAGGACTTTGTAGCGGGCAGGCGAGGTTTTTTGTCGGGCGTGTCGATTCAACGGAGTCTCGACCTGATCTCCGTCAATTCCCCGGGGCGGCCCCGAACTCTCGATGGAACCGTAGCTGTGTCCCGCTGTCAGGCGTTACCCACCGGATAAGCAGTTCATTATCTTCATGGACCAGATCGAAGCGCTGAACAGACGGATCTCCCGGGTTGATGAAGTCCATTTCGCCAGCGAATGACGGAATTCGGTCATATTTGACCAGTCGCCCGTCCGCAAAAGACGCCTGAAACGCGGCTTGTTTCGTCCCGTCGCTGGTAACTTTCCAGCTCCTGAACACACCTGCCGCACTTTCGGCGCCAGGCTTCAAAATGCCAACGAGCGAGCCATCATCCGTGAAATGAACGCTCATATCGATGGCCAGCGGTCCGCCATTCCCGTTGCGCCATTCCCCCACCAGCTGCTCGACCGGCAATTGGGCCAGCCTGGGCGGAGCTGGTGGGCCTATGATTGCCCCGGCATCCATCTTGTCGAGAAAAGAGCGAGCCTTGATGGCTGCGGAAGTCGCGTCTGATGAGCCTTCCAGGTCCTTCACCACAGCTGCGACGGCGTTGTCATATTCATTGCGGCACGCAGCTTTCGCGTCTTTCATATGCGCCTCGGGCGACCCTGCTCCGCTGCGGCGGTCGTACGCGCCTTTGGCGAAGCACAGCAGGTACGTCTCGAACCGCTTCTTCGTTTCCACCGAGTAGCGCTCGTCAAATATATCGAACGGCTGAGATTGGGAGAGAAGCTGAGCGAAAAGAAGCGCTGCTAGAACCATGCGTAATTCTCACATCTGGAGTGCTTGGCGTGGCTAGAACGTAGAGGACGCGGGAAAGACTGCAATATGGCGCACCTGTCGCTTGAATCTAACTTCGCAGCCGACGCTCGGATCAGGCGCCCTGATGCCACGCATGCCGCCGGAACAGCGCCTCGGCGGCAGCGACCGCGTCCGCCGACGGCGTGATCGGGCCCTTCTCGAACGCGGTGCGCGCGAGGTCGAACTCGGTGTCGATGAAGGCGCGGATCGGCTCGGGTAGCAGTGCGCTGCCCAGCTCACGTGTCTGTGCCTTACGCGCCATCAGGTCGTCGACCACGGCCGCGACATCGGCGGGCGGTTCGCAGCCCGCCATCACAGTCGGGAAGTGCATCGGCGCGATCGCCTCCCCGGGCCGCAGCCTCAGCCAGCGCAACATCGCCGCCGGTCGCAGCGCGTAGAAGATCTTCTTGATCGACACGTCCTCGCCATCGCCAAGATAGACATTACGCTGGCGCTCACCGAGATGGAGATAATGACGCCCGATCAGGCCGCGGTCGGCAAACTCGGCCGCGAACGCCAGCATGTCGTCCCGAAAGCCGGCATCGCCACGATAGACGATCGGCGAGCACAGCCATTCGATGATGACGCCATTGCCCTTCAGCAGCAGCTTGAGCGCCTTGCCGAGCTCCCAGCCATTGACGTCGAGCACCGCATCCAGTGGCGTCTCGATGACGTCGCGTCGCCCCCAGGGGGAGAGATAGTGCTCGACCGGGCGGATGAACACGAAGCGACAATCATAGTCGCTATCGGGCGAGGGAAAGCCCCAGGCGCGGCTGCCGCTCTCGATAGCGAGCGCGATGCGGACCTCATGTTCGGCCTCAACCGCTGACAGGCGCTCATCGATCGCCGCGACCACGGGGGCCGAGAAACTATCGGGGATATGACGGAGCGACATGAGCGGCTGCTTGGGTCGATCGCGGCCGGAACGCAATCAGGCTTGTACATCACTTATAAGTTATATATCTATATGGTTATGAATGAGTCGCTTGACCTCAAATTCGCGGCGCTTGCCGATCCCACAAGGCGCGCAATCCTCGCCCGGCTTGCGAGGGGGGAGGCGACCGTCGCCGAACTCGGTGCGCCGTTCGCGATCAGCCAGCCGGCGATCTCCAAGCATCTCAAGGTGCTCGAGGCGGCCGGGCTGATCGAGCGGGGCCAGGCAGCGCAATCGCGCCCGCGCCGGCTGAAGATCGAGGCACTGCGCGAAGCCACCGACTGGTCCGAGCATATCCGCAACCTGTGGAGCGACAGCTTCGACCGGCTCGATGAATTCCTGAAATCACACCCCCCCGAAGAGGATAGGCGATCATGACCGATGCACAGACGATAGTCCCCGAATTCGTCATCACCCGGCGCTTCGCGGCATCACGCCAGCGGGTCTGGGATGCCTGGACGAAGCCCGAGCTGTTCGCGACCTGGTTCGGCCCCAAGGGCGTCACGACCACCGTGCTGACCTTCGATCTGCGCCCCGGCGGCATGATCCACGCGCGGATGGACAATCATGAGAGCGGCAGCGCTATCTGGGGCAAGTTCGTCCTGCGCGAGGTCGCCGCGCCCGACCGGCTGGTGTGGGAGCACAGCTTCGCCGATGCGGACGCGAACATAGTGCCCGTGCCCTTCTTCGAGGTCTGGCCGCTGAGATTGCTGACGACCGTCACTTTCGAGGAAGCGGGCGACGGCACGAGCGTGACGGCGAGCTGGGTGCCGCTGGATGCCACGCCGGCCGAGCAACAGGCGTTCGCCGCGCAGATGAGCTCGATGACGATGGGCTGGGGCGGCAGTTTCGACCAGCTCGACGCGCTGCTGGCGGGCGCGGGATAGGTAGCTGTTCCCATTCGGGTGCGCGCAGGTCGATTATCTTTAGAACTCGAACATCAAGCCAAAGCTGCCGCCGAGGAACCCCAGCCGAAGACCCGGGATCAGATTGATCGTGTGGGGTTGCATCAGGAAATTCGGTTTGGTCGCAAGCGGCGGCAGCGGCCTGAGGCGGTATTGTTCGTCCGTCCTGGCACCGCAGACGACGATATCGCCCTGCGAGCGATCGCAGTTTGCCCGTGCCGCCGTCTGCGGCGCAGCGTGATCGGCAGGCGGTGCGGTTGCGGGTTCGCCTACCTGCAGCGCTCCGCCCCGCACCTGGCCGACGACAGCAAGGATCGCCGCTACAACTGTCTCGGGCTTCATGAGCTGGATATAATGGTTGGTCCCCGCAACGCCTCGATCGACGCCGCGTGCGGAAAGGGCCGCGATGTTCTCGTGTCCCCTGGCGAGCTCAGCCAGCATGGCCGGCGCGTCGGCCCTGACGGCCTCCGGCGTGTCAGGTGCGAACGGCGGCAGATCGGTCGCGGTCAGGATGATGAGCGGCATTTGGCCATAGTCCCGCTTCGGGTCGACGATCAGCGAGCCATCTCGGGCGAACTCTTCCATCAGCGAGGCTTGGGTCTC
>JBDTXU010000563.1:0-7971 GCA_040006055.1 Sphingomonas bacterium | reverse complement strand
CGGTCGGGTTGTAGATCACCCGATATTCGAGTCCCTTGGGGAAGTGCGCCGACATCGCCTTCATGTCGGCCGACACCGCATTGGCGGCGGCGAGCGCATTCGAGCCGGGGCGCTGGAATACAGCGAGGATCACCGTCGGCTGGCCGCTGATATAGGTGTTGGTGCCATAATCCTGCGCCCCGAGCTCGACCCGGGCAACGTCCGACACTTTGACCTGGCGGCCATCGGGGTCGGTACGGATCACCACATCGGCGAACTGCTTGGGATCGGTCAGCCGGCCCTGCGTCTCCACATTGAGCTGGAATGCGTTGCCCGTGGAATAAGGCGGCTGCCCGAGCGTGCCCGCCGCAACCTGCACATTCTGCGCCTTGAGCGCGGCGACGATCTCGCCCGCGGTCAGGTCGAGCGCGGCGGCACGGCCGGGGTCGATCCACACCCGCATCGCATAGTCGCGCGATCCGAACAGCTGCACATCGCCGACGCCGTCGATCCGGCTCAGCCGGTCGCGGACCTGGGTCAGCGCGTAATTCGAAACATAGCCCCGATCGAGACTATTGTCGGGCGAGATCAGGTTCACGACCATCAGGAAGTCAGGCGACGTCTTGCGCGTTACCACGCCGAGGCGCTGCACCTCTTCGGGCAGACGCGGCACGGCAATGGCGACCCGGTTCTGCACCAGCACCTGCGCCGCATCGAGATCGGTGCCCTGTTTGAAGGTGACGGTGATGACGAGCTTGCCGTCCCCGGTCGATTGCGACGACTGGTAGAGCATGTTGTCGACGCCGTTGATCTCCTGCTCGATCGGCGCGGCGACCGTCTCGGCGACCGTCTCTGCCGAGGCGCCGGGATAGTTGGCGGCAACGGTCACGGTCGGCGGCACGATGTCGGGATATTGCGACACCGGCAGGCTCATATAGGCGATCGCCCCAACCAGGGTGATGACGACGGCAATCACCACGGCGAAGATCGGCCGCGTGATGAAGAAGCGCGAAAGGCGCATGGATTTCGTCCTTGAGAAAGGAGGGTAGTTCGCCGCCCGTCACATGGCGGGAGAGCTTGAGAACGAACGCTTTCCTCTCCGTCATGCCGGACTTGTTCCGGCATCCATCGTCCCGCGAGCGCGAACAGCTCTGATTTTCCGGGCCCGATGGACCCCGGAACAAGTCCGGGGTGACGGGAGTGGATGGGGCGCCGTCAGTTCGCGATCGTCGCCTCGCCGGCGATCGGCAGCGACACCGTAGGCGGCGGTGCCTGTGTCGCGCTGGCCCCGATATGGCCCGGCTTGGGCGCAACCTTCGCGCCAGGCATCGCCATCTGCGTGCCGGCAATCACCACCCGGTCAGTCGGCTTGAGCCCGGACCGGATGATCCGCAGCCCATCGACGACCGGCCCAAGCACGACCGGCTTGGCCGCAACCTGGTTCCGCGCATCGACCGTCAGCACGACCTTGCGTGCCTGATCGGTCTGGATCGCGCTGTCTGGCACGAGCAATGCCTGCGCCTTGCCGGCACTGGCCAGCCGCATATTGCCGAACATACCGGGGGTCAGGAAATAATCCGGATTGGCCAGCACCGCGCGGCCCCGGATCGTGCCGGAACGCTGGTCGAGGCCATTGTCGGTGAAGTCGAGCTGGCCCTTCCAGCGATGCTCGGTCTCGTCCTGAAGCCGGATCTCGACGGCTGCCGGCGCAGCGCCGGGCTGACGCGCGCGTTGAGCCTTGAGGTACAGAGCTTCGGAGCCGTCAAAGGTGAAGTAGATCGGATCGAGCGCGTTGATCGTCGTGAGCACCGTGCCCGTCGTTCCCTCGCCGCCCGCGACCTGATTGCCGGCATCGACCCGGCGATCGGATATGCGGCCGGCAATCGGCGCGCGGACCTGCGTGAACTCGACATCGAGCGCCCTTGCCCGAACCCGGGCATCAGCGGCGGCAAGCGCGGCCTGCGCCGCCTGTACCTTGGCCCGAAGCGAATCCACTTCGCCGGCGGAGACTGCCTCATCGGCGATCAACCGTGTGGCGCGGCCGAGGTCCGCCTGTGCCAAAGCCAGCGCGCTGCGAGCACTTGCCGCATTGGCGCGTGCCTCGGCCAAAGCCGCGTTGAACGGACGTGGGTCGATCGTGAAGAGCAGCTGGCCTTTCCGCACGACCTCGCCATCGCGGAAGTGGATGCCGATCACCTCGCCCGCAACACGCGGCCGGAGCTCGACGGACCGGCTCGGCGCGAAGCGGCCGACATAATCGTCCCACTCGCTGACATCGCGCACCAGGGGTGCCGCGACCGTTACCGCCGGAGGGGGAGGGGCGGCGGCAACGGCCGGGGACTTCTCGGCGAGCCTGGTGCCCGCCGCCGCGATCAACGCGAGAGGAATCAGAACGAGCGCGGTGCGCTTCGTCCGCGGAAAGCTGGAAAAGCCGGTTTTGACCGGCTGTGCCTCATCGGCGTCTATATGAGTGATCATGTTCATGCGGCGATCCTCGGCTTGGAATAGATCTGGGTCAGGCCGACCCGGTCGCCGGTGACGCTCGCCACCAGGGTCTCGGCCTGATCGATGGTGAAACCGGCCTCGACGAACCGGTCGATCTCGACCTGGGGCAGGGCATAGCCGCGCCGCCAGGCATAGACGGCAACCCGCCGCAGGGCCTCGAGGCGGGGATCGGCAAGGCGCGATTTGGTGCCGAAGCCGAACAGGCTGCCCAGCGCCCGCGACATGGGGCTCGGTTCGTCCAGCGACGCGATGCCATCGCGCCGCGAAACGGCGATCACGCTCCATTCGAGCGCTGAGAAGCCGGCCTCGCTTGTCGGCGGAGTCTGCGCGCCACGGCTGCGGACGGGGGCTGCGAACATATTGTCGATGTCCAGATAGGCCATGGATTTTCTCCCTGAAGTCTGGCCGCAGGATTCCCTTCGCGAAAACCGGGCGGTTCGCATTGGAGCACCTGAAGGCGTGACGGTTCGGCGCGGGACGCCGATCGGGCGCCCGTTGTCGTGGTTGGCAATGATGGGGTGCGGCAGGCCTGGGGCCAGTCGCGATAGTTCAGCCGGTCGCTACGATCATGGGTCGATCCCTTTTCGTACATTCCATACCGAGCGGTATATAACTCTATGCTGCGGCGCGTCAACCGCCTTTTGTACCGTGAGGTATATTTATTTTTATTCGGGACGCTTTCAACCCGGCGAGCAGGAAAAGCGACCGATTACATTAGCGCGTCGGCCAAAGCGCGAGGCTGGTCTCGACGAGCTGCTCCAGCTGGACGCACGTTGCTCCCGATCCGGCCTGGACCGACAGGCCCTGCATGATAGCGAACAAATAGGGAACAAGAGCGTCGGGTTCAATCGTTTTCGGCAGGTCGCCTTCACTTTTTGCCCGCTCGAAACGCGCGATCAGCGCCGCCTCGGAGGATGCCCGGCGCTTGACCACCTCAGCCTTGATCGATTCGGCTTCGACCCCGCAGGCATTTGCGCCGATCACGCCGAGGCAGCCCTTGGGGTCGCCCGGATCCATCTGCATCTGGAGCGCACCGCGCAACAGCCGTTCGGCGACACCGCGTGCGGTCGGCGCTTCGAGCGCGGTGCTCATATAGGCAAGCTTCTCGCGCTCGTAGAGATCGAGCGCCTTGTGGAACAAGGCCTCCTTGTTGCCGAACGCAGCATAGAGGCTGGGCTTGGTGATCCCCATCTCGGCGGTCAGCTCCGTCATCGACGCGCCTTCATAGCCACGGCGCCAGAACACCCTGAGCGCGGCGGCAAGCGCTGCGTCCACGCAAAATTCGCGCGGCCTGCCCTTGGGCGACGCTGGGGCGAGTGTTTGTTCCATACCGATCGGTATATAGAGACGTTTCCTGAAACGTCCAGAGGGAGCGGGGTTGCGGGCGGTGCGAGGGCCAGCGACCTGGTTTCATTGAAAAACCTCGTCACCCCGGACCTGTTCCGGGGTCCACCGTGCCGCGAATCAGGCGCCGATCGGTTTGCGGAACCGTGGAAGCCGGAACAAGTCCGGCATGACGGGGGCCGCGCGATTCTTGTGCTTACCCGGTGGTCGCCACCACATTGTCATCGGAATTGCGGTCGATCCGCACATTATACGGATCGGCACCCGCATAAGCCGGATGCTTCGCCGTCACCAGCTTCACGGTCTGCGTTCCGCTGTGCAGCGGCAGCCGCGTCAGCAGCAACACGTCCTTCGCCTTGAAGCTTCCCTGCCCCGGCATCGCCGCGAACAGGCCAAATTCGCTCGTCTCGGCCATCCTGGCTTCGGTCTCCTTGCCCTTGCCATCGGCATAGAGCTTGCGCGCCTCGACGGTCAGAATGGTCTCGAAGCGGCCATCCGCCAGCTTCCTCACCACTGCGCTCTTGGTCTTGATGTCATAGAGCGTGATCCGCTCGAACAGGTCGGTAATCAGCGCCTGCTCCTCAGGGCTCGCGCCTTTGCGGAATTCGCCGATCAGGTCGAGCGTACGCGGAAAGGGCGGGCCCTTCAGGCGATAGCGCTCGAGATAGCGTTTCAGCGCCGCATTCACCCGCGCCTCGCCCAGCGCATCCTTCAGCCGGTACATGACCAGCGAGCCCTTGCGGTAATGGATATATTGCTGGTTCTCGACCCGGTAGAGCGGCTGCTCCTCGACCACATCGCCGCTGCGGCCACGCAGATAGCGGTCGAGCTCGAACTTCAGGAAACGGCGGATCTGGTCGCGGCCATAAAGCTTCTCCATCACCATCAGCGCCGAATATTGCGCCAGAGTCTCGGTCAGCATCGTCGAACCCTGCATGTCGGCCCCGACCACCTGATGCGCCCACCATTGATGGCCGAGTTCATGCGCGGCGACATAGGTGACGTAATCGATCTTCTCGGGGTCGGAGAGGTCGGCGTTGAAGCCGATCCCTTCCGAATAGGGCATGGTGCCGGCAAAGGCCTGGGCGAACTGGGCGTAATCCGGGAACTCGATGATCCGCGCCTGGCGGAACTGGTATGGCCCGAAATTGGGCTGATAATAATCGAGCCCATGCGCGAAGGCGGCGAGCATCCGGTCGACATTCCGGTAATGCCGCGCGTCATAATAGACCGCGAGGTCGATGCCATTGTGCATCACATGCTTCTCGACATAGCGCGCGGACTGAATCGAGTAGAAATTCTGGATCGGCCCGTCGGTCACGAACCGCGCGGTGCGCCTGCCCTTCGCGGTGGTATCGCTCAGTTTGTAGCCCGGCGCTATCGGGGTCTGGTCGGCATCGGTGGTGATGGTGATGTCGGTCGTCACGAGATCGGTGCGGATCTGGTTGAAACGTGTGGCGGACATGTCCTCGAGTTTGGCCGGGCGCAGCTCAGCCGGAAGGCCGTATTTGCGGCGTTTCACCCGGTCCAGCAGCAGCCCCTGCTGATCCATGCCGATCGACGGCACGATCTCGACATTGTTCACGAAGGTGCCGTTCCCGACGACCTTGGTATCGTTGCCGGTGTTGAGGAAACCGTGCTGAGTCCGCTCGGTGCGGAAGGTCAGGTCGGTCGTGGCGCCGGGCGCGAGCGGCGCCGCGAGCCGGTAGATGCGGTATTGATAGTCGGGATAATCCTTGATCAACGTCGCGCCCGGCAGGCTCATCGAGACAAGCTTCGTCGTGCGGTCGCCCATGCGGACATGGACATCGCGGATCGGCGCCGGCGTGTTGTTGACGAGCGTCAGCACGCCGGTTGCCGTGAGGCCGGGCTCCTTCGGTCGCAGGTCGACCGCCACCCGCGCTGCCTTCACTGAAAGCTGCGCGACCTTTTCATACGGCAGCAGCGCCTTCTCATACTCCGCCATGAACTTGTCGTCGGCGACCGGCGTGCTGAAGTGATTGAGGATATGGGTGTTGTAGAAGATGAACGCCCCGCTCGACACGAACGCCGCCAGCGCCACCGCGCCGACGACCCCGGCCGGGCTCTTCAGCCGGCCTGGCAGGCGTTTCAGGCGCGGCATCAACCGGGTCTCTGTCCCACGCCGCCACAGGGCATGGGCGAGCACCAGCAGGATCAGCGCAAAGGCCGCCCAGTAGAAGTGCAGCCAATAGGCGCCGATCCAGAAATGCCCGAGCCCGTTCATGTCGGAGAGCGGGATCGCCGGCCCCTGGCCGTAATTATAGAGCGCGTCACCCCAGCCGATATTGCGGAAGGTCACGCGGATGATGATGAAATAGACCACCATCAGGCCCCAGCCGGTATATTTGTTGGGGCTGAGCGCCTGGATGAACACCGCGAGCACTGCGATCAGCGTGAATTCGATCGTGTCGGGCAGCACATACCAGAGCAGATATTTGCCGAGCTCGAACTCGGTGTAACCGTGGATCAGCTGGGTCAGCATACCAGCGAGCACGCTGACCACGAGCGTCGAGAACAGCACCAGCACTACTGCGAGCGCCTTGGGTACGACATAGGCCCAGTCGGGAATCGCCGAGGCGTCGATGATCTCGTGCACCTTGCGGTCGCGCTCGCGCCAGACCAGTTCTCCGGCATAATAGATCGCGATGATCACCGGGATGATCGCGAAGCTCTGCTCGATCAAGGTGATGATCACCCGGGTGATCGCCAGCACCGGCGTTCCGAACAGCTCGCCGAGATCGAACAGCGACGCGCCTGCGTTGAACAGGCCAAGCGCCATCAGCACGAAGAAGGCCGGGCTCTTGAATACCTGCGCCATTTCCAGCCGGGTGCGCACGCGGAGCTGCGCCCAGGCAGTGGCGGCGCCGAAGCTCGGCGCTGGCAAGGTGCCGACCGGGGCCGCCGCGGCTTCTCCCTCCAGCTGTTGCTGCAGCTTCAGCGCGCGCCGGCTCGCCTTCGAGGCCTTGGCGCCGATGCGGAAGGTTGCAGTCGCAGTTGCCAGGATCGCGACCGCTATCGCAACGATGGCCGCGCGATTGAGCAACAACATCCCATCAGTCGGCGGCAGGAGCGAATTGGCGTCCGCCGTGGTCCAGTATTTCGTCCCATAAGCAAAGGCGCTCAACCCGAGCGGGTCGCTATAGGCGCCGATCAGTTCATAGGCCGGGTTGCGACCAAGGACGACGCTGGCGATGGTATAGAGGATCAGGAAGCCGACCAGGCCGAGATAGGTCGCCATCATCGACCGCGTCGCGGTCGCGAGGCCGAAGAACAGCGCTGAGGTCAGCAGCAAATTGGGAAGCGCCATCCACAGAAAGGGGACCCAGTAATAGGAAAAATGGTTCGGCCCGAGCAGCTCGCTGTCGACCCACCACATATGCGAGCCGACCCATATGCCGAGCGGCACCGCCAGATAGCCGACCGCCGCCGCGACATAGGCGCCGGAAAAGCGACCGATCAGATAGGCGGTGCGGGTAATCCGGGTCGCCCGCACGATCGGGCCGAAGCCCGTCTCGTCGTCCCGGACGATGACGTTCGCGACGAAGGCGGCGGAGACGAACATGTAGAACAGCGAGAAGATCAGCATCTCCAGCGCGATCATGAAGGGCGAGTTCTTGTGGAAGTTTCCACCGCCGCCGACCCTGATCTGGTCGACGGTCGTCGCGCCGAAGGGAAGCAGGAAGAACGCAACCACCGCGACCCCGAAGACCGGATTGCGCAGCTGGTAGCGAAGCTCGAAGCGAAAGACGCCGAGAAACATGTCCATGGCTCAGGCCGCGCGGCGCGAGGTGTCGAGCGTCGAGAAATAAACATCCTCGAGCCCGCCCGAGACCAGGTGGAACCCGGCTCCAGGCGCCGAATCCGCCATCACATGGATCACCGTCTTGCCTGCAAACAGGCGGGTGGAGATGACCCGGTGCCGCCGGCGCTGGTCCTCCAGTTCGTCGCGGCCGATCGTCTTCTCCCAGATGCGTCCGCGCGTTGCCTCGATCAGGTCGAGCGGCGCCCCCTGGAGCAGGATGCGGCCATTGGCCAGCACCGCCATCAGCGGGCAGAGATCGGCGACATCCTCGACGATATGAGTCGACAGGATCACCACGACCTTGTCGCCGATCTCGCCGA
>JBDTXU010000562.1:0-16138 GCA_040006055.1 Sphingomonas bacterium | reverse complement strand
TGCTGATCCTGTGGGCGCTTGGCTTCGGGTTCCACGTCGCCGGCGGACTGATTCATCTACTGTTGGTGATCGCGCTGATCGTTGTCGTGGTGAACCTGGTGAGCGGCCGCCGCGCGGTTTAGTTTTCGCTGGCCAGGGCAGGAAAACGATACGGCTTGGCCGCTCGACAGGTAAGCCCGATCGAAAAACCACCGCGCCGGCCTCAACCCACCGCGCTCAACATCCGGGTTCCGGCCGCTCAAATGCGTCGAATACCCAAGCGGCACCCTCGCGACGGGCGTACATCGTATAGAAGCAGCGATGCGTCTCGTTGGTCGGCGGGTTGATCTGGGTAGTCGTGACGGGCTCGAATGGGCTGCCATCACGGCCTTTCCTCCAACGCGTCCGGGTTTCCTCGCTGCCCGGCGAGGTCGATTCCGAGATCTGCATCCACTGATAGGCGCGACGTCCGTCGGGAAGAGCGTAGACGTTGTCCGGCGGACCATAGCGCGCCATCACGGCCTCGGGTCCGCGGCCGACATAGCGGCGCATGATGTCGGTGGCACAGCCGGCAAGGGTCAGGACCGCGACCGGAAGAAGGGCCTGCTGCCAGGTGAAGCGTTTCATAATGGTGTCTCCCGGATATTGGGCCTGGCCCCGCCGGCTAGACCGGCAGGGCCCGGCGACGATCAGAAGTGGGCGACCCCGCCGAGTTGCAGGCGCGCGGACTTGAAGCCCTTGCCGAAGTTGGTTTGATCGAATTCAGTACGGATCGCGAAGCCGCGGGCCGCGGCGAACTCGGCACCGAAGCCGTACATCAGCCCGCCATCAGTGAATTTCCGCGCGAAGGCGAACTGCCCGGCGGCGGTGTAGTCGACCGCTTCTTTTGCCCGTGTCCAGCCGTAGCCGACACGACCGTAGAGCAGCAGGTTAGGGGTGGGCCGCACACCCAGCCGCGCGGACGCATCCCATGCCCAGCCTGGATTCATCCGATAGGCCCCTCCCGCGACGGCCTGCGTCACGTCCTTACCGCCTTTGCCAATGCCAGCTTCCACGCCGACCACCCCGATCCCGCCGAACGTCTTGTCGTATCCGACAAAGCCGCGATAGCCGATCCCGCCCGATCGATCGTCGACGCGGTCGGTCAACCCCGGTACGGCCCGCTTTACCTCATGGTGGCGATTATCGACTGGTGCGCCGATCGTGAAGCCGTCGAACGCCGCGGCTGTGTTCGCACCGTCCGCAGCGGTGGCAGTCTGCGCTGCGGCCGTACCAGCAGCCAGAAACGCCGCCGCGAGGCCGCTGGTGAATGTCAGGATTTTCCTGTCGATCCTTTTTTCATGATGAGCGAGCGCCAAGGCGGCGATCGCCGGCCGACGATCTGTCGGCATTGGTGAAATCGCATGACGATGATTTATCATTGTTGCGCGATAATTTTTATCGATTCCGCGATAGGGTTTGCGACATGATGCGATGTCGATGCTAGGGAGAAGCGGGAACAGTACGGAGAGCCCGAACATGGAACAGGACGACCTTAGGGCCATCCGGCGCTGGAGCGCGGCGATGACGCATGTCTGTGCGGTCGCGGCGCTGGTGTTCGTTGCCGGCACGATATGGCAAGCGATCGGAGCGACGGCGCAGTCGCTGGCGATGTGGCTCGATGTTCCGCACGTGATGCTGACCGGCGGACAACGGATCGGCGTCGGCCTTGCCATCATCGCACCTGCAATCGTGAACGCCTATGGCCTGTTCCGGCTACGCGCCTCGTTCGCCCGGTTCGCGTCCGGGAAAATCTTCTCGACTCGCGCGATCCGCGGGTTTCAGACCTTTGCGGGCGCGGCGGCGGTGTCGGTCGCCATCGCGGCCGTGACGACGCCCGTCATTGGGTTATGGCTGACCTATGACAGCCCCGGCGGCGTGGAGCTGACGATCCGTGTCGGCTCGGGCAGCATCACCCTCTTGCTCGTTTCCGGGGCAACCTGGGTCTTTGCGCGAATCCTGATGATTGCCACTGTCATGCAACGTCGCAACCAGGAATTGTCGCAAGAGAATGCGGCCTTCGTCTGATGATTGACCAGGCGGGGCAGCAGCTGAAGGTCGTCGTCACGCTGGACGTCATGATGGCGCGCCGCAAGATGAAGGGCAAGGATCTCGCCGAACGCGTCGGCATCACCGAGACCAATCTTTCGCTGCTGAAACAGGGCCGCGTGAAGGGCATTCGGTTCGAAACCCTCGCCGCGATCTGCGCCTGTCTCGAGTGTGTGCCAGGCGACCTTCTGTCGGTCGAAGCTGAAAGCCATAATGTGCCAGCCCATTCGGAAACGATAGCGTCCCTAAAACCGGAATGACGAAATCATACCCCTCGCGACAAAGGGCCGGCGCCGACTGGGCGATTCATGAAGGACGCTGTCCGCGCTAATCGATCGTCTCGACGACTGCGGCCCAGGCCGCGATCTCGGCATCGAGGTGACGATCGACCGTCAGCTCTCCGGCAAGGCTGCGGGCGGGATCGACTTCGGCTGAACCTTCCCATTCGAAGGTTGCGTTGCCCGACAGGCTGACCATGCCGTCGCTTTCGGCCTGGCCGCGGACAAGGCCGCCGCGGTTGAAGACCGTCAGTTCGTCGCCGAACTCAGTGCCGCCGGTGAGGCATGCGGCGAACACCGAAGCCGCCATTGCGCTCCCGCAACTGTCCGTGAGGCCGACGCCGCGCTCGAAGGTGCGCACGAACAGGGCGGTGGGGCCGCGCAACTCCACGAAGGAGATATTGGCGCGATTGGGTAACCAAGCTGGCGCGGCTTCGCAGATCTCTCCGATCGCGACCAGCTCGGCCTCGTCGATGGTGTCGACGAAGCTCACCAGATGCGGGTTCGGCATTGCCACCGCAGTGAAGCGCCGGTTGCTCGGGAGCGGCGGGACCAGCGCCTGAACATATTCGTGCGCGCCGACGCGACCGGCATCAGCGAACAGCGGCCAATGCGTCACGTCGAGATCGGCCGGGCCGGCGGTCTCCCGGATCGTGACCACGCCGGGCGCGATCGGAGCGTCTCGCGCGACCTCGGCGCTCGAGGTCTTGAGGTGGACATTGGCACGATCGATCCCCAGCGCCTCGAAGCCGAGTCGGGCGACGCACCGCAGGCCGTTGAGGCAGGTCTCCGCCTCGCTGCCATCGGCATTGAACATCCGCATGCCGAAGGGGTGAATCTTGTCTCCGGCGGTCAGCAGCAACAGCCCGTCGCCACCAACCGGCCCGCGCCGATCCGCCAGTGCCCGCGCGACCCCTGCCCAAACGGCATCGTCGAGATCGAGCGCGCGGGCGTCGATCAGGGGGAAGTCGTTGCCGGAGCCGTGGCATTTGATGAAGTCGAAGCGCATGGCGGCGCTTGTACCGCAGGCAGGGCGGCTTCGTCACCCCTGACCAGGCTTAGCGCCCGCCCGATATTCCCGCGGAGGCGTGCGGAGGCGACATCGCCCCGGTGGTGTGGCACACCCGATGTCAGCGAAGGGGAGCGCGCGTGACATTCATTCTGTTCATTGGCGTGATCGTGCTCGGGGTGCTGGTGCACCGACTGTCGAGCCGGCTGGCCAGTTACGAGCAGGTCCTGCGCGATCTTCATCGCCGTGTGACCGCGCTCGAGCCGGAAGCGGTGGCGCCGCCCGAGCCGAGCGCTGAAGAGATCGAGGCTGCGGAACGCAAGGAGGAAACGCAGCGCCGGGCCGCGTCGACGATCCGCGAGCGGGCGCTTGCCGCGATGGCACCACCGGTAATCTTGGAGCCGGAAGCGCCGATCCCTCTGGCGGAGGCAGCTGCCAAGCCGGAGATGCCGTCACCGGATACGCCGGCACGCCCGGCCCGGGAGCCGATGCGGATCGGATTCGAGACGCTGGCCGGGGGCAAGCTGCCGATCTGGATCGGTGGGGCGGCGCTGGTGCTCGCCGCTTTTTTCCTGGTGCGCTATTCAATCGAGAACGGGCTGCTCGGGCCGGCGGCGCGGACCATTATCGGCGGCCTGTTCGGGATCGCGCTGGTTGCCGCGAGCGAAGTCGCGCGGCGCCTGCCGGCGACGCGTGACGATCCCCGGATCGGCCAGGCGCTGGCGGGGGCTGGAATCGCGAGCCTGTACGGGACGCTCTATGTCGGGGCGGAGATCTATCATCTGATCAGCGCCGGAACCGCCTTTGCGGCCGTGGTGGCGGTGACGCTTGCGGGGCTTGGCCTGGCGCTGCGGCACGGCCCGCCGACTGCTATCATGGGGCTGCTCGGCGGCTTTGTCGCGCCGCTGATCGCCGGTGTCGACGGTGCCAATATCGGGCCGTTACTGGTCTATCTCGCGCTGCTGGTCGCGGCATTGTTCGGGCTCGCGATCCGGCGCGGCTGGTGGTGGCTCGCGCTGGCCGCCTGCGGCGGCGGGTTCGTCTGGGTGAATATCCTGCTCTTCATGGTCGAGCGCGACGCGCTTGCAGGCGTTGGCGGGTTCGTCCTGCTGCTCGCGATCGGCGCGACCCTCGCGCTGCCGAGCACCGGGGCAGCGCGGCCATGGCTGCGCCTGTTGCCACTGGTCGCGGGGCTGCTTCAGCTGATGGTGCTCGCGCCGGCCCTCGATTTCGGGCCGCTCGCATGGGGTCTTTATCTCGTGTTGAGTGCCGCCGCGCTCTTTCTCGGCTGGCGCGACGAGACGCTCGCGCCGGGTGCGGGGGCGGCACTGGCCCTGGTGCTGGCGTTGCTCGCGGTCGCGCTTGGGCAGCGTGAGCTGGTGAATGCGCCGCTGGCCGCGATTGCGATCACCGCGCTGTTCGGCATAGCGGGCCATCTGTTCGCAAGGCGGAGCGTGCTCTGGGCGGGGATCGCCTTGGGCGCCAGCGCCGGGCCGATCATCATCGCACTTGCGCTGGCGCACGCGCTGCTGCCCGCAACCGCCTGGGCCGGCCTGCTCGCGCTCGCGGCGTGCGCCGCCGCGTCACTGAGCTGGCGGGATCGCGAAGCCGGGAGCGACATTCTTCTGCCGGTGATCGGCCTTACCGGTGGCGCGGCGATGGCGGCATTGTTGGCCGGACTTGCCCAGGCCGAGGTTATTCCAGAGCCGTGGCGATGGCCCGCATGGCTGTTGCTCGCGGTCGGGCTGGCCACCTGGTCGCGGCGGACGCGCGATACAGGACTGGGCTGGCTGAGCTTCGCGCCGATCATCGTCACCGGACTGGCGATGATGATCGGCTTCGAGCAGCTCGACGCCTATGCCGCGAGCATCGCGACTGATGCGCCGAGGCCGCCGCTCGCTGATCTCGCCGCGATCGGGATGCTGCCCGCGCTGCTGATCGCGGCGACGGCGTGGCTGCTGATGCCGGGGATGCCACGCATCATACTCGGCTGGGCCGCGTTCGCGCTTGGGCTGGCTTTCATTCCGGCTGTGTTGCCGGCGCCCTGGCACAGTGCCGGGCTCGGGCTCGCCACCGCCGTCGTGATCCTGATCGCACCTGCGCGCCGGGTTGCGGCAATCGCTGCGGGGCTGACCACTTTGGCCTTCACGCTGCCGCTCCTGTTGGAGTTGCTGGTGCTTGCGGGCGGATCGCTTATCGGCAACCGCCTGCCCTATCTCGACCTGCCGCCTTTATGGGCGATCCTGCGCGAGCTGACCCTCCCTGCCGCCGTGATTGGAACGGCGTTGTGGCACCGGCAGGCGCTGCCAGGCCCGTGGCGGAGGCGCGCGACGATCATCCTCGGCGGCGTCGGCGCGACCACGCTCTACGCATTGGCGAAGGCACCGCTTGCGATCGCGACGACAGCCCGCTTCGAGGCGCTCGGCTTTTTCGAACGCGCGGCGATCACCCAAATCGTCTTTGCCGGCGCCTGGACGACGGCGAAACGCTGGCCCAGACTTGGCCTCGCCTTACTGGTTCTCGCGCTTGGCCGGTTCATCTGGTTCGATCTTCTGATCCTCGATCCGGTATTTGTCCCTCAGGCGGTCGGCGGACTGCCCTTACTCAATCTCGCGACGCTTCACGCAGCTTTTGCCGCCGCCTGGCTCTGGCCGAGGCGGGACGATCGCTATTGGCGTGAGGGGATGCTGGCGCTGGTGCTGATCGCGGTTGCCGTCACCATGCGCCAGACGATGCACGGGACCTTCCTGACCGGCTATATCGGCCGGACCGAGAACTGGCTCTATTCGGCCGCGTTACTCGGCCTGGCTTTAGTATGGCTTGGGCACGGGATCAGGACCGGGCTGGGCGATCTGCGCATCGCCGGACTGGCGCTGCTCACCGCCGTGACGCTCAAGGTCTTCCTGATCGACGCAGCGGCGCTCGAGGGGATTTTGCGCATCCTCTCCTTCCTCGGGCTGGGGTTGGCGCTGATCGGGATCGGTTGGGCTTATGGGCGGATCGCGCCGGCTCAGAGCCGGACGATATAGCCGGTATTAGGGGGAGCGCGGCCGGCGAGCTGATCGCGCCAAACGCGTTGCAGCGCCTCGGCGCCTTCAGACCGTTCGATCGTGATCCAGTTTGCCGCCTCGGCGACGAAGCCGCCCCAGCGCTCCGCCAGAGCGGCGTTGAAGGCTTCGGGGCCGATGGTGCGGATCAATGCCGTCGCGGCATCAGGGGCGAAGAACCAGACCGGTTTGGGATCGGGCGATATCTCGCCCTCGCGATCCTCATGATGCGTGACGCCGACCCGGAGAATATGCGCGATGCGGCCCGGCAAGGCGGCGTGGATAGCGTTCAGCACCTGCGTGTCGCCGGCAAAATCGACCACAATCACGCTCCCTGACGGATCGAGCCGGTCGAGCGCGTCATAGGAAATGACCTCGTCATACAGGCCAGTCGCAGTGACGAAGGCGGCATTGGCGGCTGACGTCAGGCCGAGGCGGCGGCCCGCCGGGCTGTCAGCGCGGACGACATAGGCAGCAGCCATGGCGGTCTTGCTCGAGGCGCTCGTCAGGATCAGCGTGTCGGCGCCGTGCCAGCTCTCGCGTTTGAGCTGATCGGCGATCAGGAAGCTCGTCGTGAACAGCGGCGCGAATACAGCGCGCTCCGATTCGCGCGCGGGATCATGCGCGGGATCAGCGGCGAGGCGCCGATATTGGTTGTAGATCGGGCTCATCGGCTGGCGGTGCGGCGCCATGTCGCGAAAGCCATCAGCCGCGATGTTCCCGGGGCGGACGATCAGGTGCGATGCCATCGGCAGATAGCCATAGACGCGTTCGCCGACCGCGATCTCCGGCACGCGTGAGGCGATCACCCGGGCATGGCCCCAGACCGGCACGATGCCCCAGCTTTCCGGGGCGGGGAAGAAATTCCAGTAACCGAGCTGATCGCCGACGACGGCGTAGGTGACGTTGTTGGCGGTGACCGCGAAACCTTCGATTTCGAGCAGCAGCTCGCCTTCGCCAGGCTCACCGAGCAAGGTCTCGTTGACGGCAATCTGGTCGAGCGCGTCGCGGCGCACCATCATCTGACGCTTGATCGGCATGCTCGCTCCCTCCCGCCCCCACGGGTTATCGGTGCATCATGACCCCTGCATCGGAGGAACGCCAGCCCAGTCGTCACCGCTTCGGCTTGGAACACCTACCGCAATAGATAATAGGGCGCGGACTTGCCAAAATGGCTGTTTTATGTCACAGATAAAACACCGATATGGTTAGGAGAGCGTAATGATCACCGCGATCCGCGAAGTCCGCCGCGCCAAGGGCATGACGCTCGACGATGTCGCGCGCCGCTGCGTACCGCCTACCACCGCGCAGACGATCGGTCGGCTCGAGACGGGCACGCGAACCGTTTCGGTCGGCTGGCTCAATCGCATCGCCGATGCGCTAGGCGTTGCCGCGGCCGACCTTGTGAGGCTGCCCGAACGGGTCGAGATTCCGGTAGCGGCAATCCTTGATGCGAGCGGAGCACAGGCGCCGAGGCGAGCCGCCACCGTGGCGCCGCCGCTGCCAGAGCCGGGGCTGATCGCCGTGACCATCGCAGCAGGTATCGGCGATTATCGGTCGGGAGACGAAATCTGGTGCGAAACGCTGGCGCCCGCGCAGTTCGGCCAGGCGCTCAATCGCGATGTGCTGGTGCCGCGTCCGGCGGGTCGTTTCCTGTTCGGCCGGCTGATCGGCCGCGAGGAGGGCAGACTCCAGATCCTGCCGCTCGGCGCGGGTGCCCGCCAGCAGATCGTCGCCGACCCGGTCTGGATCGCGCGTGCTGTGCGGTTGTTGCGATCGCTCTGACGAGACGTTGCCGACAAGGCCGGGCTATTGCGGTTAGGAAATGGGTGGGCCGTGCTCCGGAGGGATGGAGCACGGCCCGGTTCGCTAATCGCTTGGGGGATGGACCAGCGACTGCAAACGTCTGAAAATTGCGACCTCTAGAGCTCCGACTTCTGAAATCCCGCACCGGACGAAACGGCACGGCGGCATGAGGCTCTCACATCACACCGCCATGCCGCGCCCGTCGCGCCGAGCGGTTTCCTTCGAAGGGGACTCAGGAAAACCTCGACGCACTGAACGCACTTGAACTGGCCAATGACAATCCCGCTCTCGCCCCCCGTTTGGGCGTGATCGATCGCCAACAGCTGGGGTGAGATATCGCGCCGCCAGGGCCTCCGCGCTATCCGGGGTTATTACGGATGCTGGAAGTAAAGAGGCCGGGTGTGACAAAACCGCATCACGCAGCTGGCCCTCAGACGCCGCCAGAACAGAAAAACGATCCAGATGACCTGCTATGCCAGCCGGGAAGAGCGAGGCATTTACATCGTCACACCATATAAAGCGTGGTGCGTGAGGATGAACAGCGTTCGGTTACCTTTGCCGCCGAACACAAGTTGCAAGGGCCGTTCGGGCACATCGATTGCCCCGATTTGCGTGCCGTTCGGGGCGTAGATGTAGACCTGGCCGTTCGCGATATAGATATTGCCATCGGCACCAACCGTGACGCTTTCGCCGCCGCGATCCGCAAAGGGGCGCAGATCGGTGAGCTCGCCATGCTGGCCGACCAGGGCGCTGTAGGTCCGATCCTCGGACTCGTTGCTGACGAACACCCGCTCGCCGGCGCTGGCCGTCACGAAGCCGTAAGTGTCGAGTGAATCGGAGAAGCGCCAGCCACGGAAATCGGGCGGTCCCTGCCGCACGGCGCGATAGGCGGGCAGGACGAGGCTGCCGTCCGGAGAAACATAGTGCATCGCCTTGGGCAGCGCGACATCGCGCGCGAACATCTCCGCCAGGGTGGTGAAGCGCAGGCTCTTCGGATCGAGCTGATCCTTGAACTCGCCATTGTCCCAGTAATTTACCGGCAGCACGATCCGGGCATCCGGCGCAACGGCCGCCACGCCTGGCGCGATGACGGTCAGCGCATCGTCCCGCCCGCCCGGCTTGAAGCTGTATACAGTACCCGCCGGGCCATCGGACGACAGAACCAGCACATCGCCCGAACGCGCCACCGCGAGGTTGACCGGATCGAGCGGGCTGTCCCGCACGACCGTCAGTTTGCGCGCTTCCGACCAGGCGTAAATTCGCTGCTGACGGTGATCGACAAAGTAGAGCGTCCCGTCCGGCGCGACCGCCGCGCCGGAGATCGAATAGAAGCCGTCAGCGAGTTTTTCGAGCTTGGCGCCAGCGGGGTAGATCGACGGCGCGACGGGAGCCGGATTTGCCGGAATGTCGAGCGTCGCGAATTCGCGGTCGCGCACCGCGATGCCGTGAGTCACGTCCTCGATCGCATTTTCATAGGGGAATTTGCTGGCGCGCAGATAGGTGAAGCAGGTGTCGTCCTGGCACAGGCCAATGCCGCTCTCGGCGTTTACGTGCACGTTGCGGAAGCGAATGTCAGCGGCGTTGGTGAGCCGGACGGCGCTCGCGGCCGGCTTGATCGACCGGGTTACGCGGTATGCGTGGTAGTTGGCGATAAGGATGTCGTGCGAATCGCGGATGTCGAGCGAGACGGTGTCCTGGCCCTCGCCCACTTCCTCCTCAGTCTGGGGGGCGAGCAACTCCCAATGCGCGACCCGGTTCAGCGCGAACTCGGTGCGGACGTGATGCTCGCTCGACATCTCATAGACATGCCCGGGCGTATCGGTGTCCGACACGTACATGCCGGCCTGGGCATAGGTGTTGGGCGTCCAGATGCCGGAAAAAGTGCCGCCGCCGCCGCGCGTCACCCACAGGCTGGGATATTGCGCGTCCCAGCGCTTGTTCGGATCGGGATCGCCGCTGTGATTGGCGTTATAGGGATCGAAGCGCGTGCCGTCGGGCAGATCAGTGCCGTGGCCGCCCTGGAATTTCACGTCATCCACGAACGAACCCGCACCGGCGGTCCATAACAGGCCGGTCGCGCGGGGATTGATGCCGCCGGTGGCAATCCCGACCCCCGAGACGATCGCATCGCCGCCATCGGCTGACTGGATCAGTGCCTTGGGTGCGCCGACGCCCTGATAGCCGGGACTATGGTCGGGCAGGACGATCTGGGTGAGGCTCGGGTGCAGGCCGATCAGCGCTGTGTCCGGCTTGAGACGGAGGGTGTCGCTCACGATGTAGCGGCCGGACGGGAAATACAGCACGCGGTGCTGGTCGATCGCAGCCTGGATCGCGGCGGTATCGTCGCTGGCATTGTCGCCCTTGACGCCGAGGCTTCTGACATTGGTCCACAGATCGGCCGCCGGAAGCGACGGAAGCGCTGGTGGCACGAGCGGTGCCGGCGTTCCGAGGGGCGCGGCATTCATCACGGTCGCGGTCTTCCCCGCCGCACCCGGCGAGGCGATCGCAAGCCCATGATTGAACGTGGCGACACGATAAGCGCGGCCTGCCCCCGCCACGATCTTCCCACTATCGCGGAAGCGCGCGAACACCGGGGTGTCGCTGGCGACCGCATTCTCGAAGCCGATCTGGGTATAGGCGCTGGCTTCGCTCGAGATCAGGACACCGGCACGGGCGACATGCTCGAAGCGGACATTCTTGCCCCATAGCCAGTCGCCATAGCCCGGATCGATGTCGATCCCGACCGGCACATTGCGCATTACGACGTTGACCAGTGTCAGCCCCGCCTGATGCTCGCGGATCGCGGCGCCACGCTGCCCGTCAAAGCTCGAATCGAGCAGGGTGAACTGCCACATGGGCGAGGTATTCTCGGTCAGGATGCCGTATCGACCGCCGCGGAAGTGCAAGTCGCTGGCGATGTTCGCGACCTGGTATATCCCTGCCAGCGCCGAGCCCAGATCGAAGTCGATATGGCTGAGATAGGCGTGCTGCGCGGCGTGAAAGCGGATTGCCGTCGCCGCCGGGTTGCCCTTGCCGATCGCGAAGTCGACATTGCTCAGCGCCGAGTAAAAGGTGCCCGGATTGGCATCGGCGATCGCGGGATCATAAGGCACGCTGCCGGGCGGCGGAAATGGCACGCGCTTCAGCTCGCCGCGCTTGGCGCCGGCAAAGATCACCATATTGGCGATGCCGCGCTGGAAGCCGGGCGTCGCGTCGCCGAGCGTGATCACCGGTCGCGTGGCGCCGACGCCGAACACGCGGACGCCCGGCCAGATATAGATGGTGCGGCTGACCCGGTAACGGCCTGACGGCACGAACACG
Organism: Sphingomonas bacterium; assembly: GCA_040006055.1. Lineage (GTDB taxonomy): Bacteria > Pseudomonadota > Alphaproteobacteria > Sphingomonadales > Sphingomonadaceae > Sphingomonas. Next base: position 4,610 of record JBDTXU010000562.1, on the reverse strand, counting down.
ATGCCACCGCCGCCCTTCGCCGCCGCGGCGTCGATCGCGCTTTGCAGCGCCGCGCTGTCGTCGGCACGCCCGTCGCCCTGCCCGGAAACGGTGACAGCGCGCGGATCGACCGGCGCGGTCGGCAGGGCCGAGGGTCCCGCCATGGCAACGCCGGGAGCCGCCAGCAGCACAAGGGCAAAGGCGATTCTGCTCATCATTCGGGCGCTCCTCTGGCAGCCGGTCCGCCCCGGCATCACAGGCGAAAAAAGGCGTCCCGACCTTGCGATCGGGACGAAGTAGGGAGAACGGTTGAGCTGAGCCGGCACGATATGCCAGCCCCGCCCTTCAGAAATTGTAGCGGACGCCGACCCGGTAGAAGCGGCCCAGCAGATCGTAGAGCGCGGCATTGACGTCGACGCCGGTGTTGCCCTGCGGCGACGGCTCAGGCGCCTTGTCGAACACATTGTCGATCTTGAAATAGGCGCTGAACTTGGGCGTCAGTTTGTATGATCCGCCAATGTCGAGATAGAAGGCACCCTTCATCCGGTTGGTGTCGATCGTCGGATAATTGCTGTTGTCGGCCGAGCTGCGCCCAGTGGGGCAGGTGCCGGCGCTGCAGACGACATAAGTGTTCGCATAAGTGCCGTTGCTGAACCAGCGTTCCTGCAGGTTGAAGCTGAACTTGTCGGTTTCAAAGCTCTCGACACCCAGCAGCTTCCAATGCGGCGTATTGCCCGCGTTCACGCCCGCCGTATCCACCAGAATCGTGCCGGGGATGCCCTGATCGGTGATGAAATGGCTGACATGAGTCGCCAGCGCGCGGAGCGAGAGGGTGCCGCCGAGCACGCGCTTGCGGTAACCCACCTCGATGTCGAAGCCATCGGTCTTGATCGAGGCGAGATTGAATGCCTGGACGTTGACATAGGGCGTCGAGCCATCGGTCGGATAGAAATTGATTGCGCCGCAGAGCTGGGTGAGACCGCCCAGATAGCAAAGATTGACCTCCTGCTGCGCACCGAGCGTGGAGATCACCCCGTCGATCTTGATATGATAATAATCGACCGAAGCGGAGAAACCCGCCGGCAACCAGGACGCCCCTGACAGCACGACACCTACCTCGGTATTGTGCGCGACCTCAGGCTTCAGCGCAGGGTTGCCGATCGTGTTCTGGAAGACGGTCAGCGTCTGGGGCTGGTTGGAAGGCCGGTTCGGATCGGGGTTGGTGAAGTTGGGCTGGGTCGTCGTGGTAGGCGCCGCGAACAGCTCGGAGAGGTTGGGCGCACGCACATCCCGCGACGTAACGGCGCGGAAGCGGATACCGTCGAATGGCGTGTCCCAGGTGCCGCCGATCTTCCAGGTGTAGACGGTGCCCGAGGTCGAGTAATGCGTCGCGCGGCCGGCGACGTTCAGGTTCGCGCGCCCAGCCGTATCGGACTTGAACAGCGGCACGTTGAGCTCGAGGAAGCCTTCATACACCGAGTAGCGGCCGCGCCCGGAATGATAGTTGCCCGCATACCAGTTTGCGCCGTTGGTCGAGAGCAGCGGATCGGCGGGATATGCAGCGTTATACGGCGTCTCGGGAAGCGCGCCGTTGCCATAGGGATCGGCAGTGACGTGGTAGAATTCCTTGCGATACTCTCCACCGAACGCCACTGCGAGCGGGCCAGCCGGAAGTGTGAGGGGTGAGCCGCTGAAGCTGGCGCTCACCACATCCTGGGTCTGGCGGGTATGCTGGAAAGGACCGTTGGCCGGCGAGATATAGGCGAGCGTTGCCGCACTTGGCGTCGCGCCGCCGAAGATGTTGAGCGGAACGCAGCCATTGGCCCGGGCGACCGGATCAGCGCAGACGATCTGCCCGCCAAGCGAAATCGCCTGGACCGCGGCGCTATAGCGCGGGTTGAGCGTGATATTCTCGACATGGATGTCGGTGATGTTCTCACCATGCTGACCATAGATGTCGTAGGTCCAGGTTCCGCCTCCAAGGTCTAGCTTGCCAGCGGCGCCCAGGACGAAGCGGTATTGTTTGCGGCTCGGATAGACAGTGATGTCCTTCGGCAGCTCGCCGTTCGAGGTGCCGAACTGGAAGGTGCTGATGGCAGCGTTGGTGCAGGCTTGCTGGATCGATGCCGGCAAAAAGGGATTGGCGAGCGCATTCGTCGTGCCGCACTGAATGACGAGGTTCGTCTTGTTCGCGCCCGGATTCGGCGTGTTGCTCGTGTCTACGCGGGCGATGTTGACGGTCGCGTAGATCTCGTTGTTGTCGTCGAGATCGTAGCCGACCCGGGTATAGACGTCCCATCGCTTCAGCGCCGATTGGGGCGTGGTGCCGTTGCCGACATTGCCCGACAGATCGCCGCCGAGACAGAAAGCGCCGGCCGAATAGCAGCCGTTCACGGTGCCGGCCGCGTTCTTGGCCGGCGTGCCGCCGCCATAGTTGAAGGTGAACGGATTGCCGTTCACGTCGAAGGCTGTGCCCTGGAGCGGGCCGGCGTTGATCAGGCCGTATTTCGTGTATTGATAGGCCTGAGCGTGATCGCGAACGAGAAATTGCGGCGAACCATCATTAAGAACGCTAGCGCTAGTGCCACGATTGATGAAGGTGGTGGTGCGATACCAGTGGCGACCATTGGCGCCGGCCTCGCCGAAACGTGGCGAGGGAATGCCATCCTCATGATCATATTCGCCGCTCACCTCGACGTGCAGCGCGCCGAAATTGTGACCCGCCGCGGCCTGGATGAGATATTGCTTGTCGTCGCCATAGTTGGTGATGCCGCCGGCGATATTGGCCTTGAAGCCCTCGAACCTCTTGTCGGTGATGAAGTTGACCACGCCGCCCACCGCGTCCGAGCCGTAGGACGCCGAGGCGCCGCCGGTCACTACATCGACGCGCTTGATCAGCAACTGCGGGAACAGGCTGATATCGGGCACGCCGGTTACGTTGGCGCCGACGACACGCTGTTGATCGAGCAGCGTCAGCGTGCGGATCGCGCCAAGGCCGCGGAGCGAGAAGGACGACAGGCCCTGCAGGCCACTCGACGTGCTGTTGACGTTGACGGAGGTGCCGGTCGAACCCTGTAGCGAGGGAAGCTGGGCGATGGTGGTGAAGACGTTGGGCTCGGCGTTCCTGGCGAGATCGGCGGCGCCAATCACCTGGGTCGGCGTGGGCGCGGTGAAGCCGCTCACCGTGATGCGCGAACCGGTGACGATAATGTCTTCACCAGTCTTGGGCGCATCGGCTTGATCGGCCGGCGCGGCGGGATCGGCGACTTGCTGGGCGGCAGCCGGGCTGGCGGCATTTGCCGCGACCTGCTGGGCCTCAGCCGGCAGTGCGATGCCGATCGCCAGCGCCGCTCCGACCGAAGCCAGCAGCCGCGCCCGGTGCAAAGAAACCTGAACTCCCATCATCTCAACCTCTCCTGTTTTTTTCATGTTCTCATTGAAACCTGCCCGGACCGCCCCGGTAAAAGGGCGGCGGGAATCACCTAGTTAACGTTAACGTCCGTGCACCAGGCAACCAAGAGTTTTCATGCCCCTATCGCGTCACCGGCGCGCCAAGCGTTGCCAGCCAATGGTTTAAGGCGGAATGGCGAGGCGATCACCCGCGACCAAGGTCGTAGTTTTCGGCGCGACCCGCACAGCCGATACGCTGGTACCTGATCGCCCCGCGTCCGGCGGCGATCGCCCAGAGAATCTGGCGAAAGAGTCGGGGAAGACGCGTGCAATCGGCAGAGAGTCGCAATGGAATCGACCGGGCAGCAATTGTCGTCATGGGCGTCAGCGGGAGCGGCAAGTCCACGCTCGGCGCGCTGCTCGCGGCACGATTGGGGTGCGGTTTCATTGAGGGCGATAGCTTCCACGCTCCGGCTTCGATCGAGATGATGCGCTCCGGCCAACCACTGACGGACGTGGAACGTTGGCCATGGCTCGATCGCATCGGCACGGCCATGGCGGGAGAGGTCAAGACTCATGGCTTTGCCGTCGCGGCATGCTCAGCACTCAAGCGCAGCTATCGCACTCGCATCGCCGATGCGGTCCCGGCCGCGACCCGCTTCGTGTTCCTCGACAATGATCCCGACGAACTGCGCCGTCGCCTGGCCCAGCGACCAGGCCATTATATGCCGCCCAGCCTGCTGGAGAGCCAGCTTGCCACGCTCGAGCGCCCGACCTCCGACGAGGCGGCGCTGCGGCTCTATACCCAGGCACCGCCCGAATTGCTCGTCGACGAGGTGCTGAACTGGCTCACCAACCCGGTCGCTGCGCCCGAGCTTCAGCTGAGGCACTCGTGACGCGTGCCTGGCCAGGCGTCAGCGCAGCCATGGTTGCGCTTGCCACCACCGCCAGTGCGCCGGCGCAGGTTGCCGCGCCGACGATAACGCTGTGGCCACAGGGCGCTCCCGGCAGCGAGGCACGTCGCGGCGAGGCGGAGATCGTCGAGAACACCTATATCCACAATGTCCACGCGCCATCACTGACCGTGTTCCGGGCCGACCCCGCCCATGCCAATGGCGTCGGCATTATCGTGATCCCGGGCGGCGGCCACCGCATGCTCGTCTGGGTGAACGAAGGGGTGATGCCGGCGCGCGCGCTCAATCGTTTCGGCGTCACCACCTTCGTGCTCAAATATCGCCTCG
>JBDTXU010000561.1:0-3675 GCA_040006055.1 Sphingomonas bacterium | reverse complement strand
CCTTTGAGCGGGTCGGGGAAAAACATGGCTACACGAGCATCTCAGTTTCGCACTGTGCAGGCGGCGTCGCTTGATCTGCGTGCCGAGCCACGCCATTCGGTCCACATCACCCGGACAACCGCGCAATCTAGCCGTGCGCGGAAATTGGCCGCTGACCTGTGCGACATTTCAACCTATGGCTGCCGCCTTGTTTCATCGACCCGGCATGCGCCCGGCGACCGCCTGTGGCTGGGGCTTAACGGCAGCCCGCCCATGGCCGCGACCGTCGTCTGGTGTGCCGACGGCCGGATCGGCTGCCGCTTCGATGAACCCCTGCCGCGCGCGCTCATGCGCCAGTTGATCATCACCAGCGCCGAGTAAGCTGCCGGCGCTGATTCAAATTCTTCCGCGCCGATGCCACGCCGTCGGTCATGGATCGTCGCGCCGCCTTTAAAACCGATTTCGCACATGAGTTGAATCACGCGCTGGCTGTTCGCTGGCTGATACTGGCTGTTCCGGCGAAAAAGCTGGCTGTTTTCTGGCTGTTATTCAGGAACAGCCAAACCGCGCGCAAGCGGTTGACTTACAACGAAAATAACCGGCACGAAATCCACCATAACAGCCAGCAAAAAAATATATCGCTGAAAACAGCCAGGAACAGCCAGCCCGCGCTCAATCTCCGCCCGCCGATGCCTTCAGCTGCTATGGTCCGAAATGATCCGCCAGCCTTCGGGCCCGCGCTCGAACAGCAAAGTCGTCATCCCCGTATCGTCCTTTGCCGCCGTATCGGCCGGGGTCAGCGTCCACCTCGCCCACAGCAGCAGGTGGGTCGGGCTGACGATCCGGCTACCCAAGGTCTCGAAGCTGAGCTTGCTGCGTTTGTTGGCACCGCCCGTGAAACTGGGGCGATAACGGTCGGCAATTGCGGCCCGCCCCCGCACCAGCCCCTTCTCGGTCACAAAGGTGGCATCGGGGGCATAGACCGCGACGAACCGCTCGAGATTGCCGGCGTTCCAGCCGGCCGCGCTATCGTCCATGGCGGCCGCCACGCCGGCCTGGGCCGTAGCTGCCGAGGCCGCCATCGGCCTGTCCGTCTGGCCGGCAACAGGCGTCGCCAGCAAGAGCCCGAGCAGGATCATCCCACGCATCATCTCGCTCCCTTCACATCCCGCTCAAGCGCTGACCGCCATTGCCGCCAGCGCCTCGCCCGATACCGGCTCGGAATAGAGGAAGCCCTGATAGATCTGGCACCCTTCCTTCGCGAGCAGTTCGAGCTGCGCCTGCGTCTCCACGCCCTCGGCGATCACCACCAACCCGAGAGACCGCGCCATGTCGATCACGCCGCGCACCACCACACGGTCGCGGGTCGTGCCGGTGATGTCCTGGGCAAGCTTCTTGTCGATCTTGAGATAATCGAGCGGCAGGGATTTGAGATAGGCGAGGCTCGAATATCCCGTCCCGAAATCGTCGATCGCGACCCGCAGGCCGGCCCTCCGCAGCGAGGCGAGCAAGCCCGCCGCCGCGCCGAGATCCTCGATCAGGCCGCTCTCGACAATCTCCACCGTCAACCGCCCGCGCGGAAAGCCGCTCGCATCGACCCGGTCGAGGAACAGATCGGCAAAGCCCGGGCGCGCAATGTCCGCCGCGGTCAGGTTGAGCGACAGCCGGATTCCCCGCAATCCGCTCGGCCATGCAGCCGCCCGCGCGAGCACGATCCGCTGAATATGGTCGGAAAGGCCGATCTCGAGATCGGCGCGCGCCGCCGCCGCGAACAACGTGTCGGCACCGATCGTCCCCAGCACCGGATGATCCCAACGCGCCAGCGCTTCGACGCCAACCATGGTCCCGGTGGAAACCGAAACCTGAGGCTGGAACAGGATGTCGATCTCGCCCCGCTCGATCGCATGGTGCAGCTCGACCGCCAGCGCCTCGAGCGAAGCTTCGTCGCCACGCGAATCGGCGGTGCGCACCGTCGCGCTGTCCGAGGCGCGGGCGTCGGCCAGCGCTTCGCTCGCGCGGCGCAACAGGCTTGCGGCATTGTCCCCCGGCTCGCGCCCGGCAATGCCGATGCGGCACCCGAGCACGGCAATCGCTTCGCCAGTCACGAATGGCCGCGCCAGTTCGCCGGCGACCCGCTCGGCGACAAGGTCGACGCGGGCGCCCCGGTCCTCGATCGCGACCAGGAATTCCGATCCGCCAAGCCGCACCGCGAGTGCGCCGTCAGCCACATCCTCGATCCGCTTCAGGGCGGCGCGGAGAAGATCGTCGCCCGCCGCCCGGCCATAAGCCGTGTTGACGATGTCGAAGCGATTGAGCGCGATCAGCATCGCCGACAGCGGCCTGCCATCTGGGTCAGCCAGGCGCCGATCGAGCCAGCGCCGCGCACCGGCGGCGTCCTGGGACCCGAGGAGCGCATCGCGCAGCACCGAAGCCGGCTCGGGCGCGCTGCCCAGAGTCTCGACCAGCGCATCGATCCGCTGGTTCCTCGCATCATATTGCAGATGCTGGACGATCCGCCCAACCCCGGGGAGATCATGGGCGAACGCAGTCGCGCTGTGCGTTGCCGAAAGCCGCCGCAGCGCTGCAATCCCCGCGTGGCGCTCGGCCGGATCGATCCGTCGCCACAGCGCGATCAGCCGCGGCTGCTCGTCGACACCGAGCAGCCGGGCAAAGGCCGGAGTCAGCTGCAATGCGCGGCTGGCGATATCGAGCCGCCAGCCCAGGGGCTCGGCCGATCCGCTTGCCCGCCATTCGCCGGCCATGCGCTCTGCATGCCGGGCGGCGTAGCGCAGCGCCTGGACGAACTCGGCTTCGCTGAACGGGCTTGCGAGGAAATGCGTCGCGCCTGCATCGAAGAACGAAGCGATCGCATTGGTGTCGCCGCGCGACACGAGCGCGAGCAGCGCGCCGCCATTCGCTGCGATCACGCCGCCGATCGACGACGCAGCCTCAAGCCCATCCTCCAACGCGCCGCGCGCATCGATCACCGCGATCGCAGCGCCGCTCGTCAGGAAACGCCGTTCGGCCCCCGCCGCGCGCCGCGCCGCGACCACCTGCCACCCGGCGCCGGCGGCGAGTGTGGCAAGCTCATCGCGCTGCCTGAACGACAGGATGAACAGCGGTGGGGCATGAGATGATGCGGTTTCCGTCACGACCCTCCCCCGTTTCCACGCGCCACCCCAGCCACTCCATGCACTTTCGGCAGTTTACAAGGGGTGATCGCGCTTTTTCAGCATCGCCCCACACTTTAAACGGGTTGTTACTGAACCCGCGAAGGCTTAGCTCCTCCCACATGGCCTGCGCCCCCGCCCTGATCGACCGTCATGGCCGCACGATCAGCTATTTGCGGATCTCGGTGACGGATCGCTGCGATCTGCGCTGCCGCTATTGCATGGCCGAGCAGATGACCTTCCTGCCCCGCGCCGCCCTGCTCAGCCTCGAAGAGATCGCGATCATCGCCGAGCGTTTCATCGCCCGCGGCACCCGCAAGATCCGCCTGACCGGCGGCGAGCCGCTCGTCCGGCGCGATGTCGGTGATCTCGTCAAACGGCTGGGCGCCCATGTCGGTACCGGCCTCGAAGAGCTGACGATGACGACCAACGGCAATCACCTTGCTGATCATGCCGAGGCGATGGTCGCGGCGGGCATGCGCCGGATCAATGTCAGCCTCGACAGCCGCGATCCCGAGACCTTCCG
>JBDTXU010000560.1:0-1644 GCA_040006055.1 Sphingomonas bacterium | reverse complement strand
ACCGCCGTCAGCCAGACCTCGCCCTTGGTCGACAGCAAGGCGTGGCCCTCGGCCTTGGCCCGGGCGACGATACCCACCGCGAGATGGCCGCCAGTGGTGGCATAGATCGTCACCTTGTCGAACTGGACGTCGACCGGGCCAATGCCGGCCAGCGTGATCCCCTTTTGCGCGCGTTTCACCAATGCTCGCAGGACGACGGGTTCAAGCTGCGCATAATCGGCCAGCACCGGAATGAAGAAATTGAGCCCATATTTCCCGGTCACCGGCGTGGGCGGCGGCAGCGGCGTTGCGACCGGGTCGGCCGGGCGGTCGCCGACAAAGGTCTCGGTCAGCGCGTCGGCGCGGAGCGTCAGCACCAGCGCGCGACGATCGATACGATAGCGGCCAAAGCCGAGGCGCTTCGGCGTCACGCGCATCCAGGCGGGCGGACGCTCCCGGTTCAGCATGATCGACGTGAAGCCGTGCTGCCAGGCGGAGGCGAGCCGCGCGTGCAGATCGAGCTTACCGAGCTCGCGCGGCAGGCTCTTCTCCAGTCCCGCGATCACCGGCTTCAGCCGGGCATCCGCCTTGCTGGCAAATTCGATCCGCTGCCCCAGAAAGTCGATGCCGGGCGGCGTGGTCCAGTCATAGTCGATCGTCACCTTGGCCACGGGAGACCAGTTCCCCGCGATCGACAGCCGCGCCACGGCCTGGACGACCGCGTCGCCGGTCGCGGTCTTCGACACCATCCCGCCGACCTTCTTGGCGGCGATTGTCGCGTGAACCGGGATGGTGATCGTCAGCCGATCCCCGCTGCCGCCGAGGATCAGCTTGCCGCGCGTCACGGTGCCGATAACGCGGCAGCCGAGGTTCGGCAGGACTTTCACTTTGACGATCCCGAGGTCCACCCGCTTGGCGGCGACGCAGGTGTCGAGCTGTTTGTCGATGCTCCAGAGCCGCGTCGGTGTCTCGCGCTCGAGCGCGCGCTGAAGATCGTCGAGCGACCCCGAGATCGGCACGACGATTGTCGATGTCTGCAGCGGAAAGTCCGGCGCGTCGTCAACCCTGGGCGGGGCGGGCGACCGGACGCTGTGGCTGCAGCCCGTCGCCAGCAGCAGGAGGCCCAGGGCCGGCATGGCAATTGAACGCGACACCAACCCCTCCCTCATTTCGCGGATCCACGCGTCGCGGGGCCGGTCATCACATAGGCGAACCTGGGTAACCGCCGGTCAAGGGGGAAAGGTCCGGCGCGCCGAGTTTTTGACAGGAATCGATACGCCAGCGCTCAAGCCAGAACGCCCGATCTCCGCACATAGGCAACGAGATTGTCGAGCGTCTGCGACGTGCCGGTATCGATCCCCATCTTCAGATATTGCTCGAGCTGCTCGGCTGAGCCGCACTCGATCTCGACACGCATATGCGTCTGCCCCGCGACATCCTGAAGCAGCACCCGCCCCATGGTGCCGATCGCTTCGAACACCAGGCGGTCGGGCGGTGTGATCTCATGATAGGTGCCGCCGAAAACCATGTCCGGATGGCCCCGCGTAACGAATTTGAACGCACCGCCCGGCCGCAGGTCGATCTCGCAGATCGTCAGCGGCTCGCCGGCCGCATCCCACCAGCAGGCCACATGCTCCGGCTTCGTCCAGGCTTCGAAGATATCGG
>JBDTXU010000559.1:0-9573 GCA_040006055.1 Sphingomonas bacterium | reverse complement strand
GCCCGAGGAAGGAGAGGAAGCTCTCGACCATCACCACCTGCGGCACCGTCAGCACGAGATAGGCAAGCGCAACGCCGGCCACATTCGGCAGGATATGGCGCAGAAGGATTGCCTTTGGCGGCGCTCCCGCAGCCTCGGCCGCAAGCACATAAGGGCGATGGCGCAGCGCCATCACCTGTCCGCGCACGACCCGCGCCATCGTCAGCCATTCGACAGCGCCGATGCCGAGAAAGACGAGGACGATCGACCGCCCGAACGCGACCATCAGCAGGATGACGACGAACATGAAGGGCAGCGCATAGAGCGCATCGACCACCCGCATCATCGCCTCGTCGACCCGCCCGCCGGCCCAGCCGGCAAGCGCGCCCCAGGCTGCGCCGATCAGCAAGGCGACCAGCGCCGCCGCGCCCGCGACCGCGAGCGTGATGCGCGTGCCGATCATTGTGCGTGCGAGCAGGTCGCGCCCGACGCTGTCAGTTCCAAGCAGATGGCCATGGGTGAAGGGCGCCGCGCGGACATGATCCCAGTCGATCTGGTCATAGCCCCAGGGCAGCATCACGGGCAGCAACAGCGCGGCGAGTGCAACCGTGACGATCGTCCAGCCCGCGATCCTCATCCGCGCACGCGGGGATCGAGCCAGCCATAAGCAAGGTCAGCGAGGAGGTTGAAGAGCAGGATCAGTGCCGCGTAGAGAATCACGACGCCCAGCACGAGCGGGTAGTCGCGGTTGAGCGCACCCTGGACGAAATAGCGGCCAAGTCCGGGCAGTCCGAACACCGTCTCGATAACGACCGCCCCAGTCAGCAAGCCCGCCGCGGCCGGGCCGAGATAGCTCACCACCGGCACCAGCGCCGGGCGGAGCGCGTGCCGCAACAATATGCTGCGCGGCGAAAGCCCGCGTGCCCGTGCGGCCAGCACATGATCCTGCGCCAGCGCGACCGTCAGCCCGGCCCGCGCCAACCGCGCGATTGCGCCGGCGACGGGCAGCGCCAGCGCGATGACCGGGAGGACAAGCGAGGTAGCGCCGTCCAGCCCCGATACCGGCAGCCATTGCAGCCATAATGCGAAGACCAGCGCCAGGGCCGGTCCGGTCACGAAGGTAGGGATCGCGGTCAGCAAGGTCGCCTTGACCATGATGATGCGGTCGAGGAGCCCGCCGGCATGAGTCCCCGCAACCACCGCACCGCCGATCCCGAGGCACAGCGAAAGCACCAGCGCCAGCCCGCCAAGCGTCAGCGATACCGGCAGCCCCTGCGCGATCAGCGCACCGACCGTGAAATCCTTATGGACGAGGGAGGGCCCGAAATCCCCGGTAAGCACGCCGCCCAGATAGCGTGCCGCCTGTTCGGGCAGCGGCTTGTCGAGGCCGTAAGCGGCGGTAAAGGCAGCGCGCGTTGCGCGGTCGAGCGGGCGCTCGGCGTCAAACGGACTGCCCGGCGCCGCGCGCATCAGCACGAATGAGAGAAGGATGACGGCGAGGAGCGTGGGGATCGCCGTCGCGAGCCTGCGAATCAGGATCGCGCGCATCGATCGCTCCCTTCTACTTAACCGTCATGCCGGACGTGTTCCGGCATCCATGTTTCCGAAAGCTTCGCAGGCGTTGCGGTGCGGAACCATGGACCCCGGAACACGTCCGGGGTGACGAACAGGAAGGAGTGCGCCCCTCACTTCGCCGTGGTTTTGGCGTCCTGGCCGTCGCCCTGCGGCGCGGCGACGATGTCGCGGGTGGTCGAGCCCTTGTCGACGACATTGGTGCCCGGATCGCCGACGGCGGAGCGGATACCGGGATCGGCAACGTCAGCGCCGGCTGCGGTGATCGTCGCGCTCTCGGCAGCGCTGCGCTGGGACGGGCCGCCGAACAGAGCGTCGAGCGCCTGGGCGTTGGGGCTGACGTCGTTGGCGCGGGCGGCGCCCGGCTGCGGCGGGGTCAGCGCGAAATCGGGCGGAATCATCAGGGGCGCCTGGCGACCGACCGCGAACTCGTCGGGCCTCGCATGTTCCCGGCCGCCATGGGCGCAGCCGGAGAGCAGGACGGCGACGCCGAGCCCGGTTGCGATCGACACCAACTTACGCATTCATATTCTCCACTGAAGCACGCCCTGCCCGGGGCTTGTCGCGCACAAGCAGCGCTCGCACAAGCAGGATGAGCACGCCTATCGTAATCGCCGCATCCGCGACATTGAAGACCAAAAAGGGCCGCCACTCGCCAAAGTGCAGATCGGCGAAGTCGACGACATAGCCGAACCGCACGCGATCGAGGATATTGCCGACCGCACCACCCATCACCAGGCCAAGACCGATCTGGTCCTGGCGGTTGGGTTCGCGGAACATCCACACCAGCACGCCGACCGCGATCGCAGCCGTCAGGGCCACCAGGCCCCAGCGCATCGCCTCGGTATCGGCGTGCAGCATTCCCAACGACACGCCGTGATTCGCGACGAAGCGCAACGTGAAGATCGAGCTGATCTCCCGCCCCTCGCCCATCTCGTTCAGGCCGAGGCTGTTGGTGATGCCATATTTCGCCGCCTGATCCGCAATGAACAGGATAGCGCCGGTTACCAATCCAATGACAGGAAGCTTGCGCATCAGGAAACGACCTTGGTGCAGCGATCGCAAAGAGCACCGTCCTGCACGACTTCGGGCAGGAGGCGCCAGCAGCGGCCGCATTTGTGGAACTCAGTGCGGGTGACGGACACGGCATCGCCCGCCCTCACCTTCGCGACAATGAAAATCTCGGCAAGCGCCTCGGGCGACAAGGCCGATTTCGGGACGGTCACCTCGGCCTCGAGGCTCGAGCGCACGATCTTCTCGCGGCGCAGCGGCTCGATCGCCTCGGTCACCTGCTCGCGCAGGGCCCGTACATCGGACCAGCTCGTCGCCACCGCGTCATCACCCGGAAGCTTTGGCAATTCAGGCCATTCGAGGAAATGGACTGATCCGTCCTCGCTCGGGAAACGCGCCTGCCACACTTCCTCGGCGGTGAAGCACAGGATCGGCGCGGCGTAGCGGACCAGCGCGTGGAACAGCACGTCGAGCACCGTGCGATACGCCCGCCGCTTGGGGTCGTTCGGCGCATCGCAATAAAGGCTGTCCTTGCGGATATCGAAGAAGAAGGACGACAGGTCCTCAGCCGCGAAATCGGTCAGCAGCCGCAGATAGCGGTTGAACTCGTAATTCTCCGTCGCCGCCTTCAGCTCGACATCGAGCCGGCCGAGCAGGTGCAGGACATAGAGCTCGAGCTCGGGCATGTGCCGCGTGTCGACCTTCTCCGCATCCGTGAAACCGTCGAGTGCGCCGAGCATGTAGCGGAAGGTGTTGCGCAGCTTGCGATAGGCGTCGGAGGTGGTGTTCAGCACCTCCTTGCCGATCCGCACATCCTCGAAATAATCGGTCTGCGCGACCCACATGCGCAGGATATCGGCGCCCGATTCCTGGATGATCTTGAGCGGATCGACGACATTGCCGAGGCTCTTCGACATCTTCCGGCCCTGGCCGTCGAGCGCGAAGCCATGGGTCAGGACAGCATCATAGGGCGCGCGGCCACGCGTGCCGGCGCTTTCCAGCAGCGACGACTGGAACCAGCCGCGATGCTGGTCCGAGCCTTCGAGATACAGGTTCGCGCGCGTGCCCTCGCCGTAGCGCGCCTCGATCACAAAGGCGTGGGTCGAGCCGCTGTCGAACCAGACATCGAGGATGTCGGTGATCACCTCATAATGTTCGGCGCGGTATTTCTCGCCGAGCAAGGCCTGATGATCGGCGGCGAACCAGGCATCAGCCCCGCCGGCCTTGAACGCTTCGACGATGCGCGTGTTGACCGCGGCATCGTTCAGATATTCGCCGGTGGCGCGATCGACATAGAGCGCGATCGGCACACCCCAGGCACGCTGGCGCGAGATCACCCAGTCGGGCCGCTGCTCGACCATCGCCCGGATCCGGTTCCGCGAACGCTCAGGCACCCAGCGCGTCCGCTCAATCGCGTCGAGCGCGATTTCCCGCAGCGTCGGCGCATTGCCGATCCCGTGGCCAAGCACCGGCGCGAAGCCGACATCGACGCCGAGCTCGATCGGCTCGGCAACCGCGTGCGCCGGCTGAGTCTGGTCCATCGGGATGAACCATTGCGGCGTCGCCCGGAAGATCACCTTGGCCTTGGAGCGCCAGCTATGCGGATAGCTGTGCGCGAAATCGTCGGACGCCGCGAGCAGCGCACCGGCCTCGCGCAGATCGCTGCAGATCGGCCCGTCCGAGGCGACGAACTTCTTGTTGATGACGCTCCCCTGCCCGCCCAGCCAGAGCCAGTCGGGCCGGAACATGCCGGCACCATCGACCGCGAAGACCGGATCGATACCGTGCGCCTTGCACAGCAGGAAATCGTCCTCGCCGTGGTCCGGCGCCATATGGACGAGGCCGGTGCCGGCATCAGTGGTGACGAAATCGCCGGGCAGGAACGGACGCGGCTTGGCGAAAAATCCGCCGAGCTTGTGCATCGGGTGCCGGGCGACGGCACCGGCGAGCTGCGAGCCCTTACCGCGCCAAAGCTCTTGGTCGTTTCCATCGGAGACCCGGTCATCCTGATAGCCGCCGCTCGAGGCAGCAGCGCGGGTGCGCTTGCCGAAAGCACCTTGCAGTTGTTCGGCAACGAGTATCTTGAGACCAGACGTCGTCTCAAGAAGCACATACTCTATCTCAGGCCCATAGCTCAGCGCCTGATTCACCGGAATCGTCCACGGCGTGGTCGTCCAGATCACCGCATAGGCACCGACCAGCTCGGGCACGTTCGGCGCCTCGGTGATCTCGAACGCGACGTCGATCTGAGTCGACACCACATCCTCATATTCCACCTCGGCCTCGGCGAGCGCGGTCTTCTCGACCGGCGACCACATCACCGGCTTGGCGCCACGATACAGCTGGCCGCTCTCGGCGAACTTCAGCAGCTCGCCTACGATCGCCGCCTCGGCATCGAACTTCATCGTGAGGTACGGGTCTTCCCAATCGCCCATCACGCCGAGCCGCTCGAACTGGGCGCGCTGCACCGCGACCCATTTCTCGGCATAAGCGCGGCATTCGGCGCGGAACTGGGCGACCGGCACCTGATCCTTGTCGAGCTTCTTCGCGCGGTACGCTTCCTCGACCTTCCATTCGATCGGCAGGCCATGGCAATCCCAGCCGGGCACATAAGGCGCGTCCTTGCCGAGCAGGGACTGGCTGCGGACGATGATGTCCTTCAGCACCTTGTTCATCGCATGGCCCATATGGATGTCGCCATTGGCGTAGGGCGGGCCGTCATGCAGGATGAAGCGCTCGCGACCCTTCCGCTGCTCGCGCAGGCGATCATACAGGCCGAGCTTTGCCCAATGCTCGAGAATCGCCGGTTCCTTCGCGGCGAGGCCGGCCTTCATGGGAAAGTCGGTCTTCGGCAGGAAGACGGTATCGCGATAATCTGGCGCGGCGGGGGCGGGTGTATCAGTCATAAGTGGCCGGGCTTTAGACGAGAGGATGGTCCGTTGCTAGGTCGCTGGTCGCGTCGCGCGCCTTCGCCTTTTTCGCGCTCCGTCCGGCCGCAGCGGCAGATAGCACCGGTTGAATCGGAACGCAGAGGGGAAGCGGCTGCGAAAGGTGAAATGGCACGCCAGCGCGTTCCATATCTTTGACCTCGCACGACCTCCCGCAAGCAATTTTAGTACAATTGCTTAGTGGATTTATTCACCCTGAAACGGATGCTCTCACCGCTCTTAATCCGTCATTAGACGCGATTCGGTGGAACGGCACGGGCAGTTCGCTCGTCTTGCTCGCGGGAGTGCAAAGGTAAATTATGATAATCGAGGACGATGAAATCGCAATCCTCGCACGGGTAATGATGTCGCTCGGGGACGGGTGCGAGAAAGCGATCGACGACAACATCGCCAGGGCGCTGGGCGCCCAGCATTGGGACGAAATGAATAAATGGCACCGCGTGCGTGCGCGCGCCGCCCGCATGCAACTGCAAATGACCCGGGAGGACGCGGTGGATTTCGGGAATGCGCGCCCGACATCCGGCGCCGCGCGGTCCTAACCCGCGCCCCGGCTCAATTCAGCTCTCAGTCTCGCACGAGGCCGATTTCGCTGAACGGCTTAGGCTCGGCCGGCGGGATGGTCGCGGGATTCAGCGCGCATTGCCAATAGCCCACGTCGATCCAGCGGCCCTGCTTATAGCCGACTTCGCGCAATACGCCGCTCCGCCTGAAACCCACCGATTCGTGAAGCCGGATCGAGTGATCATTGGGCAGTGCGATCGCGCCGATCGCATGGGTAAAGCCTTGCGCCCGCAGCGTGTTGATCAGCGCGTCGTAGAGCTGGCGGCCATTGCCCTGCCCCTGAGTCCCGCTGGCGAGATAGATCGACGTCTCGACGACATATTGATAGGCCGGCCGGTCGCGGAATTTGCTCGCATAGGCATAGCCGAGCACCCCGCCCTGCTCGTCACCATTGGTCACCACCAGCCAGGGATAGAGCCCGTCCGAAGACGCCATCCGGGTCCGCATCGCCCGGGAATCAGGCGGCTCGAGCTCGAAAGAGACAGTCCCGGTCTCGACATAGGGCGCATAGATCGCCGCGATCGCGGCGGCATCTTCGGGTCGCGCGGCGCGGATCGCGATCATTGGGCCGCCCGTGCCAGGACGAAGTCCATTAACTTGACGTCCGAACGAGACGCGGTCGGGCCACCCAGACTGGCGCATTCGAGGCACCGCGCCTGAATCGCCGAACCGGTGCCGATCCGCTTCACGTCGCCGAGCGCACGCGCGAAGATCGCGCGGCGATCGGCGACGATCCGGCTAAAGGCATCATCGCCCTGGCTGCTCGTATCGTCATCGTCGGAGCGCCCGATCCGCTCAGCCAGTTTGGCGAGCCAGTTGGGCTTCTTCTCGAGATATTCGGCATGGACATCCTCGGGCTTGAGGCCGGCACGCCTCGCCGCCTCGGCGATCGCATTCTTCACCCCACCGAACCGATCGACCAGTCCAAGCTGATGCGCGGTCCCGCCATCCCACACCCGGCCCTGGCCGATCTCGTCGACTCGCGCCAGGCTGAGCTTGCGCGCCTGGGAGACACGGGTGATGAACTCGCGATAGCCATTCTCGATGCCGGCCTGGAAGATCGCGTCGGTCTGGGCGTTGGTACCGCCGACCACATCGGGCTGGCCGGAAAGCGGCGTAGTCTTCACCCCGTCCGTGGTGATGCCGAGCTTCTTCAGCGTATTCTCGAAGGTCGGGATGATGCCGAAAATGCCGATCGAGCCAGTGATCGTGGTCGGCTCGGCGAAGATCACATCGCCCGCGGTCGACACCCAATAGCCGCCCGAGGCGGCAAGGCTGCCCATCGAGATGACGATCGGCAGTTTCTGCGCCTTTGCCTCTGCAATCGCCCGCCGCATGTCCTCTGAGGCAAGCGCCGAACCGCCCGGCGAGTCGATCCGGACGACCAGCGCCTTCAGCTTCTTGTTGGCGAGCCCGTCGAGCAGCAGCTTGTTGACGCTGTCAGCGCCGACATTGCCGCCGTTCGATTTGCCATCGACGATGTCGCCAGCGATCGTCAGCACACCGATCGCGTCGCCGCCGCTCGGCAGCGGGTTGGCCTCGACATAGGCTTCATATTTGATCGTGTTGAAGGTGCCGACCGGCTTGTTGCTGTCTGCGCCGGCGATCTGCGCCACGCGCTTGCCGAAATCGAGGCGATTGCCGAGCTTGTCGACCAGCCCCGCATCGAGATTGGCCTTGGCGACATTGCCCTGCGCCGCGACGATCACCTTGTCCGGCTGGGTCAGGAAATCGGCGAATTTCGCCTTGGGTCGCGCTTTGTGGATCGCCTCCTGCCACTGCGCGAACAGCACGCCGTAAAGCTTGACGACTTCTTCCTTGGCCTCGGGCGAGGCCTCGGTGCGCGTATAAGGCTCGACATAGGATTTATATTTGCCGACGCGGTAGATGTGCGCGTTGACGCCGAGCTTGTCGATCAGCCCCTTGTAATAGAGCTGCGATCCGCCCGGGCCCATGAACAGCGTGCCGCCCATCGGGTTCATCCAGATTTCGCTGGCGTTGGCGGCGAGGCGATATCCCGAATCGGTATAGCCGGTGGCATATGCCAGCACCGGCTTGCCGGAATCGCGCACGCCGCGCACCGCATTCGCGACCTCATCGACCGCCGCCGGATAGCCGCCGCCGAACGAATCGAGATCCAGCACCACCGCCTTCACGCGGTCATCGGTCTTCGCCTTTTCGAGCGCGCGGACCAGGTCGCGGAGCCGGAACTGATGCCCCGGCGCATTGCCGCTGAGCGCCGCGAAGGGATCGATTTCCTCGGGTTGCTCGACGATCTGGCCGTCAAGCTTGAGCAACAGCGCCCCGTTACGGATCGTGGCGGGGCTCGGTTTCGCCGACAGCACGCCGAACACAAGGGCGAAGAACAGCAGCATCGCGATCAGGACGAGCGCGTCCTTGATGCCGACCAGAATCTTCCAGGCGCCCCGAACCAGTTTCACCGTACAGTCCCCTGCTCATGCAATTGAGCAGGCGACGCTAGAGCATGGGAAGGCACGAGTAAACTTCTGTACTAGGCGGGCAATACAGGGTGGGGTGGCCCGGGACCTTCTAACTCCCCTCCCGCTTGCGAGTTTCAGGTCGGTCAGGCCCCCGGCCTGACCTGAACGATGCGGGGCATCGTTCACCTGAAACTGGGCTGGGGGAGGGCCTGTCACATATCGGGCGGCGCGTTTTCGGACACGCCCTCCCCTAACCCCTCCCGCAAGCGGGAGGGGGAAAGAGGATCAGGCAGCGTCTGATGCAACATCGGCAGGCGGCTCCCAACCAAACACGCTCCGCCCGCCATAGTCGTGCGACCGCCGCCGCTCCTCAGCCAACAAGGCCGGAAACGACGGTCCGGTCGCATGCGCCTCGAGCCGCCGCGCCTCGGCGTCGAGCCGGCGGATCGCCCCGAGCCTCTCCTCATTCCCCAGCTTCGCCCCCGCAACAGCTGCCTTCATGACGGCAATCGTCTGGTCATAAACCTTGATCGGCACCGGATAGGGATGACGATCCTTGCCGCCATGCGCGAGCGAGAAGCGCGCCGGGTCGGCAAAACGGCAGGGCGCGCCGTGGACGACCTCAGCCACCATCGCCAGCGACCGCACCGTCCGGGCGCCGACCCCCGGCACCAGCAGCAATTCGGGGAAATCCTTGGGCCCGCATTCAGCCGCCGCGGCGAGCGTGCCGTGCAGGCGCCGCAGCATCACATCGGCCGGCCGCACATCATGATGGCCCGGCATGACGAGGTGGGGCAGCTCAGCCTGGGCGGGCGCCGACGCATCCCGGCCATCGATCGCCGCGACTTCGCGCACGATCCGATCGGGCCCAAGATCGCGCAGCAGCTCGAGCTGAACCCCGCGCGAAGCCCGCGCGCGGACATCTGTGAGGTTGACGATATGGCCCTGCGCCCGCCCCTCAATCGCGGCGTGCGGCGCCTCGAGGAAATCGGTCAGCGCCTCGGAAGACCAGTGATAGCGGCGCGCCTGGCGGCTATCCTCGTTCATGCCCTGCTGGACGA
>JBDTXU010000558.1:0-2065 GCA_040006055.1 Sphingomonas bacterium | reverse complement strand
AGTGGCTCGACTCCCATTTGCCGGCGATGGTCGAAACCATGGTTTCGCGCGAGATTACCCGGATCACCGGCGCGCGCTGAGCTTTTTGGTCGCACGTGAAAAGCTGAAAACCGGTACCCATTTTTCAGCGCGATGCTCCGCCCCGCGATTGCGGCCTGCGCTGGCATCTGCCAGATCGGGCATATGAAAATACTCCTCTCCGCGAGCATAATCGCGCTTGTCGCCGCCGCTGCTCCTGCCGGCGCCCGCCAACTCACCATCGACGACGTGACGATGCTCTCGCGTGTCGGCGCGCCTGATGTCTCGAAGGATGGCCATTGGCTCGTCTGGCAGCAGCGCGAGACCGATCTTTCGATCGATGCCGGCCGGTTCGACCTGTGGAAGCTCGATCTGACGAAAAAGGGCGCGGTGCCTGAAAAGCTGGTCGCCGAAGTCGATGTCAACGAAACCGCGCCGCAATTCTCCGCTGACGGCGCGACGGTTTATTTCCAGTCGGACAAGGGCGGCGACGACGCGGTCTGGTCAGTGCCGATCGCTGGCGGGGCGGCGAAGCAGCTGACCAGCTTCAAGGGCGGCATGGGCGGCTTCAAGGTCGCGCCAACCGGCGACAAATTGCTGGTCTTTGCCGATCGCGCCATCGGTGCGCCAAGCCTCGAGCCGCCAATGGTGAAGAAGGACCCGAACGCGGGCAATGGTCGCGTGTACGACCAGATGTTCATCCGCCACTGGGCGAGCTGGTATGATTACAAGCGCTCGCAGATCTTCGTCCTGCCGCTGACCGCTGACGGGGCGCCCGGCAACGGCGTCGCGATCGAGCGCGGGCTGGTCGGCGACACGCCTTCCAAGCCGATGGGCGGGGGCGAGGAGTTATCGTGGAGCCCGGACGGCAAGACGATCTATTTCGCGCTGCGCCAGTCGCCGGTGCCGGGGGTGAAATCGGACCTGCCGATGGAGCCGCTATCGGTGAATCTCGATATCTGGGCGGCACCGGCCGACGGATCGTCCGCACCAGTCAATCTGACGCCGGCGAACCACGGCATGGACAACCTCCCGACTGCGTCGCCCGACGGCAAGTCGCTTGCCTGGTTCGCGATGAAGCGGCCCGGCTATGAGGCTGACCGGCAGGTGCTGATGGTCCGCGATCTCGCCAGCGGCACTGTCCGCGCGGTGACAGAAAGCTGGGATCGCTCGGTCGGCTCGATCGCCTGGTCGCCCGACAGCAAGGCGATCATCGTCACGGCTGAGGACACGCAGGAAAACCCGATCTGGTCGATCGATGCCGCCAGCGGCAAGATCACCCGGCTGACCCAGACGGGCAATGTCACCGCGGTGGTGCCGACCGCGAAGGGCCTGCTATTCTCCATGAACAGCCTGACCGCGCCTGACGATTTTTATATGCTCTCGGGCAAGAAGATGGTGCGGCTGACCTCGGTCAATGCTGACAAGCTCGCGGGCATCGACATGCCTGAGGTGACCCGGTTCAGCTTTGCCGGCGCGAATAACGACACCGTGTGGGGCTATGCGGTGAAACCCGCCGGCCTTGCCGCGGGGGCCAAGGCGCCGGTCGCGTTCATGGTCCATGGCGGGCCGCAGGGCTCAAGCAACAACAGCTGGTCGTATCGCTGGAACCCGGCCGTGTTCGCCGGCGCCGGTTACGGCCTTGTCGCGGTCGATTTCCACGGCTCGACCGGTTACGGCCAGGCATTCACTGACGCGATCCGCAGCAATTGGGGCGGCTGGCCGCTCGAGGATCTGCAAAAGGGGCTGAAGGCGGCGGCGACCAAGTTCGCCTGGCTCGATGCCGACAATGCCTGCGCGCTCGGCGCCTCTTACGGCGGCTATATGATGAACTGGATCGAGGGCAATTGGCCGGACCGGTTCAAATGCGTCGTCCAGCATGATGGCGTCTTCGATGCGCGCGCCATGGCCTATGAGACCGAGGAACTCTGGTTCGACGAATGGGAGCATGGCGGACACCCTTATTATGAGGCGCCGACCGAGTTTGAGAAGTGGAACCCGGTCAATTTCGTGACCAAGTGGCAGACGCCGCAGCTCGTCATCACCA
>JBDTXU010000557.1:0-13635 GCA_040006055.1 Sphingomonas bacterium | reverse complement strand
CCTGGCCCATCCCGCGGCCGCGGGATGGGTTGCCGGTTCGGTTCGTGCCTTTGGGGTAGCGCCTATTCGGCCGCGACACGCTCCAGCGTCGGGTAATCGATATAACCTTCCGGACCCTGGCTGTACCAGGTTGCCATGACGTCAGGATTGAGCGGCGCGCCCTTGCGCAGCCGTTCGGGCAGATCGGGATTGGCGAGGAAGATGCGGCCGAAGCTGATCGCATCGGCGACGCCAGAATCGAGCGCTTCCTGCGCGGTGCCGCCGAGATAGTCCGAATTGAGTATCAGCGGGCCTGAAAAGACCTGGCGGATCTCGGGCGAGAGCCTGGGCTGCTCCGAACGGCCGAACGTGCCGTCTGGTCCTGGCTCGCGCAGTTCGAGAAAGGCGATGCCGATCTCGGCCAGCGCCTTCGCGGCGGGGATGAACACGGCCTCGGGGTTGCTGTCGATCGCGCCCTGGGAATTGCCGTTGGGCGACAGGCGCACGCCGGTGCGGTCAGCGCCGGCGACGCTGGCGACACGCTCGGTGACGTCACGGAGCAGGCGGATACGATTCTCCGGGCTGCCGCCATGATGATCAGTGCGGAAGTTCGAATTGTCGCGCAGGAACTGGTCGATCAGATAGCCGTTCGCGGCATGAATCTGGACGCCGTCGAAACCGGCCGCGATCGCGTTGCGGGTGGCGCGCTCATAATCGTCGAGCAGGACGGGGAATTCATCGAGCCGCAGGGGCCGCGCCTCCTCATAATCCTGCTTGCCGTCATAGGTGTGCGCCTTGTCTGGCGCGGTCGTCGCCGAGGACGAGACCGGCTGGGCGCCGCTCAGGCTCGAATGGACGATGCGGCCCATATGCCAGAGTTGGGCGACGATGCGGCCGCCAGCGGCATGGACCGCGGCGACGACAGGCTTCCAGGCCTCGGTCTGCTCGTCGGTCCAGAGGCCCGGCGCGAACGGCCAGCCCAAACCCTGGCGCGAGATGCCGGTCGCCTCGGTGATGATCAGCCCGGCGCTCGCGCGCTGGGCATAATATTCCCCCATCAGCGGCTGGGCCACATGCTCGCGGGTGGCGCGGCCGCGGGTGAGCGGCGCCATCACGACACGATTGGGCGCGGCGATCGCCCCGAACTGGATTGGATCGAAGAGGCTCGGCATAAATGGGTTTCCCTTTGCTACCTGACGACCCCGAGATAGGACGCTAAGGGGCGGCATGCATCAGCGCGTGCCCCCAAGAAAATCTGTTGCGTCTGAAAAGGCCGGCTCCCACCGGCTGGCGTTCGCGGCATTGCTGCTCGCCAATGTCGCGCTGGCCTTTGGCGGGTGGTTCGTACGGCTCGCGGATACCGGGCCGGTGGCTTCGGGGTTCTGGCGGATCGCTCTCGCAACGCCGGTGCTGCTCGGCCTCGCCTTGGCGAGCGGCTGGCGGCCGGAAAAAGTCGGGCTCGGGCTGGTGATCGCCTTTGTGCTGGCCGGGGTTTGCTTTGCCGCAGATCTTGGCAGCTGGCATGTCGGCATCCTGCAGACGACGCTCGCCAACGCCACCCTGTTCGGCAATTCGGCGACCTTGTTCTTCCCGATCTACGGCTTTCTGGCGATCCGCGCCTGGCCGTCACGGACCCAGGGGATCGCGCTGGCAATGGCGGGGATTGGCGCGGCGCTGCTGATGGGCAGGTCCTACCAGCTCAATCCAAGCAATCTGGGCGGTGACCTGCTCTGCCTGCTCGCGGGGCTGCTCTACACCTTTTACTTCATCTTCATGACGCGCGTCCGCCGGACGATGGCGCCGCTGCCCGCGCTTGCGCTGGCGACCGGCGCGAGCATCCTACCACTATTGGCGCTTGCGCTGCTGATGGGGGAGCGGATCTGGCCGCAGGACTGGACGCCGCTGATCGCGCTTGCCCTGATCAGCCAGGTGTTCGGCCAGACCCTGCTGATCTATGCGCTGGGGCAGCTTTCGCCTTTGGTGGTCGGGATCGCCCTGCTCGTCCAGCCGGTGGTCGCGGCGAGCGTCGGGTGGATCGCCTATGGCGAGCGCCTTGGGCTGGCCGATCTGGTTGGCGCCGCGCTGGTGGCGGTGGCGCTGGTGCTGGTCCGCGAGACGCCGCCTGTGCTTGCGCAGGTGGATGGCGAGACTAGATAGGTCTTGAGGAGACAGTCGATGCCCGTCCTGCCCGAAGATCCAACGCTCGACGAGATTCGCGAGGGGCTTGCTGCTGGTATCGCCGCGAATGCCGCGTTCGATGGCTGGGGTGACGCGGCCCGCGATGCGGCTGCTGATGCGGCGTGTGTTGACCGGGATGTCGCGAAGGTCGCGTTTCCGGGCGGTGCGGTCGATATGATTACGGCCTGGTTCGCGGCAATCGACCGCGCCATGGCGGAAAAACTGCCGGCGGAGACGCTGGCGACGATGAAGATTCGGGCGAAGATCACCGCTTTGGTCGAGGCGCGGCTCGAGGCGATTGGCCCCAATCGCGAGGCATTGCGGCGGGCGCTGGCCATTCTGGCGATGCCGCAGAATCTGGTGCGCGGCGCGAAGCTTGGCTGGCATGCCGCTGACCTGATGTGGCGCGCCGCTGGCGATACCGCGACGGATTACAATCATTATACCAAGCGGACGATCCTGGCCGGCGTCTATGCGGCGACGGTGACCGTCTTTCTCGACGACGAGAGCGAGGGGCATGCCGACACGCGCGCCTTTCTCGGGCGACGGATCGAGGGGATCATGCAGTTCGAGAAGACCAAGGCGGGCTTCCTCGCGCGTACCGAACACAAGCCGAGCCTGTCGCGCTTCGTCGGGAGGCTGCGCTACCCGGTGGTGTGAGCGCCATGCGTAGATTTACCCATTGCGTGGCCAATAGTTATTGATAATCACTCGCAGCATGGATATGTCCTCGCCTGTGATGATGCTCCCCAGCCTCGAATCGCTGCCCCAGCGTCAGCGCGCGACCGTCGCGGCGGTCGATTGGGCTGCGCTCAGCGTTCCCGAGGCGCGGCGTCTGCGCGAACTCGGCTTTGACGAAGGCGTCGGGGTCGAGGTGCTGCACCGCGCAACGCTCGGCAAGGGGCCGATCGCGTGCCGGATCGGTCGCATGACCGTTGCGCTGCGCCGTGCTGTTGCGGGCGCCATCCATGTTTCCCCGCTCGCCGGCTAGATTGGTCAGCCCCAGATTGGTCATTTAATGAACGTCGCGCCGCTGGTGGCGCTGGTCGGCAACCCGAATGCCGGCAAAAGCGCCCTGTTCAACGCATTGACGGGGGCGCGGCAGAAGGTCGGCAATTATCCTGGCGTGACGGTGGAGCGGCATTCGGGCCGGCTCGCGCTGGCTGACGGACGGCCGGTCGAGCTGGTCGATCTGCCGGGCGCCTATAGCCTCGAGCCTTCCAGCCCCGATGAGCGCGTGACGCGCGACGTGGTGACCGGCACCCAGGCGGGCGAGCGGCTGCCCGATGCGCTGGTCGTCGTGGTCGATGCCGCCAATCTCGACAATCATCTGCGCTTCACGCTTCAGCTGATCGCGCTTGGCCTGCCGATCGTGGTTGCGCTCAACATGTTCGATCTCGCTGAACGTGACGGGCTGGTGCTCGATCCCGCCCGGCTTTCCGCCGAGCTCGGCGTGCCGGTGATCCCGACCGTCGCAGTGCGGCGGCGCGGGCTCGAGGAGCTCAAGGCGACGTTGGCCGGGATTATCGGCGGGGGTGCGATCCGGGTGCGGCCGAGCGAAGGCCATATCGGCGAGGATATCGTCACCCTGCAGCGCCGTGCCCGCGCGATTGCATTGGCGGCGACCGTTTCCGAGACGCCGGTGCGGCGCTGGAGCCATGCGATCGACTCAGTCGCGCTGCATCCGGTCTGGGGGCTGGTGCTGCTCTTCACCATATTATTCGTGATGTTCCAGGCGGTGTTTTCCTGGGCGACGATGCCCCAGGACGCAATCACCACCGGCTTCGCCGCGCTCCAGGAACTGGTGAAGGGCGCGATGCCGGCAGGTATCCTGCGGTCGCTGATCACTGACGGGATCATTGCCGGCGTCGGCGCGGTGATCACCTTCCTGCCGCAGATCCTGATCCTGTTCTTCTTCATCCTGCTGCTCGAGGCATCGGGCTATATGGTCCGCGCCGCGTTCCTGATGGACCGGATGATGGCGACGGTCGGCCTGTCGGGCCGGGCGTTTATTCCGCTGCTCTCCTCCTTCGCCTGTGCCGTCCCCGGCATCATGTCGACGCGGACGATCGAGGACGAGAAGGACCGGCTGACCACGATCCTGATCGCGCCGCTGATGACCTGCTCAGCACGCTGGCCGGTCTATACGCTCGTCATCGGCGCCTTCATTCCGGATAGGAAGGTGCTGCCATTCGTGGGCCTGCAGGGGCTGGTGATGTTCGCGCTGCTGTTGATCGGGGTGGCCGGCGCCTATTGCGCAGCGCTCGTTCTGCGCAAGACGGTGACCAAGGGCGCTTCGTCGGGCTTCATGATGGAGATGCCGAAATACCAATGGCCGCGGCTTGGCGACGTACTGCTCGGGCTGTGGGGTCGGGCGATGATCTTCCTCAAGCGCGCCGGCACGATCATCGCGACGACCACGGTGATCTTGTGGGTGCTGCTGAGCTTCCCGCAGGTGCCCCTCGGCAGCAAGACGTCACAGGTCGATTATTCGATCGCCGGACGGATCGCGAATGGCGTCGCGGTCGTGGTCAAGCCGATCGGCTTCAACCGCGACATCGCGCTCGCGCTGATTCCCGCGATGGCGGCACGCGAGGTGGCGGTGGCGGCAATCGGCACGGTCTATGCGATCGACAACCCGGAAAGCGATGCCGGCGGCCAGGCGATGGCGAAGAACCTCAAGGCACAGTGGAGCCTGCCGACCGCGCTCGCCTTTCTGATGTGGTTCGTGTTCGCGCCGCAATGCATCTCCACGATCGCCGTCACGAGGCGCGAGACCAATGGATGGAAATGGCCAGCCTTCATGGTTGGCTATTTGTTCGCACTCGCCTACATCGCAGCAGGGGCGACTTATTGGGCCGCCGTGGCACTCGGATTGTAGGAAGAAGAACATGGCGGGTAGCGTCAACAAGGTGATCCTGGTGGGCAATCTGGGGCGAGACCCGGAGAGCCGTTCCTTCCAGAATGGCGGCAAGGTGGTGAACCTGCGCATCGCCACGTCCGAGACGTGGAAGGACAAGAATAGCGGCGAGCGCAAGGAGAAGACCGAATGGCATTCGGTCGCGATCTTCAATGAGGGGCTTGCGAACGTCGCCGAGCGCTATCTGCGCAAGGGCTCCAAAGTCTATATCGAGGGCGCGCTGCAGACCCGCAAATGGCAGGATGCCTCGGGCGCCGACAAATACAGCACTGAAATCGTGCTGCAGGGCTTCAACTCGGTACTGACCATGCTCGACGGTGCGCCTGGTGGCGGATCGGGTGGCGGCGGTGGCCAGCGCGACGATTTCGGCGGCAATGACGATTTCGGCGGCGGATCCTCGAACTTTGGCGGCGGCGCGAGCCGTGGTGGCGGCGCGCCTGCAAGCGGCGGTAGCCGGAGCAGCTTCGCTGACGATCTCGACGACGACGTACCCTTCTGACCTTCTCGTGCGTTCGACCGGCATGAGGGAACCCGCACCGGCCGCACCGGCCCCCGCATCCGGCTGGCAGAACGACGAAGCAGCCCGCACCGAGACACTAGCCGCGCACGACATCGAATCGCTGCGCGACAATGACGAGCTCAAGCGGATCACCGACTTCGCCGCCGCGTTGTGCGAGGTGCCGATCGCCCTGGTCAGCCTGGTCGAGGAACGGCGCCAGACCTTTCTGGCACGAACCGGCCTGGAGGCGACCGAGACGCCGCGCGACACGTCGTTCTGCGCCTTTGCGATGCTCGATGACGCGCTGATGATGGTGCCGGATGCGCGGCTCGATCCGCGCTTCTCCGATAACCCGCTGGTGACGGGGCCGCCGCATATCCGCTTCTACGCGGGAGCGCCGCTGATTTCCGATGACGGTGTGCCACTCGGGTCTCTCTGCGTGATCGACAGGGTGCCCCGCGACGGTCTGACGCCACTCCAGCGCCAAGGCCTGGAGACGCTCGCGATCGCGGTGCTGGCGCGGCTGCGCGACAGTCGCGATGCCGCCACGTGGCGCGCGAGCGAAGATGCCACCCACCGCGCGCTCACCGAGAGCCATAACCGCTTCCGCGTGCTCGCTGACGCAATGCCGCAAATGGTGTGGTCGACCCTGCCCGACGGCTATCACGATTACTATAATGCGCGCTGGTACGAATTTACCGGCGTGCCGGAGGGATCAACTGACGGCGAGGAATGGAACGGCATGTTCCATGAGGACGATCAGCCCCGCGCCTGGGAGGCGTGGCGTCACTCGCTCGAAACAGGCGAGCCCTATCAGATCGAATACCGGCTGCGTCGCGCCGAGGGCATTTATCGCTGGACGCTAGGGCGGGCGTTGCCGCTGCGCGACGACAGCGGCACGATCGTGCGGTGGTTCGGCACCTGCACCGACATCCATGAGCAAAAACAGGCAAGCGAGGAGCGCGAGGTCATCGCGCAGGAGCTGAGCCACCGTATCAAGAACATCTTCGCGGTGATCTCCGGGCTGATCGGCTTTGCGGCACGCGCCAAGCCCGAATTAAAAAGCGTCGCCGAGGATTTGCGCGACCGGATCGCGTCACTCGGCCGGGCGCATGATTTCGTTCGCCCCCACAGCGCGCAGTCGCGACCGCAGGCAGCGCAGAACAGCCTGCGTGGCCTGCTCAACGAGCTGTTCCGCCCCTATCAATCAAGCGACGATCAACGGATCATCATCACCGGCGGGGACATCGATATCGACGATCGCTCAGCCACGCCACTTGCCCTTCTGTTTCACGAGCTCGCCACCAACGCGACCAAATATGGCGCGCTGGTCAATCATGACGGCAGGATCGCGATCGAGATCCTTTCGGGTGATGCTGCCGTCACGCTGCGTTGGACCGAGACTGGCGGCCCGCCGGTCTCCGCGCCTGCATCCGCGACCGGATTCGGGTCTCAGCTGATGGAGATGAGTGCGGTTCGGCAGCTCGGCGGCACGGTGGCCCGGGACTGGCGGACTGAGGGTCTGGTCGTGTCGATAGAGGTCCCGAAAAGCGCATTCAGCCGCCGCTGACCCCGCCAGTAGTCAGCCGCCGCTGACCCCGCCAGTAGTCAGCCGCCGCTGACCCCGCCAGTAGTCAGCCGCCGCTGACGGGCCGGCCGAGCAGGATGACGTCGTCATTGGCCGCGACATGCGGCGCAGGCGCGCTCGCCATTGCCGCCGCGGCGAGGATCGCTGCCTCGCTGAATGGCTTGCGGATATAGCCGAGCGCACCATCGGCCTGGCCGATCTGCCCCGGATTGGCGGTAACGAAGACAACCTTGACGCCATAGTCGCGCGCCAGCTTGGTCGCGAGGCCGGGGCCGGTCGGGCCGTCGCGCAGATTCACGTCGACCAGCGCGAAATGGCAATCCGCCGCGGCTGCGAGCGCGCCATGGCTGTCGGCCGCGATCGCCGCGACCCTGTAGCCGGCATCGGTGAGGATGCGCTCCAGATCGAGCGCGACGAAGATCTCGTCTTCAACAATAAGGACCGTCTTGGGCATGGAATTTCCAGTGTTACCCGGCCAAAACACTGCGCGAAGGCGGGAAGTTCCATGATCGAGATCAATTTTTGAGGAGGAACACCGCGTGCTCGGCGAAGAAGTTCGCGCCCGCAGACGTCGTTCGCTTGTCGCCGGACAGGAACCAGGCGCCTTCCGTGGTGACGCCACCCTCTCGCAAAAAAGCGCGGAAATCGTCGATCGTGACATGGTGGATATTGGGCGTGTCGTACCATTGTTCGGGCAGCAGCCGCGTCACTGGCATCCGCCCGCCCCACAGCAACGAGGTCCGCACCCGCCAGTGCGCGAAATTGGGAAAGGAGACGAAGGCGTGCCGCCCGATGCGCAGGAGATGCTCGAGCACCAGATCCGGCCGCCGCGTCGTCTGCAGCGTCTGGCTCAATATGGCATAGTCGAAGCTCGCATCGGGGTAACCGGCGAGATCCGAATCAGCATCGCCCTGGATCACCGACAGCCCGCGCGAGACGGCGGCGGCGACATTGCCGGCATCGATTTCCAGACCGCGGGCATCGACACCCTTGGTGTCGCGGAGAGCGGCCATTAGCGCCCCATCGCCACAGCCGACATCGAGGACACGGGCGGCAGGCGCGACATTGTCCGCGATGATCGCGAGATCGGGGCGAAGGGCCACAGGCGCCGTCACGGCGTCACCCCTTCATAGACGTCAGGAAAATGGCGCTGCATGACCATATCCGGATCGGCGAGCGGCGACCAGCCGAGCGGCGCGTACACCTTATGCGCATCGCGGGTGAACAGCAGCCATCGCCTCAGGCCCTGCAGATCGGGATGCTCCTGCAGGCATTCCACCATCGCGCGTGCGACGCCGTGGCGGCAATGCGCCGGAAGCACATAGACGTCAGCGAGGTAGGCGAAGGTAGCGCGGTCGGTGATCACCCGGGCGAAGCCCACCTGCGCCTCCTTGTGAAAAGCGCCGACACAGATCGAATTGGCGACCGCGCACGCGACCGTCTCATAGGGAATGCCGGCAGCCCAATAGCTGGCGCTGAGAAAGGCGTGAATCGCATCGACCTGCATCTCGGCAGTGTCGGTCGACAGGCGATAGGGTGCGGCGATCATGTCCCCGCCCTCAGGAAACCATCGACCACACGGTTCATTCCGGGCGAATCTAGCAGGAAGGCGTCATGGCCGAAGGGCGAGTTGAGCTCGACAAAGCTGACTGGCGCGCCGGCTGCGTTGAGCGCGTGGACGATCGCGCGCGATTCGGGCGTGGGATAGAGCCAGTCCGTATCGAAGCTGATCAAGCAGAAGCGTGCCTTGCTCTCCTTGAAGGCGTTGGCGAGATGGCTGCCATGCTCCTCAGCGAGATCGAAATAGTCTGTGGCGCGCGTGATGTAGAGATAGGAGTTGGCGTCAAAGCGATCGACAAAGCTGATCCCCTGGTGGCGCAGATAGCTTTCGACCTGGAAATCGGCATCGAAGCCGAAGCTCTTGGTCGAGCCTGTCTGGAGCCGCCGGCCGAATTTCTCGGTAAGACCCGCCTCGGACAGATAGGTGATGTGTGCCGCCATCCGCGCGACCGCCAGGCCGGCGGCCGGGGGATCGCCATCGGCATAATAATCGCCGCCGCGCCATTTCGGATCGGCCATCACCGCCTGGCGGCCGACTTCGTGGAAAGCGATATTCTGCGCGGTGTGGCGCGCGGCTGACGCGATGACCACCGCCGCGCGGACGCGATTGGGGAAGGTCGCCGACCAGCTCAGCGCCTGCATCCCGCCCATCGAACCGCCGATCACCGCCGCCAGCGTGCGCACGCCGAGATGATCGAGCAGCATCGCCTGGGCACGGACCATGTCGCGGATGGTGATGACCGGGAAAGCCATCCCCCAGGGATTGCCGGTGGCGGGGTTGATCGTCGCCGGCCCTGACGAGCCCGTGCAGCCGCCCAGCGCATTGGCGCAGATGACGAAGTGCCGTTCCGGATCGACCGGCTTGCCGGGGCCGACCAGGCGGGTCCACCAGCCGGGCTTGCCCGTCACCGGGCTGATGCTGGCGACATGCTGGTCGCCGGTCAGCGCGTGGCAGATCAGGATCGCGTTGCCGCCATCCGCATCGAGCGTGCCATAGGTCTCGTAACCGAACTCGACCGGCGACAGCAAAGCGCCGCCATCGAGCCGCAGCGGCCCGGGCAGGGTAGCGTGGCGATCAAGCCCGAAGCGTGCGTCGTCCGACATCGCCGGGTGGTTAGGCTTGGCGAGCATGGGGTTCAAGCATGGGCGTGCGCTGCGAGGATTGCCTGGGCGGCCAGCCGACCAGTCTGGGCGCCGCCATTCATATAGCCGGGATAGGCATCGGACAGATGCTCGCCGGCGAACTGGATGCGGCCCGAAAGCGCATGGTGGCGAGGAGCATCGGCGCCTTCGACCCAGATCAGCTCGCCGAAACGGGTGAGCTGGCCGGGCCGGAAGTTCACATAAGCGCCGAGCGTCAGCGGATCGCGGTGCCAGGCGGTGCGGCGAACCGCGCCCGCCATCGCCGCGCCGAAACCCGGGACGCCGCTTGCCGCCATCGCCGCGAAGTGCCTTGCGAGCGCTTGCGGATCGGCAGCATCCGCGGCCGTCACTTCGTCGCCGCCGAGGAACCAGGTCCAGACGCTGCCGGTATCCTCGGCCGGGCGGATGCCGCCGTCCCAGCCAAGCGCAGCGCCGGCCCGCGGGTCGGTCTGCCACAGCTCGCCGCCGCGCCCGATCGTCGCCTCCCAAGGGCGCGACGTCATGACGGCCTGGATCTTCTCATTATAGCCGAGATCGACCTCCTGGATGAACTGTCGCCACAATGGCAACAGGGGCAGCCGGAAATCGATGGTTCGCATCAGCGGCGCGGGCACCGCGACGATGACCGCGCCGGCCTCCACTATCGTCCCGTCCAGGAAAAACAGCCGAACGCCAGCGCCATGCGCTTCGATCCGCGCCAGCCGCTTGCCGGTCTCGATCCGGTCTTGAAGCTTTGCCGTCATTGCGGCGATCAGTACGCTGCTGCCGCCCTCGATCAGATAGCGTTCGTCGCTGCGACTGAGCACCTCGGTCCGCTCGCCCGCGACGGTGGGCAGGTTGAAGACCAGCTCGATCGCCGAAGCCTGGCCCGGCTCCACGCCATATTCAGTGCGGCTGGTCGCTTCCATAAGATGGCGGACCCAGGGCTGGCGCAGCTTGTCGGCATGGGCATCGAGATAGCCGGCGATCGACAGGCGATCGAGTTCGCGCGCGGTTCCGGCATAATCCTTGTCCAGCCGATCCGAATCCGCCCCGATTTGCGCCGCGATCGGGCGCAGCGCCTCAGCAAGCGCGGCGGGGGACAGTTCGGCACCACCCGCCAATATCGCGGCACGATATTCGCCGATCTTGCGATCGATCAGGCCGACGCCGAAGTCCTTTGCCAGCGCGTGCATATCGGCATGGTCGGAATTGACGAGCTGGCCGCCGATCTCGAGCGGCACCCCACCTTGCGGACCCCCTCCTGCTGGACGATGCGTGAACATCCGGCCACCGAGGCGCGGCCTTGCCTCATAGACCCGCGCATCGACACCAGCCTGGGTCAAATGCCAAAGTGCCGTCATACCGGCGATGCCGCCACCGATGATCGCGACCGGACCCTTGGGTGGTGCGGCGTGGAGTGGTCGGGGGAGCGCGGCGGAAAGGCCGGTCGCGCCAAGCGCTAGCAGCACAGCGCGGCGGGTCTGGCCGGGGGTGCCCGCGACCGGCGGCTTTTCGCCCAACGCCCGCAGGTTCAGCCTGCGAGCCTCGCCGAGCGCATTCCAGAATGTCGAGCTGCCGCGCATTACGCCTCCCCAGTTTTAGAATTTCTAGCAGGAGTATGGCGGAGCGCCAGCTTGCCTTGGCGAGGACCATGAGCCATGCGGACGCCATGCTTCCCTTCGCCCGCATCACCATCATCGGAATCGGCCTGATCGGCTCCTCGATCGCGCGCGCGGTGCGCGCCGAGATGCCGACGGTGCGGTTGACCGGCTATGATAGTGACAGCGACGTCCGCGCCACCGCCGACCGGCTCCAGCTGTTCGATGACGTTACCGATACGGCGGGAGCCTCGGTGACCGATGCCGATCTCGTCATCTTCTGCGTGCCGGTGGGGGCGATGGGCGCCGCCGCCGCCGAGATCGCCAGCGACCTGCCGGCTGACGCAATCGTCAGCGATGTCGGGAGTTGCAAGGCCGAAGTCGTGCGGGCGCTGGCCGAGGCGCTGCCTGGCGCGACGATCATTCCAGCCCATCCAGTCGCCGGAACCGAGCGCAGCGGCCCCGAGGCCGGCTTCGCCACGCTGTTCCATGGCCGCTGGTGTATCGTGACCCCGCCCGAGGGGGCCGACGCCGTCGCGGTCGAGCGGGTGAGCGAATTCTGGCGGCGGCTGGGCGCCGAGATCGAGATCATGGCGCCCGACCATCATGACCGGGTGCTGGCGATCACCAGCCATTTGCCGCACCTCATCGCCTATACCATCGTTGGCACTGCCTCGGACATGGAGGAGGTGACCCGAAGCGAGGTGATCAAATATTCAGCAGGCGGTTTCCGCGACTTCACGCGCATCGCCGCCTCCGACCCGACGATGTGGCGCGACGTGTTCCTCGCCAATCGCGAGGCGGTGCTCGACATGCTCCAGCGCTTCTCCGAGGATCTCTCGGCGCTGCAGCGCGCGATCCGCTGGGGCAAGGGTGACGAATTGTTCGATCTCTTCACCAAGACCCGCGCGATCCGCCGCGGCATCATCGAGCAGGGCCAGGACGATCCTGCCCCCGATTTCGGGCGGACCCACGACTAGCGCGCTGTGAGTCGCATCCGCCGAATTAACGCCGTTTCACCGCTGTTACCCGCTGTTCCCCGGCATTGTTTTTCCTGCCGCTGTTATGTCGGCACTCGGCGGTGAATTCCTGGTTCGTTTCCAAGGGCTTGAGCGGCATTTCGCTGTTATGGAATAACAGCGGAGGAACAGCGGTGAAAGTTGGAGATAACAGCGGAGGAACGGCCCCTGTTATCGCGCGAACAGCGGTGCGAAATTTTCCGGTCATGTGAAAGAGCGCGCCGGCCATTTTAGTGACCGTCCAGCGCCCTGCTGCAACGATCCCTGCAGGATTTGAATCAAATCCGGATCGAGGTGCCCTCATTGAGAGAAGAAAATCCGGCTTTAGGTATATTTCCGGAGAATCCTTGGAATTGCGCGCCCGCTAGAGGAGGCCACCGACCGAGACGCCTTGGGCACAAGTCGATTACGGTGGCCAAAAGTCGGTCGGGCAGTCGCCTCGCGGGGTGACAGCCCGACCGCACCAGCCCTTCAGAAAAACAGCGTGAAAACAATCTGATGTCTAAGGCCGGGATCGACCAGCCGATGATGTCATTTGCCGAGTTGGCCGCGCAGCGCCCCCGCGGGGAAGGCAGCGGTGTGGACGTTGACAAAATAATCCGACGGGGTGGCGAGGATGGCCGCGATCACCTCGGGCGGGGTGGGTTTGCAGCCGCTCGACGAACCGGTCGCCGGTGCATCGAGCGCGACGGCCACCGGACCGGAAGCGCCGACCGCGCCCTTGTGGATATGGGCCATGGTCGCTTTATCGATGCCGCTCACGCTCAACGTGTAGCAAACCTGCCCCTTGGCGGCGTCGATTGTGACGCTGGCGGCTCCGGTGCCGTCAGGATCGCCCGCCGGCACTTCGGCGGCGCCGCTAAGCGCTGTCTTCATCGTCACCGGACCCGCCGCGAGCGCGGGGGAAAAAGCAGCCGCTGTCGCGACCAGGGCAAGAACCATCCGCATCGCATTCTCCTCATCGAAAATGGAGCGCGGGCCGCATTCGAACCGGTCGCGCGTGGGGATTTTGTGCGACCGCACGGGGCGCAGGTCAATGGCCCTCACGGCTCCCGACGGTCGATTGTGCCGGCGCTGCGCCCAGGAGGCATGACGTGACGCTTTATCGATAGCTGACGACCTCATATTCGATCCCGTCCGGATCGAAGAAATAGAAGCGGCGGCCGGGC
>JBDTXU010000556.1:0-2142 GCA_040006055.1 Sphingomonas bacterium | reverse complement strand
CCGGCGCCGCCGAACAGGCCGATCTTGCCGCCCTTGGCATAAGGCGCGAGCAGATCGATGACCTTGATGCCGGTCACGAGGATCGCGCTCTCGGTCGACTGATCGACGAAGAGCGGCGCAGGCGCGTGGATCGGCATCGTGTCGGTGTGGCCGACCGGGCCGCGCTCGTCGATCGGCTCGCCGATCACGTTCAGGATGCGGCCGAGCGTCATCGGGCCGACGGGCACGCGGATCTGCGAACCGGTATCGGTCACTTGCTGGCCGCGGGTCAGGCCCTCGGTCGAGTCCATCGCGATCGCACGGACCGTGTTCTCGCCAAGATGCTGCGCGACCTCGAGGACGAGGCGGTTGCCGTTATTGTCGGTTTCGAGCGCCGAGAGAATCGCGGGCAGCTTGCCCTGCTCGAAGGCGACGTCGACGACGGCGCCGATCACCTGGCTGATGCGGCCGACATTGTTGGTCGTCGCAACCGGTGCGGTCGCCTGGGGTGCGGCTGCGCTGGGTGCGGCTGCCTTGGGAGCGCGCGGCTTGGCGGCGGGCTTTTTGGGGGTCGTCGGGGCGGTTGCCATCGTCTCTTCCTTGCTTCGAATTTACTTGAGCGCTTCGGCGCCGGAGATGATTTCGACCAGTTCGGTCGTGATCGCGGCCTGGCGGCTGCGGTTGTACTGGATCGTCAGGCGGTTGATCATGTCGCCCGCGTTGCGCGTCGCATTGTCCATCGCGGTCATGCGCGATCCCTGCTCCGACGCGGCGTTCTCGAGCAATGCGCCGAAGATCTGGATCGCGACGTTGCGCGGCAGCAGCTCGGCGAGGATCGTTTCCTCATCGGGCTCATATTCGACCGCGGCGCCGCCATCGCTCACTGGCGCGGCATTGGTGTCGATCGCGACCGGGATGATCTGGCGGCCAGTGGCTTCCTGCACCAGTGCCGACTGGAAGCGCGCATAGAAGAGGTGCGCGACATCGAACTCGTCGGCCTCGAAACGCGCGATCACGTCATCGGCAATCGCCCGTGCATCAGCAAAGGCGACCGTCTTGATATGGCTCATCTCGTGATCGGCGGCGATCAGGCCCGGATAGAAACGCTTGATCACCCGGCCCTTCTTGCCGGCGACATAGAATTTCACCGACTTGCCCTGAGCGATCAGTTCCTCGGCCTTGCGGCGCGCGGCGCGGACGATGTTCGAGTTGAACGCGCCGGCCAGGCCACGCTCCGAGGTGGCGATGATCAGCAGGTGCCGCTGGTCCTTGCCGGTGCCCGCAAGCAGCTTTGGCGAGGATTCGCTGACGCTGACCTTGGAGGCGAGGCTCGCCATCACCTTTTCGAGGCGCTGGGCATAAGGCCGCGCCGCGACCGCCGCTTCCTGCGCACGGCGCAGCTTCGCGGCGGCGACCATCTTCATCGCCTTGGTGATCTTCTGCGTCGACTTCACCGAGCCGATGCGGATCTTGAGAGCCTTGAGGCTGGCCATTTGGAGCCCTTACGTTATGCGAAGGTCTTCGAGAACGCGACAAGCGCGTCCTTGAGCGCCTCGGTCGTTTCCTTCGACAGGTCGCGCTTGTCGCGAATGTCGGTGAGGATCGCGGGGCTGTTGGCGCGGATATCGGCCAGCATCGCCTGCTCGTACCGCACCACCGCGTCGACCGGGACAGTGTCGAGGAAGCCCTGGGTACCCGCGAAGATCGAGACCGTCTGCTCCTCGAACGGCATCGGGCTGTACTGAGCCTGCTTGAGCAGCTCGGTCAGGCGTGCGCCGCGGTTGAGCAGCTTCTGGGTCGAGGCATCGAGGTCCGAGCCGAACTGCGCGAAGGCAGCCATTTCGCGGTACTGGGCGAGCTCGAGCTTGATCGAGCCAGACACCTTTTTCATCGCCTTGGTCTGTGCAGCGGAGCCGACGCGGCTCACCGACAGGCCGACGTTGATCGCCGGGCGGATGCCCGCGAAGAACAGATCGGTTTCGAGGAAGATCTGGCCGTCGGTGATCGAGATCACGTTGGTCGGGATGTAGGCGGACACGTCGCCCGCCTGGGTCTCGATGATCGGCAGCGCGGTCAGCGAGCCGCCGCCAAAGGCGTCGCTCATCTTCGCGGCGCGCTCGAGCAGGCGCGAGTGGAGATAGAAGACGTCGCCCGGATAGGCTT
>JBDTXU010000555.1:0-20926 GCA_040006055.1 Sphingomonas bacterium | reverse complement strand
CCGTCACCGAGCCGATCGGCGCGATGGTGGTCGATATCGGCGGCGGCACGACCGAGGTGGCGGTGCTGTCGCTGCGCGGGCTGGCGTACAGCACCTCGGCGCGAGTGGGCGGCGACCGGATGGACGATGCGATCGCCTCCTATATCCGGCGCAAGCACAATCTGATGATCGGCGAATCCACCGCGGAACGGGTGAAGCTCGAGATCGGCATGGCGAGCGTTGACCAGGCACGGGAGGGCGTCGTCATTTCCGTGAAGGGGCGCGATCTGGTCGCCGGCTATCCCAAGGAAGTCGAAGTCAGCCAGATCGAGATTGCGGGATCGCTCGCCGATCTGGTCGGCCAGGTGGTGGAGACAGTGCTCGGCGCGCTCGAAAAGACCGAGCCGGAGCTGGCCGCCGATATCTATGACCAGGGGATCGTGATGACGGGCGGCGGATCGCTGCTGACCGGGATCGACACGGTGCTGGCACGGGCGACCGGGCTGCCGGTGGCGGTGGCGGACGATGCGCTGATCTGCGTGGCGCGGGGCGCGGGGCGGGCGCTGGAGGATCCGGTTTATCGGGGGGTTATGACTTCGGCTTGAGGGGGTGGATGATCGCATTGGACGCACATCCAAGCCCGGTCACATCACCTAAACTCAGAAATGTCGACTGTATAACCAATCGGCCATGATCATATCCGCCTCTAATAACGAAACCCCGCAGTGAATTCGCGGCCTAGATGATGTTGCCAATTTTCAGCAGCTCGATTTCCGGTTCAGGAACAGGCTCCGGCGCATACTCACCACTATCCAAGATATCATCCATGTCGATCGCACCCACTTCATTTGCGCGGTAGACAAGGGCTTGCCATTTTTTCTCCTGCACATTCCCAGCCAAATAGGCTCGCTTAATTATGTGAAAAGGATTCAGAACAAGCGCGTATGATAATTCGCCCAAGGGGCCTTCCTTGATGTCGAGAAATCCGAGATCACGGAGTTTGCGGATGCGATCCTTCCAAGTACGAACCGCTCTTTGGCCTTCAAATCCTGAATGAAATGCCATTTCCTCGGGACGGTTGAGCGTCAAAAAACCCTCGTCAAGCGTCCGGCAAAATAGCTCGAGGTAAGTCTGACCGACCGGAACGCCCTTACCTGCCAGATCGTCCATGATGCTCATTATTAACGGCATCAGGCGAGGCACCGTAGCGAAGCCCGTGCGATCTTTGCGATACCAAAGATGTCGATTAGTGATGCCCGGCCACAGCTTCTCGCGCGCTTCAATTTGGCGCTGAAGGATTGTACGAGATTTTCCTAGCTTAGCGGCCACACTTAATTGCCTAAAAATAGGGTGCAGGGTGCGGGTCCGGGTGTGGACCCCGGACCCTTCGCTTGATCAGACCAACGCGCGTCAACGATGGCTCGAGGCGATTCGCTGGGGGGTGGAAGCCCAGCCACGCTAGATCGTCACGATGAGAGAGTGTATACATAGCTCACGCCCCGAGTGCGACTGCGAACTCACGCCAACCTACTTTTAGTTGGCCGCGTTGCCGCAAAGATACTGGTCCAGTCGGCTTTAATATGCTTATTTAACATACCAGATGGCATATATACGCGGGATAGCCGTATATTTATGACGTACTATCAGTAATTTATGTACTATCATACGGTGATAATGGTGATAATGGTGACGCGGTTATCAATGTGATTGCATGTGGTAACGGTGATCCCGCCATTACACTGCCGGGCTAGGCGCTATCGGCGTGCCTCCGCGGGGGTTAAAGCTGGCATGACTCTCTAGATTCACGGCATAGCAATTCCCGTCTCGGCAAAAAGAAAGGCGCCCCGTGGGTGTAATCCCCGTGTTCAGACTCTCGCCTGCTACCCCTCGTCGAAGCCAATTGCCTCTGCCCGTCTTACGTAGGAGTGTTCGATAAAAACGATGAGGAAAATCATGGGAAGTGCAATCGTTACGCGCGCCGTGGTCACATCGCTGGCGCTTCTCACCTGGCTCGCGCTACTGGCCCCGCCCCCCGCTGCAGCCCAGACCCTCCTCCTAGACCCCCAACCCATCTCGATCGGCGAAACCCTCACCCTTCACTCGGCGCTGCTGAAGGAGGACCGCCGCGTCCTGATCCACCTTCCGCAGGGCTATGCCAGCGGTAGCCAGCGTTATCCGGTGCTGTATCTGCTCGATGGCGACGACCATTTCCTCCATGTGAGCGGCATCGTCGATTATCTGGCGGCGCGCGGGCGGATGCCGGCGGTGATCCTGGTGGGCATCGCCAACACCAACCGGACGCGCGACCTGACGCCCGCGGCGAAGAACATTCATGCCATCACCCCCATGCTGGCGTTCCAGGCGACGGTTGACGTGGAGCTCACCGGGGCGGGCGGCGCCAACGCGTTTCTCGGCTTTCTGAAGACCGAGCTCGCGCCCGCGATCGAGGCGAAATACCGGACCACGCCTTTCCGGATCCTCGCCGGACACAGCCTTGGCGGACTGTTCGTCGCGCATGTCCTGACGACCGACGCGGATGCGTTCGATGCCTATCTGGCGGCGAGCCCGAGCCTGTGGTGGGACGATGAGGCGCTGATCAAGCGGGCCGCCAAGGCGATGCCGCCGCTCGGTGTGCGGCAGCACTGGCTGTATATGAGCACCGGCGAAGAGGGAGCCGGCATGCTTGGCTCGCTCGGCGATTTCAAATCGGTGCTGACGCTCGCCAACCCGCCGCACCTCGACTGGACGGCGCGGGTGCTGCCCGGCGAAACCCATGCCACGACGCCGCACCGGGTGTTCTATGACGGGCTGGAATGGCTATTCCGCGACTATGCGCTGGACGAGGACATTCTCGCCGCCAGCGACCTCGGCCGCATCGAGAGGCATCTCGCCGAGGCCAGCCGCATCTATGGCTATGATCTTGCGGCCAGCGAGACGATGATCAATGGCATCGGCTATAACCAGATCCAGATGTTCAAGCGGCCGGACAAGGCGGTCTCCATCTTCCGCCGCAACGCCGCGCTGCATCCGCTGTCGCCCAACGCTTATGACAGCCTGGCCGACGGGCTCGAGGCTGACGGCAAGGATGTTGAGGCGCTGCAGAACCGCGACAAGGCCGTGGCGCTGGCTACCGAGCAGAAGGATGCGAACCGCGACGCCTACGCTCAGGCGCGGGATCGGCTTAGGGCGAAGCTGGCAGGGATGGCGGGCAAATGAAGCGGCTGGCCTGATAAGGAGAGACGCCGCTGGCGGTTTGCGGTGGATCCGCCGGTCTGCTTGGGAGAGAGCGCGGAGCGAGCGCGGGGGAATGCGGTTTACGGGCGGACTTCGGCTCAGGGCAACGCGCCAAGGACATTCGGTTTGGTAAACCATGTCTACGCAAGCCGCGCGACCTTTCGCTCAATTCCCGCGCTCGTCCGCCGAGGGCGGGCGGCCGGTCCATTCGTGCTCGCCCTCGGCGAAGCTGGGCACTGGCTTGCCATGGGCATCGCGGGCCGGGGCGAAGCGGAAGCGTTGCTCGACGAGGCGGCAGGTGACCGCGTCATAGGCCGCGTTGCCGCTCGACCGGGTCACGGCGCAGTGGGTCACATGGCCGGTCGCGTCGATGGTCAGGCGGGTCAGCAGCGATTGGGGGACGCTGCTTTCCCACACCGCCGCTGGGTAATCCGAATCCTTGATCCGGCCGCGCACGAGGCGCGGCGGGGTGTCGTCGCCATCGCCGTCGCCCGAGCCCTGATCGCCGCTGCCAGTGCCGGTGCCCTGGCCGCCGGCGCCCGTGCCGGGACCGGGCACGCTGCTGGCGCCAGCCGAGGGGGCGGTGCCGGGGCCGGCTTTCGGTGCGGCGGCGATCAGCTGCGGTATCGGCGGGGGGAGTGTCGGGGCGACCAGGTCGGTTGGCTTCGCCTTGAGATTGGCGGGTGACGCCGCGCCATCGGGCTTGTGGCTCTTCGGCTTGGATGGGGGGACGTGTTCGACCGGCGGCGGCGGTGGGGTGGGGCTGACGCTGAAGGTGTGGAGCATTTCCGGCACATGGCCGCCGAGCCCGACCGCGAGGCCGGTGATGAGCAGATAGCCGATCAGCACCTGCACCACGACCGCGCCGACCACCGGAGCGGGTGAGCGCGAAGGGCGGTATCGACCGGCAGACTCGTCGGGTGGCGGGGCTTCGCTTGGAATCATCCCAGCCTAACGCATGAGAGCTGACTCGCGGCTCCCGGGGCGATTTTCGAGTCTCGAGCGTAGCGGAGGCCAAGGGAAATCGGGCAGTCGCGAGCTTCAAGCGGGGCAGTCGAGACTCTCCCGGATGGCCGAACTCGGGTTGCTGGCCAGCCCGCGGCCAGTATGAGGGGCGCGGCGCGGGACCTGTGTGCCGATGGTCGCGACAAGGGAGCAGTTGGATGTTGAGGAAGAGCCCCGCCAAGCTGACGGTCCGCGGCGCGGTGCCGGGCGACGTATCGGGCATCCTGGCGCTGATCAGCCGGGCCTATCCGGGCATCGAGAATTACAGTGCGGGCCAGGTCAGCGGCCAGATCAACAATTTTCCGGAGGGCCAGTTCGTCGCGGTGCTGGACGGTGCGATCGTCGGCTATTGCGCATCCTCGCGCATCGACGAGATCGTGGCGCTTGCCCCCCATGACTGGGCGACGATCACCGGCAATGGCTTTGGCAGCCGCCACGACGCCACCGGCGACTGGCTTTACGGTATCGAGATGGCGGTCGACGATCGCCAGCGTGGCCTGCGCATCGGCAAGCGGCTGTACGACGCGCGGCGCGCGCTGGCGGAGCGGCTCGAGCTGCGCGGCATCGTCTTTGGCGGCCGCATGCCCGGCTATGCCCGGGTCAAATCGAAGGTCGATGGGCCGGCCGACTATCTCGAGCGCGTGCGCCAGGGCGAACTGCGTGATCCGGTCATCGGTTTCCAGCTGTCGAACGGCTTCACCCCGATCGGCGTGCTCGCCAAATATCTGCCGTTCGACAAGGCATCGAGCGGGTTTGCCGTGCACATGATCTGGCGCAATCCCTATGTCGATCCCAATGAGCCCCCCGCCTTCCGCGTGCCGCGCGGCGTGGAGAGCGTGCGGCTGGCGACGGTCCAGCTCCAGGCCCGGGCAGTCAAGGATTTCGACGAATTCGTGAAGCAGGTCGAGTATTTCGTCGATGTCGCGGCCGATTATCGATCGGATTTCGTGGTGTTCCCCGAACTCTTCACGATGTCGCTGCTGTCGTTCGAGACCGACACCCTGTCGCCGATGGAAGCGATCGACCGCATGACCGAATATCGCGAACCGATCGTTCGCGAACTGTCCCGCATGGCGCTGCGCTACAACATCAACATCGTCGGCGGATCGCACCCGACGCGGACCGAGGACGGCAGCATCCAGAATGTCGCCTATGTCTGCCTGCGCGACGGCTCGGTGCATTCGCAGGAGAAGATCCACCCCACCCCGAACGAAGCCTATTGGTGGAAGGTCAAGGGCGGCAGCTCAGTCGATGTCATCCAGACCGATATCGGGCCGATCGGCGTGCTCATCTGCTACGACAGCGAGTTTCCCGAACTCGCGCGCCGGCTGGTCGACGAGGGTGCGCGGATCATTTTCGTGCCGTTCTGCACCGACAACCGGCAGGGCTATATGCGGGTGCGCTATTGCGCGCAGGCCCGTGCGATCGAGAACCAGTGCTTTGTCGTGCTTTCGGGCAATGTCGGCAACCTGCCCGGCGTCGACAATATGGACGTGCAATATGCGCAATCCTGCATATTGACGCCGTGCGACTTCCCGTTCGCGCGCGACGGCATCGCCGCCGAGGCAAGCGAGAATATCGAGGCGCTGACGATCGCCGACGTCAATCTCGCCGACCTGACCTGGGCGCGCGCTGAAGGCACGGTGCGCAATCTCGCTGATCGGCGGTTCGACCTCTACCGAATCGACTGGAACCGCGGCCAGCCCCGCGACGCAGCGCCGCCGACGGTGCAGCCGAAGGGGTCGAAGGCGCCGGGCGGCGGATAGGGCGAATCGACATTCAGCCCAGGCCGGCCTGCAAATGGCGATTTCCTGCGCTTCGGTGCTCACGTACCTGAAGTACGCTGCGCTCCGATGCTTCCGAATCACCATTTTCGGCTCGACCTGAACTGAATGTCGATCGGCCCTCGACTGGGCTCCGGCCTTCGCCGGGGAAGACGAAGCGGCAGCGGAAGAAGAAGGCAGCAATCCCACCCTCCCGCCCGGTGGTGCCGGGCGAAAGGGTGGGATGCTTCACCTCAGCTTCAGCTTGGCCGCACCACGCGCCGGCCGATGCAGAAGGTCCTCGATATGTGGTGGTTCGGATCGTCGCTCAAGCCGGTGGTCAGCCGCCGCCTTGTCGTCAGCGTCACCGTGTAGGAGCAGGTCGGCCAGGCCGAAATGTCCTCATGATGCGTGCCGAAGCCGCCGCGTGCGGTGGAGGGCGGTGGTGGCGGGTTGGTGAGCGAGACGCCCG
This sequence comes from Sphingomonas bacterium, assembly GCA_040006055.1. Lineage (GTDB taxonomy): Bacteria > Pseudomonadota > Alphaproteobacteria > Sphingomonadales > Sphingomonadaceae > Sphingomonas. Next base: position 14,473 of record JBDTXU010000555.1, on the reverse strand, counting down.
CCGCCGTCGACAGGCTGATGCCCCAATCGGCGATCAGTTCGTGATCGACACTGTACTCTATGTCGAGATCCGTGCTGAGTGGCGAGCAGGGCGTGCCGCCCCCGCTGTGGAACTGAAGCAGGTTGAGCAACGCAACCTCGCCCCAATTGTTGATCTCCACCTTGCCGATCTGGTTGGTGTAATCGGGCGCCGCGCCGCCATTGACCGCGGCGATCGTGCTGACGCGCGTCGCCTGGAAAATGATCGCGCAGTTGACGCCGCTCTTCTGGTCGCCGACCGGCACCTCGGTTCCCGCATCGACGGCGGTCGTCTCAGGGCCATTGGGCACGACGCCGGCCAGTGAGTTGAACCCCATCAGATAGCCGCTGAACGCATCGTCGAGTGCCGCCTGATCGACCGCCACCCAGCCCTGCAGATCGGGGACGATGATATGATCGGGCGGGGTGAGATCGGCGGTTGGCGTAGGCGGTGTCGGTGAGGTCGTGCCGACGCCGCTGATCCGGATCGTCTGCAGCGTATTGGGATCGCCATTCCACAGACAATAGCGCGTGCCCACCAGCACTTCGGCGACGAGCCCGGGCCCGATCGGCGTCGGCTGCGCGGCACCCGCCGGCTGGAACAGGAAGCGGTACGCCATATTCTCGCTGGGATGGGCCGGGTCTTTCTTCGGGCAGAAGCCGCGCAGGCTGAGGCCGCCGTAAAAGGCGAAATCGGGCCCGCCATGGCCGCCGCGGGGTGCCACGGTGCGGCCGGTCGCCGGGCTGATATCGCCGGCGATGCCGAAATCGCCGATATGCGTGAACCATGGATGATAATAGACATTGACGCAGACCAGCTTGCAGAAGCGCACGCAGCGCCAGCCGCAGATCCAGTGGCAGAGCTGAAGCGCGAAACCTTCGAACTTGTACTGCTTGATCAGCGCGGCCCAGGCATCGACATTGCCGGTGCCGACGGCTGTGCTGAAGCGCATCAGATCCGTCGGGTTCTGCGCGAGCTTGACCAGCGCGGCGGCGAAATCATGCGCCTCGCGGACCTGCATCGGCCCTTCGATCGCCTTGAACGGATAGGCGCGAGCCAGTGTCAGGCAAACCAGCACGCAGCGCCACGAACAGAAGAATTCGCAGACGAAATGGCAGCGCAGCCCGAGCCGCGCGGCGGTGATCGCCGCACCGAGTTTGGCTGTGTCGCCGGCGGCGGAGGCGGCAACCGCTGCGCGGAAAGACTTCTCGTCCTTGAACAGCACGGCGATGGCGCGCGCGGCGTTTTGCAATTCGGCCGCCAGCACCGGACGATCGATCTTGCCGACATGGCAGATCCAGCGGCATACCAGCCGATACCGGATGATGCACAGCCAGTGGCAGAAGAGATGCGCGTAGGGCTGGATGTCGAGCTTTTTCAGCACCTCGGCAAAGCCGGCACGATCCCGCTTCTCCAGGATATCGGCGATATGCTTCGCCAGCTTCGGATCATCGCCGATGCGGGCGATTGCCTTGGCCAGCACGCGCGGATCGAGCCCGGTCGCAGCGACGGGCGGCCCGGCCAGCTCCAGGCACAGGAAGACGCATTCCTTGGTGCGGATCCAGTGGCAGATCCGCTCGCAATAGAGCTGCAGGTTCGCCTGCGCGATCGCCGACTGGAATTTCTCCGCATCCTCAGCGCGGAACGCCGCATAAGCGGCTTCGAAACTGCCCCTTGCCTGGAGCAGATTGGCCATCGCGTCGGATTGCCCGAGCAGATCGCCCAACACTTCTATGTCTTGAATATGGTCAGTCATGATTGCTTTCCTCAGGATGAAAATTCCCCGGTCTGGGGATGCGACCCTGCGGATAGAGGCGGTATCAAGTATCGACTCGATTACATCGCCTCGGTGAGCGGCACTATCGCGGCTTCATGACGGTGTATTGTCTGGAAACGACATTAAGCTGTATTTAACTGAAAGTTATTGGCGAGATGACTCGATCCAAGACCTCTCAGTAACATGATGGCCATATTGTCGTTTATTTACGAAATATCGTATCGTATGCGTATCGACCTGCACTCACCGTACCATTAACTTGCAGCGGCACAAATTATCGCCGTTCCCAATGGGCAGAGGGTTGGCGATTGGTCGTTCGACACGCCCGCAACGGCGATGCGTATATTCCCCGATAGGCGCATGAACCTGTGCGCCGTAAGCGCGCTGCAGCGGCATTACCAAGGCAGCGCGTGTGACTCAGTTCGACCATATCGACGACCCTTCGCTGGAGGCGCTTGTCGATCTTTTCTATGACCGTGTGCGGGGCGATGACCTGATCGGTCCGCTGTTCAACGACGCGATCGGCGACTGGCGGGGGCATCTCGAAAAGCTGGCCGCTTTCTGGTCCTCAGTGATGCTCTCGAGCGGGCAGTATAAGGGCCAGCCGGTGCCGGCGCATTTCCGGCATCGCGACCGGATCGAACCGCACATATTCGAGCGCTGGCTCGCGCTGTGGCGGCAGACCACCGCCGAGCTGTTCGCACCGCCCGCCGCCGCTGCACTTCAGGCAAAGGCCGAGCGGATCGCCGAGAGCCTGAACCTCGCTTTGTATTTCACCCTCGAACCATCCCCCGCCGGCCGCGCGCCGGCCTGACCAGCAAGGAGTATCGCATGTCTGGCATCCCGCTCGTCGATCTCGGCGTCCATCATCAGCCGCGTGGCGCCTCTGACCGGGTGGCGCTCGGCTTCACCAAGGCGCTGCGCTTCTGCGCCGACACGCTTTTTTCCAAGCGCTATGGCCACCGGGCGATCGTGCTCGAGACGGTGGCGGCCGTGCCTGGCATGGTCGGCGCAACGATCATGCATCTCAAATGCCTGCGCCGGATGTGCGGCGACCAGGGCTGGATCCGCACCCTGATGGAAGAGGCCGAGAATGAGCGGATGCACCTGATGACCTTTGTCGAGATCGCGCAGCCGACGCTGTTCGAGCGGTTCGTCATCATGGCGGTGCAATGGGTGTTCTATATCGGCTTTTTCGGGCTGTACCTGGTCAGTGCGAAAACGGCGCACCGCATCGTCGGCTATTTCGAGGAGGAGGCGGTGATGAGCTATACGCTCTATCTCAAGGAGCTGGACGAGGGCCGCAGCCCCAATGTGCCGGCGCCCGAGATCGCGCGCCGTTACTGGAAGCTCCCGGACGATGCGACACTGCGCGACGTCATCCTGGTCGTGCGAGCTGACGAGGCGCATCACCGCGACGTCAACCATGGCTTTGCGAGCGAGCTCGCCGGCATGACCCCGTCGACCGCGCCTGCACCCTATCCGGAGCATGCCGACGATATCCGCCTCGCCGCGTGATCGATCGCCTGTCAGGTTGAAGACGAGGCTCGCTGGGCCAGGGCAATCAAGGGCCGGTCCCAGCGAGCCGCCGCTACACCACCACCATCGCCACCGCCGCTGCTGCCATCACCGCGGTCGCCGTCCAGCCGAAGAATTGCAGAGGCCGCGAGGCGGTATAATCGCCCATCGCGGATTTGCGGGTGACGACGATCATCATCACCGCCATGATCGGCACCGCGACCACGCCGTTGATCACCGCGCTCCAGAACAGTGCCTTGATCGGATCGATCGGCGACCAGTCGATGCCGATGCCGAGCAGCGTGGATATCGCGATGACCGCATAAAAGCCGCGCGCTTCCCAAGGCTTGTGCTCTAGCCCAACCTTCCAGCCGCGCGCTTCGCCGATCGCATAGGCGGTCGAGCCGGCCAGCACGGGAATGGCGAGCAAGCCCGTGCCGATGATGCCGAGGCTGAACAGCAGGAAGGCGAACTGACCGGCGACCGGCTTCAGGGCGCTCGCCGCGTCGGCAGCGGTGGTGATGTCGGTCTTGCCAGACGCGTGGAGCGTCGCGGCCGTGCCGATCATGATCGCGAGTGCGACGAGGTTCGAGACCGCCATGCCAGTAAAGGTATCGAGGCTGATGCGGCGGAACTCGGCGGGCGCCTCTTTCGGCGCGTCTTTCAGCGCGTGCTTGGCAGCATCCTGATCGATCTCCTCCACCTCCTGTGAGCTCTGCCAGAAGAAGAGATAGGGGCTGATCGTCGTGCCGAAGATCGCAACCACGGTGGTGACCCCGCTGACACCTACGATGGTCGGCCAGACCAGGCCTTTGCCCGCCGCGAGCCAGTCGACATGGACCATGAAGACGAGAGCGACATAGGCGAGCAGCACCAGCGTCAGCCATTTCAGGATGTTGGAATAGCGATGATAGGGCGCGAACATCTGCAGGAGCAACGAGACAATCGCGAAGCCGGCGGTGAAGAGGTGATCGCCCCAACCGACCACCAGCTGGGCCGCCTCGCCCATCGCGGCGAGGTCGGCCCCGATATTGATGGTGTTGGCGACGAACAACAGGGTGACCAGCCCCATCACGATCCAGCGCGGCAGGATCTTCGCCATGTTGCGGGCGAGGCCGGCATCAGTGACACGGCCGATCCGCGCGCTGACGAGCTGCACCGCGGTCATCAGCGGATAGGTGAGGACCAGAGTCCAGAGCAGGCCGAAGCCGAATTGCGCGCCGGCCTGGGAGTAGGTGGCGATGCCGCTGGGATCGTCGTCCGCAGCACCAGTGACGAGCCCGGGGCCGAGCTGCTTCAGCACCGAGGTCGGTTCGGCATGTTCTGCAAAGCTCGTCTTCAGGCTAGTCTTGCTCGCCGCCTCCATTCGCTGCTGTGCCTGCTCGATCTCGACGCTCATCGCGGCATAACGCCGCAGCGGAAAAATCGACCCGCGGGAAAGCAAGATCGCCTAAGTGTCACAAGACAGGCCCGAGCGCGACCTCGTCCAGCGCCAGCCAGTCCGCCATCCGGCGGAGCTCTGCGGTGAGGCGCTCGATCGTCTCGAGCGGGGCGCCGGGCTCGAGATGGATGCGGTGCGCGATCAGGCGCGATGCCTGGCGATCGGCCTTGAGATCGACCCGGGCGACGATCCGGTCGTCGAGCAGGAAGGGCAGGACATAATAGCCGTACACCCGCTTTTCGGCTGGGGTGTAGATCTCGATGCGGTAGCGGAAATCGAACAGCCGCTCGGTGCGGGCACGCTCCCAGATCAGCGGATCGAAGGGCGCGAGCAGGGCTGCAGAGCGGACACGCCGCGGGCGCTTGGCATCGCGGTGAAGCCAGGCCTTGTGGCTCCAGCCCTTCACTTCGACGGGCACGAGCACGCCTTCATCCGCCAGTGTCGCCACCGCCGCGCTCGCCCGTTCGGGTTTGAGGCGGAAATAGTCGCGCAGATCCGTGGTGGTGGCGATGCCGTGAGCGCGGGCGGCGCGTTCGATCAGCGCGCGCTGCGCGTCCTGCGCGGATGGTGTCGGCAGCGACAAGATTCGCGGAGGGATGACGCGCTCCGTCAGATCATAGACGCGCTCGAAGCTGCGGCGGCGCGTGGCGGTGGTGACATGGCCCGACCAGAACAGCCATTCGAGCGCATGCTTGGTATCGCTCCAGGCCCACCAGCCGGTGCTGCCCTTGCCCTCGAAGTCCGAGGCGGCGAGAGGGCCTTCCTTCCTGATCCGCGCCAAGATGGCTTCGGCCTCGGTACGGCGTTCGCCGGCGAAGGCGCGCATGGCTTTCCACCCCGTCTCGCCGCGATCCGCCTGCGCCATGCGCCAGCGCAACAAAGGTTGCAGCGCGAGGGGCAGCAGTGACGCCTCATGCGCCCAATATTCGAACAGCCGGCGTTCGCCCTTCCGCCCCCAGGCGGCGCGATCGATGAGGGCGCGATCATAATTGCCGAGCCGGGAGAAAGCGGGGAGATAATGCGCGCGGGCAAGCACATTGACGCTGTCGATCTGGTGCAGCGACAGCCGGTCGATGATGCGGCCGAGGCGCCCTTGGTCGACACGATCGGGCAGCGCCGCGCCGAAGCCCTGCGCGGCGAGCGCGATCCGCCGCGCCTGGGCGAGGGACAGCTGTTCGGTCAGGGCCGTTCCGCCAGTCCGGCAGCGCGGGCATAGGCCTCGGCCGCGGCGCGCTCACGCATGTCCTTGAACGCCGTGGACGGATCGGGCGCCTCGCCGAGTGCGTGGAGCAGCGCCCAGAGCGCGAAGCGCCGGCCGGGTTCGTGCTCGGTCCAGAAGGCAGTGCCGAGCCGCTCGACGCCGAGTTCGATAGCCGCTTCGTCGAGGGTCTCCAGATCAGTCGTACCGAAATAGTGATAGAGCAGCGCGTCCAGATCCAAATTCATTCTCCGATCAGGTGCAGCGCGAGCTCCCGCCGGTGCGGGCGCCGACGATGCTCGAACAGATAGATGCCCTGCCATGTGCCGAGCGCCAAGTGTCCATCGACGAGCGGGATCGAGAGCTGCACGCCGGTAAGCACGGCGCGCAGGTGCGCCGGCATGTCGTCCGGCCCTTCATCGTCATGCGCATAGGCGGACGGATCTTCGGGTGCGATCCGTGCGATCCAGGCTTCGAGATCGCTCCGTACCTCTGGTGCTGCATTCTCCTGGATCAGCAGAGACGCCGAGGTGTGGCGGCAGAAGATCGTGAGCAGGCCAGTCGTCATCTCCTGGTCGGCGACCCACCGGGCGATCTCCCGGGTGATCTCGACCAGGCCCTGCCGCCGGGTCTCGATCGCGAGCATGACGTTCGCCTGTTTCACGTCTCACATCACCCTTCTCAATCAGGGGTTCAATGCTTGCCACTCTCCGATCAGCATAGCAGAATACCGAACCGTTGCGGCATTGGGACACTCGCGCCGGCTTGTCTTGCGGATGCAGCGATTTCTGCCCTACTCTGGGCGAGAGCAGGGGGATATGCCGAATGTTCAGGATGTTAGGGCTATCCGCCGCCATGGCGCTGGCGATCGCGGTGCCCGCCAATGCCGCGTGGCGGCAGGCACGAACCGACCATTTCATCCTGACCATCGACGATACCGAAGACGGCGCGCGGAGCTTTGCCGAGCGGCTTGAGCGCTTCGACGGGGCTATGCGCCGGCTTTACGCCGTGGCGGACAACCCCGACCAGCATGCCCGCCCGATCGCGATCTATGCCCTGAAATATGAGCTCTTCAACCAGTCCTGCGGCTGCCCCGGTGTCCTCGGATTTTACCGACAGCGGGCCGAAGGCTCGTTCATCTTCACCATGCACATGCCCGATTCGGACAAGAAGAGTAAGACCGGGTCATGGAGCTCACAGGCGCTGCTCCTGCATGAATTCAGCCATCATTTCACTTTCTCCAACTTTCCAATCGCCTATCCCTATTGGTTTGCGGAAGGATTTGCCGAGTTCAACGCCAACACATCGTTCGAGCCGGATGGATCGGTCATCATCGGATATCCGGCAAATTATCGCGCGGAGGCGCTGCTGAGCGGCGCGCAAATGTCGTCGAAACAGTTTTTCGATCCAGAACGCTATGGTTTCATCACCAATACCGATCTGATCTATGGCCGTGGCTGGTTGCTGACCCATTATCTCATGCTCAATCCGCAGCGGAGCGGGCAGCTCGGCGCTTATCTCGCCGCGATGAACCGCGGCAAGCCAAGCCTCGACGCGGCGCAGGAGGCTTTTGGCGACCTGAAGAAGCTCAATGCCGAGCTCGACGTCTACAAGCGCAGCCGCCTTCTCGCGCCGCTCCGCATCCCGCCTGCTGCCAGTCCGCCGCACGTGACCCTTACGACACTGAGTCCGGGACAGGCGGAGATGATGACGATCCGCATGCCGATGCTGTACGGTGTCGCAAAGGGCTATGGCCTGCGCATGGCGATCCCCGCCGCCAAAATCGCCGCGCAACATCCGGACGACGCAATCGTGCAGGAGCAATCTGCCGAGGCCGAGCTTCTCGCAGGCCGACTCGACAAGGCTAACGAAGCAGCCGACCGGGCGCTCAAGCTCAAGCCCGATTTCGTCGACGCACTCATTCGCAAGGGCATGATCGCGATGCGGCGCGCACGCGACGCAAAGACGACCGATCCGGCGACATGGACGGCGGCACGATCATGGCTCCTCAAGGCGAACCGGGCCGACCCGAATGCGGTATTCCCGCTCTATCTCTATTATCTCAGCTATCCGCAGGCCAAGACCAAGCCGACACCGGGTGCGATCAAGGGTCTTATGCGCGCCGCCGCGTTAGCGCCCGAAAGCAGTGGCGTGCGGATGGCGCTCGCGCGCCAGATGCTGGTCGATGGCGATGCACCCTCAGCGCGCAATCTGCTCCAGCCGATAGCCTTTGCGCCGCATCGCCCGATCGGGGAGAATCTGCCGCGCGCGGTCGTCGACCTGATCGATGCCGGGAAGATCGAGGAAGCCAGGGCCCTGATCACCAGGGACGACAACAACGACGATTAACACGCGCTAGCTGTCGCCTTGGCGCGGTCCGATGCTATAGCCAATAGGGTGGCACAGGAGCGCGCGGATGGAAGACGACAGGCCGCCCGAGGCAAGCAAGCTCACTCGCTCCAAGCAGCGCTGGGCGAGCGAGGGCAAGTTCCTGACCGGCCATGTCGCCCGGCCTGACACCGAGCGATTGCCGCCGGGCCAGCATCTCGTCCGCGACTGGCCGGTGCTCGATCTCGGCCAGCAGCCCAATGTGCCCATCGAACGCTGGAAGCTTGTGATCGGCGGGTTGGTCGGCCATCCGGTCACGCTCGACTGGGCCGCTTTCATGGCGCTGCCGCAGACCGATCTCAGGTCCGACATCCACTGCGTCACGACCTGGTCGCGGTTCGATAATGACTGGCGAGGCGTGGCGACGCGCGACTTGCTCGACTTGGTCCAGCCGAAGGACGAAGCGGCCTATCTGATGCTGCACGGATCGGACGGCTATACCACCAATGTGCCGCTCGCCGATTTCGCTGTGCCGAACGCGATCTTCGCGCATGGCTGGCAAGGCAAGCCGCTGGCGCGCGAACATGGCGGGCCGGTGCGGCTGGTCGTGCCGCACCTCTATTTCTGGAAGAGCGCCAAGTGGATCAGCGGGATCGACTTCCTGCCGGCGGACACGCCGGGCTTCTGGGAAGTGAATGGCTATCACATGCGCGGTGACCCATGGGCCGAGGAGCGCTATTCCTGAAAGCGCAATGCCCGACCCAGTGACCTGCAAGAGTGTGACCCGCAAGATCATCCATGTCGATATGGACGCTTTCTATGCGTCGGTGGAGCAGCGCGACGACCCGGAGTTGCGGGGTCGGCCAGTGGCGGTCGGCAGTGCAACCGGGCGCGGCGTGGTGGCGGCGGCGAGCTATGAGGCGCGGCGCTTCGGCGTGCGATCGGCGATGCCTTCGGTCACCGCGCTCAGGCGCTGCCCGGACCTGATCTTCGTGCCGCATCGCTTCGATGTTTATCGCGCCGTCTCGCAGCAGATCCGGGCGATCTTCCACGATTATACGCCGCTGGTCGAGCCATTGTCCCTCGACGAGGCCTATCTCGACGTCACCGAGAATCTGCGCGGGCTCCCTTCGGCGACCGAGACGGCGGCCGAGATCAGGGCGCGGATCCTCGAGACGACCGGCCTCACCGCATCGGCCGGAATCTCGTACAACAAGTTCCTGGCGAAGCTCGCGTCCGACCAGAACAAGCCCAATGGCCAATGCGTGATCACGCCGGGCATGGGCGCCGCTTTTGTCGCCGAGCTGCCGGTCGGGCGTTTCCACGGGGTGGGACCGAAGACCGCCGAGCGGATGAATCGGCTCGGCATTTTCACCGGCGCCGATCTGCGCGAACGCGAGCTGGCGTTCCTCCAGGCGCATTTCGGCAAGGCGGGGAGCTGGTATCACGCGATCGCTCGCGGCGAAGACGATCGGCGGGTCAATCCCGATCAGCCGCGCAAATCATCAGGCTCGGAGACGACCTATGAAGTCGATCTGATCGAGCCCGAGCAGGTCGAGGCCGGCGTTCGCGCGATGGCGGACGATGTCTGGGCATGGTGCAAGAAATCCGGCGGGCGCGGGCGGACCGTGACGGTGAAGGCGCGCTATGCCGATTTCCGCACGGTGACGCGGAGCCGGACGCGGGGCTCGGCGGTGAACGACCATGACACGCTGCACGAGGTGGCGATCGCGCTGGTGCGGACATTGTTTCCGCTGCGCGCGGGCATTCGCCTGATCGGCGTGACCCTGTCGACCTTCGATCAGGCGGGCGAGGATCCGCAACTCGATCTGCTGGGGCAATCGCGCGCTGAGTGAGACCGGGCTTGAGGCGGGCGTGGCGGTAACGCTCCGCGGCCGGCCCTAGATAAACAGGCCCGTGATCCAATAGGTCAGCGCCGCAACCAGTGCCGCGGCGGGAAGCGTGACGAACCACGCGATCACGATGCTGCTCGCAACATTCCAGCGCACCGCCGAGAAGCGCCGTGCCGCGCCCACGCCGACGATCGCGCCGGTGATGGTGTGCGTGGACGAGACCGGGACGCCGCCAAAGGTCGCCATGAACAGCGTGATGGCGCCGCCGGTTTCAGCGCAGAAACCCTGGGCGGGCGTGAGCCGGGTGATCTTCGAGCCCATGGTGTGGACGATCTTCCAGCCGCCCGACATGGTGCCAAACGCCATTGCCGCCTGACAGGCGAGCACCACCCAGAAGGGCACATGGAAGGCACCGCTATAGACGCCCTGCGAATAGAGCAGGACAGTGATGATCCCCATCGTCTTCTGCGCGTCATTGCCGCCATGCCCGAGCGAATAGGCGGCGGCGGACAGCAACTGCAGCTTGCGAAAACGCTTGTCGACACCGAGCGGGGTGAGCTTGAGGCTGCTCCAGGCAACGATCAGAACCAGCACCAGCGCGAGCCCGAGACCGACAGCGGGCGAAGCGAAGATGCCGACGACCGTCTTGGTAACCCCCGCCCACACCACGACGCTCAATCCCGCCTTGGCGATACCCGCGCCGAGCAGCCCGCCGATCAGCGCGTGGCTGCTGCTCGAGGGGATACCGAGGAGCCAGGTTATGACGTTCCAGGTGATCGCCCCGATCAGCGCGCCGAAGATGACCTGCGCGTCGACGATCTGCGTCGAGATGATGCCGGTGCCGACGGTTTGCGCGACGTGCTGGCCGAACACCGCAAAGGCGATGAAGTTGAAGAAAGCGGCCCAGAGCACAGCATGATGCGGCTTGAGCACGCGCGTCGAGACGACGGTGGCGATCGAGTTGGCGGCGTCATGCAGGCCGTTCAGGAAATCGAACAGCAGGGCGACACCGATCAGGCCGATCAGCAGGGGGAGGGAAAGGGTCACCGGCGGTTCAAGCGTGATCGATCACGAGACCCTGGATCTCGTTCGCGACATCCTCGAAGCGGTCGACGATCTTTTCCAGGTGGCTGTAGATTTCGCGCCCGACGACGAAGTCCATCGGCGCGGTGGCGCCATGCGCCTTGAACAGGGCCTTGAGCCCGGCGTCATGGATATCGTCGGCATGGCCTTCGATCTGGATCAGCCGGGCGGTGAGGTCGTGCAACCGGCCCGCATTGCTGCCGACCGAGCGCAGCAGCGGGATGGCCTCAGCCGTCACCCGCGCGGCCTCGACGACGATGCCGGCCATGTCGCGCATCTGCGGCTCGAAACTGGTGACCTCGTAGAGCTCGATCGACTTGGCGGTGCCGTTCATCTGGTCGATCGCATCGTCCATCACCCCGATCAGGCTGGTGATCGCACTGCGATCGAAGGGCGTCACGAACACACGCCGCACATCCTGCAGCACTTCGCGGGTGATGTCGTCGGCCTCATGCTCGCGCTTGACGATCTCGGCGATATTGTCGGCGAGCGGCCCCTCATTGTGGAGCAACTTGGCAAGCGCATCGGCGCCGGCGACAAGGGTGGCCGCATGCGCCTCGAAATGATCGAAAAACCGCCCCTGAGTCGGCATCAACGCCTGGAACCACGCGACCATCGGAACCCTCTTTCTTGCCTTGCTTCGAATTGCCGGCAGCACACGTTGTGCCAGGCTCGCCGGAATGATGGGCTCGCGGAAACCGGCAATAAGCGCTTTGAGTTGCAGTTCTGTGACACTGTTAGCCGCCTCGGCCAGATCGAACCAGCGGGTATCGCGTTCCGCCTGTTCGGGCCAGGATTCGACCTGCTCGACCACAGAGATCGGGAAGACGGTGACGGTGAGATTCCGGCTCCGCCGGGTGCGGCGGTGTTTCAGATAGGTGAAGGTGCCGAGCGGCGTCGGGCAAGGAATTCCGCGGATTCCGGCCTCTTCGAACGCTTCCTCGGCGGCCGCTTCATGCGGGGCGAAGCCCGTCATCGGGTTGCCCTTGGGGATGACCCAGCGCCCCGAATCGCGCGAGGTGATGAGCATCACCTGTGCGCTGCCGTCGGGCATGATGCGATAGGGAAGGGCGCCTACCTGGTCTATATCAGCTCTCTCAATGCGGTCATCGCCGGTTCGCGAAGGCCAATATTGCAGAATCACGACACGCGGTGCGTGTCCAGCCTTTTGGACTCAACACCCGAGGCGATCGGCAAGATCCTCGAGCCCGCTGCTCTCATATTCCCAGTCCTGCCGCAGATGCCGGTCCGGCGCGGGGCGACCGCCATATTCGTTCGGACGATCAATATAAGCGGTGGCGAGCCCGCAGGCCCGGGCAGCGGCAAGATCGCTGTGATGTGCGGCAACGAGGCAGAGTTCGGCGGGCGCGATGCTCAGAATCTCGGCAGTACCGAGATAGGATTGCGGATCGGGCTTGTAGGCCCGGGTTACTTCGGCGCCGAGGATCGCATCCCAGGGCAGGCTCGCGCGGCGCGTCATTTCGAGCATCAGCGCGATATTGCCGTTGGAGAGCGTCACGATCGGGAAGCGCGCCTTTAGCCGTGTGAGGCCTGGGACCACATCCGGCCAGGGATCGAGGCGGCGCCAGGCGAACGCGAAATGCGCGATCGACGCTTCGCTTGCGCCTTTGACGGCATGGTGATCGAGCAAGGTGTCGAGCGTCTCGCGGTTGAGGATGTCGAGCGGCGTGAAAGGCCGCCTGCCCGAACGGCATTCCTCCATCGCGGGTTGGTAGAGGCCGCGCCATTGATCGGCGAAACCATGTGGATCGAGATCGGCGCGGCCGATGTCGCCGAAAAAGGCGGTCGCTTCGCGGGCGATGCCCGATCGCCAATCGACGACCGTGCCGAACACGTCGAATGCGAGCGCCTTGACGGCTATACTCACACCGCGTCGGAGACGATCTCGCGCAATGCATCGGCGAGCAAGCGCGTCTCGGTCTCGGTGCCGATGGTCATGCGCAGGCCGTTCGCAAGCCCCTGCCCCGGCAGCCAGCGGACGATGATGCCGCGCTCCATCAGCTGGCGATAGGCGACCTCTGCGGTGAGAGCGCCCTCGAACAGCACGAGCAGGAAATTGGCGTGGCTCGGCACGACGCGAAGGCCGGCATTGCCCATCTTGGCGATCTCGTCCGCCAGCCATGCGCGCCATGCGATATTATGGCTGCGGCTGTGTTCGATGAACTCGGTTGCGCCCAGCGCCGCTATCGCCGCTTGCTGCCCGGCGGTGGTAATGCAGAAAGGCGCGCGGATGCGGTGCATCGCGGCGATCGCCTCGACCGAGCTATAACCCCAGCCGATCCGCTCGGCGGCGAGGCCGTGGATCTTCGAGAAGGTGCGCGTGATGATGACGTTCGGTGCGTGACGGGCAAGGTCGAGCGCGCCATCATCCTCTTCGGGCCGCAGATACTCGGAATAGGCCTGATCGATCACCAGCATCACATCGGATGGCAGATTGGCGTGCAGGCGCAGGATCTCGCCGCGATCGGCAAAGGTCCCGGTCGGGTTGTTCGGGTTGGCGATAAAGACGACCCGGGTGCGATCCGTGACACAGGCGAGGATCGCGTCGACATCAGTCGCGTGATCCTTGTCGGGCGCGACCACCGGATGGGCGCCGACGCGGCGCGTCGCGATCTCGTAGACCGCAAAGCCGTAGCGGACGAATATGATCTCGTCGCCCGGACCTGCATAGGCGCCGGCGGCGAGGTGGAGCACCTCGTCCGAGCCGGTGCCGTAGATGATCCGGGCGGGATCGAGATTGTGATAGGCGGCGAGCGCTTCGCGAAGCTCGCTGGCGGTGGCATCGGGGTAGCGCGACAGATCGGCGACATGCTTCGAGAAGGCCGCCTGCGCCTCTGGGCTGGTGCCGAGGGGATTCTCGTTCGACGAGAGCTTGGCGACGGGCGCGCCGCTGTCAGTGGTCGAGCGCCCCGGCACATAGGGGGCGATCGCCATGATCCAGTCTTTGGGCTTGGGTGCGGTCATGGGTGCGCCCTAGCGGGGGGCGGAGGAGATTGGAAGTATTCCTCCCTTGTTCCTCCCCGAGCTTGCTCGGGGAGGAACAAGGGGGATTTAGTTTGGTCGCTTCCTGAGCGTCGGTCTTGGATGATGGCGCACCGGTGCCGGGCCGTTGTGGCGGCGGGGTTCGCGCGCTGCCTGTTGGGGGCCGCCCTCGACGACCTGGAACTGGACGTTGCCCTCAGCCTCCTCGCCGGCGGTGCGTTTGACCGAGGCCATGAACTTGCCGGCAATGGGGC
>JBDTXU010000554.1:0-1998 GCA_040006055.1 Sphingomonas bacterium | reverse complement strand
CGGTGTCGATGTCGAGATGGAGCTCCGGATGCTTCGCGCGCAGCTCGCCGAGCCGCGGGAACAGGCGTTGCGACGCGAACAGCGGCAGGATGCCCAGCCGCAACCGCAGTACATCAGTGCCGCTGGTCATGACCTCTACCGCGTCAGACAGGCTGTCCAGCGCCGGGGCGATCTGCTGGAGCAGCCGCTCGCCATCGGCGTTGAGCACAACCGCCTGGTGCCGCCGGTCGAACAGCGGTTTGCCGATGAAGCGCTCGAGCGCCTGGACACGCCGGCTGAGCGCAGGCGGCGACAGGGCCAGCTCCTGCGAGGCGGCCTTGATGGACCCGAGCCGCGCGACCTGGACGAACGCCTCGATCGCAGTCAATGGCGGCAATCTGCGCATATGGTACCGCTCCCTTTGTGCACCGCGTCATATACCAACTTCGCCTGAGCTAGCAGCTCCCCTCCCTAGATTGCCAGTGCCGATTGCACAAAATGCAATCACTTCGACTTATTTCGCACTTGCAACATAACGTGCTGCACTGCACATAGAGCAGGCCTTTCAGGCATCCTCTCCTAAAACTTTCCAGGCCGGTCCTTCGGGACCGGCCCTTTTTTTGTCCGCTTTCCAGCGCCTTGTCGAAACATTCCATGGTAGCGCTCGCATAAGCGGAACCCGGCTCCTATCTCGCGCGCTCAGTGACGAGCTCGAGAGGAACCCTTCATGGCCGATGGCGAAGCGCCCATTCATAAATTGCAGGTGGCGAATGCCAGGGCCGAAGACAGCGGTCGCGGGCTCGCTCATATCCCACGCGCGCTGATGGCGGCGATCGGCGTGGGCGAGGGCGATGTCGTTGAGATCATCGGCAAGAGCACCACCCCGGCGCGCGTGGTTGCGCCCTATGCCGAGGACGAAGGGCTCGAGATCATCCGGATCGACGGCCTGCAACGCGCCAATGCCGGCGTCGGGTCAGGCGATTTCGTCGAGATCCGCAAGGTCGAATCGAAGGCCGCGACCCGCGTCGTGTTCGCGCCCGCACAACAGAATCTGCGGCTGGAAGGCTCGTCCAATGCGCTCAAGCGCACCTTTTTCGGCCGCCCGCTCACCCAGGGCGATGTCGTCGCTACGGCCGGGCAGCAGCGCGTCGATAATATGCCGCCCGGGGTCCAGCAGTTCCTTCGCGCCCCGGCTTATGCGCTGCAGGAGATCCGCCTCGCGGTGATCGCGACGACGCCCAAGGGCGTCGTCCATGTCGATGAGAATACCGAGATCGAGCTCCGCCCGGAATATGAGGAGCCAAAGGAAGCGCGCCGTGCCGATGTCACCTATGATGATATCGGCGGCATGGGCCAGACGATCGACCAGCTCCGCGAGATGGTCGAGTTGCCGCTACGCTACCCCGAATTGTTCCAGCGCCTCGGCGTTGATCCGCCCAAGGGTGTGTTGCTCCACGGGCCGCCCGGCACCGGCAAGACCCGTCTCGCCCGCGCCGTCGCCAATGAATCCGCCGCTGAATTCTTCCTGATCAACGGCCCTGAGATCATGGGCTCGGCGTATGGCGAATCCGAAGGCAAGCTGCGCCAGATCTTCGAGGCGGCTTCCAAGGCCGCGCCATCGATCGTCTTCATCGACGAGATCGATTCGATCGCACCCAAGCGCGGCCAGGTGTCGGGCGAGGCGGAGAAGCGCCTCGTCGCGCAGCTGCTCACCCTGATGGACGGACTCGAGGCGCGCGCCAATGTCGTCGTCATTGCCGCGACCAACCGCCCCGAGGCGATCGACGAGGCGCTCAGGCGTCCAGGCCGATTCGATCGTGAGATCATCGTCGGCGTGCCGGACGAGCGCGGCCGGCGCGAGATCCTCGGCATCCACACCCGCGGCATGCCGCTCGGCGACCGGGTCGATCTCGGCGAACTTGCGCGGACCACCTATGGGTTCGTCGGTGCCGATCTCGCCGCGCTCGCCCGCGAGGCGGCGATCGAGGCGGTGCGCAAGATCATGCCGCGGCTCAACCT
>JBDTXU010000553.1:0-3678 GCA_040006055.1 Sphingomonas bacterium | reverse complement strand
CATCTCGTCCAGCGCATCGGCTGGATGCGCGCATCGGTGCTCGGGGCGAATGACGGCATCGTCTCGACCGCGAGCCTGATGGTTGGCGTGGCCGCCGCGAATTCGAACCAGTCGCAGATCCTGCTGACCGGAATTGCCGGGCTGGTGGCGGGCGCGATGTCGATGGCGGCGGGCGAATATGTCTCGGTCAGCTCGCAATCCGACACCGAAAACGCCGATCGGGGCCGCGAGCAACGCGAACTCGAGGAAGACCCTGAATCCGAGCGTCGCGAGCTCGCAGCGATCTATCGCACCCGCGGGCTCGATCCGGCGCTGGCGCTTCAGGTCGCCGATCAGCTGACGGCGCATGACGCGCTCGGTGCCCATCTGCGCGACGAGCTCGGCATCAACGAGATCATGGTCGCACGGCCGGTACAGGCTGCCCTCAGCTCGGCGGCGGCTTTCGCGGTCGGCGCCATCCTGCCGGTGTTGATGGCACTGATCTTCACCGGCGCGCGGCTGATCGAGGCGGTGACCGTCGCCTCGCTTGTCCTGCTGGCGGTGCTGGGCGCGATCGGCGCGCGAGCCGGCGGCGCGAGCGTGCGGCGCGGAGCGTTGCGGGTTGTCTTCTGGGGCGCGCTGGCAATGGGAGCGACGGCCTTGATCGGCAAGCTCGCCGGAACCCAGCTTTAATATATCAGGCGTGCGTTTCGCGCACGCTTGCATGCAAAAGCGGCGCGATTGACCGGCGCGCGCGCCGGTGGCTTAAGCGCTCCAAGAGGATGTTTGCGGAGATTGCGACGATGAAGAAGCTCTATCCCGATGCAGCGGCAGCGCTCGAAGGGGTCCTTCACGATGGCATGACGATCTGTGCGGGCGGCTTCGGCCTGTGCGGCATCCCGGAGCGGCTGATCGACGCGATCCGCGATGCCGGCACAAAGGACCTCACCATCGCCAGCAACAATGCGGGCATCGACGGCGAGGGTCTCGGCAAGCTGCTGCGCACCCGCCAGGTCAGGAAGATGATCAGCTCCTATGTCGGCGAGAACAAGGAGTTCGAGCGGCAATATCTGAGCGGCGAGCTCGAGGTGGAATTCTGCCCCCAGGGCACCCTCGCCGAACGCTGCCGCGCGGGTGGCGCCGGCATTCCCGGATTCTACACCAAGACAGGCGTCGGCACGCAGGTCGCCGAGGGCAAGGAAGTGAAGAATTTCGACGGCCAGGATTATATCCTGGAACGCGGCATCCGTGCGGACCTCTCGATCATCAAGGGCTGGAAGGCGGACGAAAGCGGGAACCTGATCTTCCGCAAGACTGCCCGTAACTTCAACCATCCGATGGCAACCGCGGGGAAGATCTGCATCGCCGAGGTCGAGGAAATCGTGCCAGTCGGCAGCCTCGATCCGGACTGCATTCATTTGCCCGGCATCTATGTGAACCGGATGATCCTCGGCGCGCCCTACGACAAGAAGATTGAATTCCGGACTGTACGCGAGCGGGTGGTGGCGTGAGGGATCACCTTTCTTCCCCCCTCCCGCCTGCGGGAGGGGCTGGGGGAGGGCCTGTCCATAACGACAGCGCCCACCTGCGGACATGCCCTCCCCTAACCCCTCCCGCAAGCGGGAGGGGGATTGCGTTGGCGCTCGCTCTCGCCCTCTCCCTCTCCGCTTGTTCCACGACGCAAACCCAACCGCCGTCAAACCCCCAGCCGATGGCGTCGGAACCAGGTCCGCCCGCGCCAGCACCAGCGCCCCCACCTCCCCCTCCCCCAACCGTCCCGGCCGGCATGCAATATCTCTACGGCTCGGGCGAAGGATCGGCGATCAGCGTGCAGGTATGGCGCAGCCTCACCAGCTATGCGCAGGACAAGGCTCGCAGGCGGCCGGGCAACAGCGTCATACTCGCCAGCGGTAGCACGCTCGCCGAGCCAGCCTTTCTTCTCTGTGGCAGGAAACCGCTCGCCGCCGTCTTCGACGTCGACGAAACCGTGCTGCTCAACCTCGGCTTCGAATATAACGAAGCCGCCGACCCCAAACCCTATGACGACGCCCGCTGGAAGGCATGGGAGAAGACCGGCGCCGGCAAGGTCTCCCCAACTCCCGGCGCGCTGGAAGCGCTGACTGCGCTGCGCAAGATGGGCGTGACGGTTGTCTTCAACACCAACCGCTCGGCGGCCAACGCGGACGCCACCAGAGCCACGATCGAAGGCGCCGGCCTCGGCCCGGCGGTGCACGGCGAAACACTGTTCCTTGCCGGCGACGACACGACAGGCTCGAAAAAGGATGGCCGCCGCCAGGTGATCGCCCTGAAATATTGCGTGATCGCGATGGGCGGCGACCAGCTCGGCGATTTCAGCGACCTGTTCAACACGATCAAATCGCCCGCCGAGCGGCGCGAAGCCACGCTCGCCGCACCGATTGCGGCAAAATGGGGCGCCGGCTGGTTCGTGCTCCCCAACCCGGTTTACGGCACCGGCCTGAGGGGCGGCTTCGACGACATATTTCCTGCAGACAAGCGCTGGGCCCCGCCCCCGCCTGTCCCCACGCCCACGGAGAAGTAACATGGCCTGGACCCGCGACGACATGGCGGCACGCGCCGCGCGCGAACTGCAGGACGGTTTCTACGTCAATCTCGGCATCGGCATCCCGACGCTTGTCGCAAACCACATCCCGGCGGGTGTCGAAGTGACGCTCCAGTCCGAGAACGGCATGCTCGGCATCGGCCCCTTCCCTTATGCCGGCGAAGAGGATCCCGATCTGATCAACGCCGGCAAGCAGACCATCAGCGAGCTGCCGCAATCGGCCTATTTCAGCTCGGCGGACAGCTTCGCGATGATCCGCGGCGGGCATATCGACCTGACCGTGCTGGGCGCGATGGAGGTCGCCGAGAATGGCGACATCGCCAACTGGATGATCCCCGGCAAGATGATCAAGGGCATGGGCGGCGCGATGGATCTGGTCGCGGGCGTGAAGAAGATCATCGTCGTGATGGAGCACACCTCCAAGAACGGCGACCCGAAATTCATCCCCGCCTGCACTCTGCCGCTGACCGGCAAGGATGTGGTCGACATGATCATAACCGATCTCGCCGTGTTCCAGCGGCCCGATCACCTATCGCCTTTCCGCCTGACCGAGATGGCCCCCGGCGTGACCGCCGAGGAAATCGCGGCCAAGACCACCGCCCAATATTTGAGCTGATCCATGCCCCTCACCCTCATCACCGCCAATCGCAATTATTCGAGCTGGTCGCTGCGGCCATGGCTGCTGATGAAGGCGCTCGGCATCCCATTCGAGGATCGCCTCGTCCAGTTCGCGAAACCCGACAATTATGACGATTTCCGCGCCTTCTCGCCGACGGGACAGGTCCCCGCCCTGATCGACGGCGACCGCACCGTCTGGGATTCGCTCGGCATCACGCTCTATCTCGCCGAGCGCCATCCAGACGTCTGGCCGGCGGATGAAGCGGCGCGCGCCTGGGCCCAGTGCGCCACCGCCGAAATGCATGGCGGTTTCGGCGCGGTGCGGGGCGATTGCACGATGAATGTCGGCGTCCGCGTCGCCGCCAAGCCGGCATCGGCCGCGCTCACACGACAAGTCGCACGGCTCGGCGACCTCTGGGCCGAGGGCCTGTCGCGCTTCGGCGGCCCGTGGCTCGCAGGCCCCGGCTTCTCGGCGGTCGACGCCTTTTACGCGCCGGTTG
>JBDTXU010000552.1:0-1611 GCA_040006055.1 Sphingomonas bacterium | reverse complement strand
GCGGTGATCGCGCGGACCGGAGCGCCGGTCTATGTCGATTATGCGCACACGCCGGACGCGTTGGAGGCGGCTATCGCAGCGCTGAAGCCGCATGCGCTGGGGCAGCTGATCGTGGTGATCGGCGCGGGCGGCGACCGCGACCAGGGCAAGCGGGAGGCCATGGGCGCGATTGCGGCCGCCATGGCTGGCCGGGTGATCGTGACGGATGACAATCCGCGCTCGGAAGATCCCGGAGCGATTCGTAGGATGGTGATGAAGGGTGCGCCTGGCGCGGCTGAGATCGCGTCGCGGCGCGATGCGATCGGGGCGGCGATTGCCGAGGCCGGGCCGCAGGATATCGTGCTGATTGCGGGCAAGGGACATGAGCAGGGGCAGATTGTCGGAGATATGGTGCTGCCGTTCGATGATGTGAGCGTTGCCCGGGAGATGGCGGCGTGAGGGTGACATTCTTCTTCCTCCCCTCCCGCTTCTTGTCCCCCTCCCGCTTGCGGGAGGGGTTAGGGGAGGGCGTGTCATCACGCACGTCCGTTTGCGGACACGCCCTCCCCCAGCCCCTCCCGCAAGCGGGAGGGGAGCGAGAAGAAATGGGAGGGGGGTCATGAGTCTCTGGACCTCCGCCGAGATCGCCGCCGCCACCGGCGGCACCGCGTCGGCCGATTTCACCGCCACCTGCGTAACCTTCGATTCCCGTGAAGTCGGCTCCGGCGACCTGTTCGTCGCGCTGAAGGGCGAGACGAGCGACGGGCACAAATTCCTGGATCAGAGCTCCGAGCGGGGAGCGTCGGGTGCGGTTGTCAGCGTATCGACACCGCACCCGCATGTTTTGGTCGCCGATACGATGGCGGCACTGGAAGATCTGGCGCGAGCGGCGCGGGCGCGCACGCCTGCGAAGATCATCGGCGTGACCGGATCGGTCGGCAAGACCAGCACCAAGGAGGCGCTGTTCGCAGCCCTCGACCGGTGCGCGCCGGGCGCCACGCATCGGTCCGTGAAGAGCTACAACAACCATACTGGCGTGCCCTTGAGCCTCGCGCGGATGCCCGCCGCGACCCGCTTTGGCGTGTTCGAAATGGGGATGAACCATGCCGGCGAACTCGCGCATCTGACCACTCTCGTCCGCCCGCATGTCGCAATGGTCACCGCGATCGCGCCGGCACACACCGCCTTCTTT
This sequence comes from Sphingomonas bacterium, assembly GCA_040006055.1. GTDB lineage: Bacteria > Pseudomonadota > Alphaproteobacteria > Sphingomonadales > Sphingomonadaceae > Sphingomonas. Next base: position 440 of record JBDTXU010000552.1, on the reverse strand, counting down.
CCTGACGAAAGCGCGATTGCCGATGCCAAGGGCGAGATCTTTTCCGGGCTCGAACCGGGCGGCACCGCGATCATTCCGTTCGACAGCCCCCACCGCGATCGCCTGATCGCCGCGGCCAGGCCTTATGCGCCGCACATCCTCACCTTCGGCCTCGAAGAAGGGGCTGACGTCCAGGCGATCGAGACGATGCGCAGCGCCGGGGGCGGCACCTTCGTCACGGCACGGCTTGGCGACAGGGAACTGAGCTTCACCGTCGCGCAGCCGGGCATGCACTGGGTTTCGAATGCGCTCGCTTTGCTGGCCGCAGTCGATGCGGTGGGCGGCGATCTTGCCATGGCGGGGCTTGCGCTTGGCGAGCTGGGCGGGCTGGCCGGGCGGGGCGCAAGGCTGACCGTCCCGGTCGCCGGCGGCACCGCGCTGGTGATCGATGAGAGCTACAA
>JBDTXU010000551.1:0-1537 GCA_040006055.1 Sphingomonas bacterium | reverse complement strand
ACATTGTCGAGATCGATCGACCGGCGCAGCTGCTCCTCGGCATAGCCCGACATGAACAGGATCGGCAGGTCGGGATAACGCGCGCGCACCTTGCGGACCATTGTCGGCCCGTCCATCACCGGCATGACGACGTCCGAGATCAGAAGATCGGGACGGTCGTTCTTCGCCAGCACGTCAAGCGCGACCTCGCCATTTTCAGCGGTCAGCACGGTATAGCCCTGGCGCGCGAGCGCACGCTCGGCGACGGCCCGGACCATGTCCTCGTCCTCGACCAGCAAGATGGTGCCGGTGCCCCACAGGTCGGTCGGCTTCTCTTTCGACAGCGCCGGCAGCGAGGCTGGCCTGGCCTGTTGGGGCGCGGCATGGACCGGCAGGTAGATGGTGAACACCGCCCCCGCATCGCGCCCCGCGTCCGTGTTATCCGCGAAGATATAGCCGCCCGATTGCTTGACGATGCCGTAGACGGTCGAAAGGCCGAGCCCGGTGCCCTTGCCGACTTCCTTGGTGGTGAAGAACGGCTCGAAGATCTTGCCGATGATCTCGGGCGGGATGCCGCCGCCGGTATCGGCGATCTCGAGCGCGACATAGTCGGCGATCGGCAATATGTCCGATGCCATGCGGCGCACGGTGGCGGCGGTGACCGCCATGGTCTGGATCGAGAGCGTGCCCCCGCCGCGCGGGTCCTTGGCCAGCATCGCGTCGCGTGCGTTGACCGCGAGATTGACGACGACCTGTTCGAGCTGGCCCGGATCGGCGCGAACCGGCCCGAGATTGCGGCCATGCTTGACGGTGAGCGTGACGGTCTCGCCGAGCAGCCGTTTGAGCAGGGTCGAGACCTCGGAGATGACATCGGGAAGCTGAAGGATTTGCGGCACAAGCGTCTGCTGGCGCGAGAAAGCGAGCAACTGGCGCGTCAGGCTCGCCGCACGGTTCGAATTCGCGCGGATCTGCTGGATGTCGTCATAATCGCTGTCGCCGGGCGAATGGCGCATCAGCATCAGGTCGCAGTGGCCAATGATGGCGGTCAGGATGTTGTTGAAATCATGCGCGACGCCGCCGGCGAGCTGGCCGACCGCCTGCATCTTGGTCGCCTGCGCCACCTCGCGCTTGAGCCGGGTCTCCTCGCTATTGTCCTTGAGGCTGAGCAGCACCGCTGCATCGCCCAGCCCGCGCGCGCCGGCGATCGACAGCGCGACCGGCTCGTCGGGATGGTCCTTCAGGCGAACGGCGAGGTCGGTCGAATGGGTGGCGCCATTGGCGAAGCGGCGGATCGCGTCAGCGACGACGCCCTTGTCCTCCTTGACCAGCAGATCGCCCGGATAGAGCGGTGGCGTGGCCGGATCGACCTGCGCCGCGCGGGCAAAGGCGTCGTTCATCTGGAGGAAGCGCCCGTCGCGGTCGATTAGCGCCATGCCGAACGGCATCAGCGAGACGAGGCTGCGGACGTGCGCGGCTGCGCTGGCGCCGATCGCCGGCTCGCTTGCGCCGCCTTCCTCGTCGAGCAGCGCGACCAGCATCGGTGCGTCCTCGCCGTCGA
>JBDTXU010000550.1:0-11745 GCA_040006055.1 Sphingomonas bacterium | reverse complement strand
TTGGTGTCCCAAGGGGTTCCCGGCCTCACACCTGCCACCGCACCCGCTTTTATAATCGCAGATGTGGCGTCAGGTAAGTTACAAGGGGCTCCGGGAGCCATCGATAGCTCCCGGAACCCCTCACCAACTTCGACTAAGTCGCTTCGCTCCTAAGTCTTCGTATCCTCTCCCACTGGAGAGGAGCATGTCGAATTTCTGAATGTCGATCCGCCCTAGAAGGCTGTATCAGCTCGAACTCTTCCCCGGTGAGGCCCCGGGGTTGAGTTGTGGGGCGGGTTCGTGCAGCCGCCAAAGCGGACCGAGCATCCAGTTCGCCGCCGGAATTGGTCGCGCCGTTAACCTATGCCGCGTACAGCGCGAGCTTCAGGAGAATCGTCATGAAATTTGTTGAGCTGAAGTCTCGCGGCGGCGACTATTGGGTGGTTGCGGCGAACATCGCCTATCTTCGCGCCGACGAGAACGGGCAGACCAAGGTCGGCCTGATCGGCGGCGATTCGCTGCTCGTCGTCGGCAGCATGGCTGAGATCGTGGCGAAGGTTGAGGCCAGCGAGTCCTGAGCCTCTAGTCCGTCACCCGCGTCAACAGACCAAGCGCCAGCCGGCGATAGGCGGCTCGGACGGTGGCACCGGTGGCGACCGGATCATCCGACGCTGCGATCTGCAGCACGCCCTGGCGAAAGGCGCCGGACAACAGATGCGCCAGCGCCGGCACCTGCTCTGAATCGACGAGCCCGGCATCGGCAAGATGATAAAGTGCGTGCTCGCCGAGCTCGACACGGAGCCTGGTGTGCATCACGATCCACTCGGTCATGCCGAGCACCGCCGGACCGTCAATCAGCAGCAATTGCCGCGCCTCGCGCCCCTCATAGGCGTCGAACAGCACTTCGCTGCCGGTTAGCAGTTCGTCGACATGGTGGTCGATCTGCCCCATCGTGCCGGTCAGCACATGCCCGGCGATCTCGTCGATCACCGCGCTGCACGCCGCGCGGAACAGGTCGCGCTTGTCCTTGAACTGATAATAGACCGCGCCCTTGGTGAGTGCCGCCCGGGCCGCGATTTCATCCACCGACACTGCGGCAAATCCCCGCTCCGCAAACAGGGCGCGCGCCGCCGCGACCAGTTTCTGACGATTGCCGGTTGACTCCATACCGCCGGTATGTTGTCATACTGTCGGTATGACAAGGCCCGCTTTCTCTCCTCCCATCGCGATCGCCGCCGCGACCGCGATCGCGTTGACGATCGCGCTGGCCGCCTATCTCACGCATGATGGCTGGACTTATGACGGCGCAGCCGCAGCCGCGCGGCTGACCGCACGCAACGCCTTTCTGTGGTTCCTCGCCGCCTGGTCAGCCTCGGCATTGGCGCGGCTCTGGCCCGGCGGCTGGCGCACTGCGCTGCTTCGCCGCCGGCGTTCGGTCGGCCTGGGTTTCGCGGCGTCGCACTTTGTCCATCTCGGGGCGTTGCTCATCGCGCTCCTCGTTTTCGGCCATGGCACCAAGCTGGTGACGATCGTCGTTGGCGGCATCGGCTATCTGTTCGTGTTCGCGATGGCCGTCACGTCGAACGACGCCTCGGTGCGCAGGCTCCGCCCGCGCCGCTGGCGCCTGCTCCACGCGACCGGCGGCTATGTCATCGCCGGGATCTTCGCTTTCTCCTATCTCGGCCGGGTTCCCGCCAACCCGGTGCTGGCCATGCCGATGCTGGCGCTGATCGGTCTCGCCGCGACTCTGCGCATCATGGCATGGGTCAAAAAAAGGGCAGGGACGCGCGTCACCACGGCTATGGGCTGACCAGTTTGAATTCAAATCGAGTTCGCTTCGTTGCAGTACGGCGTCGGCGGGTATCATCCAGGCCCGCCACGCTCTTTCATATGACCGGCAGAATTGAACGGCGTCCCACCGCTGTTCCCACGATAATAGCGGCTGTTTCTCCGCTGTTATCTCCAACTTTCACCGCTGTTCCTCCGCTGTTAAGTCATAACAGCAAAATGCAATTCAAACCATTGAAAAACAAGCCAGATTTCTCCTGGAATCTACAACATAACAGCGGCAGAAAATAAACGCCGTCGATAACAGCGGATAACAACGGAGAAGGCGCGACGGAGGAACGCGCTGTGATCGACTCACGAACCCCGTAGCGCGGCGAATTCGGCGAGCAACGGGCCGAACTCATCCATCGAGTCCGGCTGGGTCGCGAAGCTGTGTTTCGCCGGGGTCGATGCCCAGGGCAGTTTCTCGCTGGTCCAGAATTCAACGAACGGCTCGAAGCCGGCATGGTCGTCGAGCATCGTCGCCCGGACATTGACGAAGCCCATATCGGGCTCGACCCGGGTGAAGACCCAGCTCTTGCACCAGTCGCAATGATAATGGCGCGATTGCTCACCGTGGAGACCGCCGATTACCGGCTCGCCCTCGATCAGCTCGAAACCATCGCCCGGCACGGTGATGGTCAGAGAAAAAGCGCTTGCGCTCATTGTCTGGCAGCCGGTGCAATGGCAGGCGGCGGTGAGCAGGGCGGGCTTGGTCAGGCGGATGCGGACCTTGCCGCAGCGGCAGCCGCCATCGAGCGGGAGGGTCAGGTCGGTCATGGCTTTCTTCTCCTGCGTTGATTTGTCATGATCGCACGAAACAGGGAGAGGTTTCATGCCGTTCTCGATCCTGTGGCCGACCTTCGCGCTGGTCGTGCTGATCTATGTCATCTGGTTTGTGATGTATGTTCAGCGCTTCGCCCTGATGAAGCGCACGCCGCCGACGCCCGAGGATTTCGCGACGATGGACGGTGGCAGGCGCTATTTCGCGCCTGTCGAAATGCCAGCCGCGAATCTGACCAATTTGTTCGAGATGCCGGTGCTGTTCTTCGCGCTGGTGCCGCTGCTGCTGATCACGCATCAGGCCAACCATATCCAGGTCGCGCTCGCCTGGGCCTATGTGCTGCTCCGCGCGGGCCATAGCGTCGCGCAGATCGTCATCCGCCGCGTGCCCCTGCGCTTCATGATCTATGTTCTGTCCTGCGCGGTCCTGTCGGCGATGTGGATCGGCTTCGCGGTCGATATGGCAAGCGCCTCGGCGCGCTATCAGGGCGTGATGGCCAATATCGCAGCCCAGTCATAAGGGGGGCAATAAGCAAAGGGCGACGCTGCTGCGCCGCCCCTTGTTTGTTCAAATGCCTCTCGCGGGAGGCATCGGACGCATTCGATCAGGCGGCGGCCTCGCTCGAGCTCACCAAAGTGATATCGGGCGCTGAAGTCGGTACCGGGCGCTCGAAGCTGCGGCTGCCCGCATCGACCGCGACATGCTTCAGGCGGCCGTCGATCGACGCGCCATTCTCGATTGCGATCGTCTCATATTCGACATCGCCGGTGATGCGCGCGGCGCGCTCGATCGTCAGCTGGCGGACCGAAACCGAACCCTCGATTGCGCCCGCGAGGCGCGCCGTCTCGGCCTTGACCGCGCCGTTGATACGGCTCTCCGTCCCCTGCACCAGGCTGCCGCAATGGACGTCGCCGTCCACCCGGCCATCGATGTGCAGATCGGCGGTGGCGGCGATATTGCCGGTGATGACGACATCGGCGCCAAGCACCGAAAACATCCCGCGCTTGCCGTTTTGAGACTGAGGCTGTGGTGCCGGTGGCAGGCTGCTGCCGCCATCGCGTCCACCACGATTATTGCTACCACCAAACACGGACATCAATTCCAACTCCCAGTTCGCGACTCGGTTAACTAACTAGCATAAGTTACGGTTTCCCTGCACGTTCATCGTAAAATCGCCCGTATCAGAAGGGGATTGTCGTTCGCGGCCGGCTTCAGCAGCGAGCGCGCAAGCCGCAAAGTCGCGAGCAGCATGGCGAGACCGCCCATCATTGCCAACGCGGGCACGCCGCTGAGGGCGCCGAGCCAGGCGAGGACCGATCCCGTCTGGACCAGGATCGCGAGCGTCCAGCTTGCCCTGTCGCGCCACACAAGCGCCAGCGCGAGCGCGAGGATGTCGGCGAGGAAAAAGGCGTTTGCGTGCATGCCCGGCAACAGTCCGGCGCTGACGAGCGCGGCCAGCAGCGTAGCGTTCATCAAGGTGCGGTCGCTCAGGCGGGCGGCAGAAAAATTGGCGACATAGGCGGCGCTCGTGCCGATCGCGGCGGCGAGGGCGAGGCCGAGCAACGGCAGGCCGAGCGGCAATGCCTGGGCGATCGTCCAGAGGTTCGGTGCGTTGAACGATAAGGGCTGTTCGATGCCCATTCGGTAGATGGCCGCGAGGTCCGAAGGGTGCCAGCCAACCAGCATCGTCTCGGCGGCGACAGCGGGCGCGATCGGCCATAGCAGTAGCGGCAGGCGCCGGTTGATCGCCAGCGCCAGGAAGAAAGGCGCAACGAACGCCGCCTGCAGGTCAAGGCCGACCGCAAGGCCGAACCAGACGAACATCGCGGCATGGTGCCGGCCGAGTGCGGCGGTGAGCGCCATCACGCAGGCGGCGGCCCAGATCGCGTCATAGGGCCCGAGCAGCACGCATGGCAGCAGGAAGACGAGCGCGGCGGCACGATTGGGCTGGGATGCATGAAGCTGGATCAGCAGATGCCGCATCGCGAGCGCGAGGGCGGCGGTGCCGACCAGTGGGAGCAGCCCTGCCAGACTCACCCCGCCCGCCATCATCCACCACGCAATGGCTGCCACGGCGAGCGTGGCTGCGATGGGGGGCAGGGGGAAAGCCGGTGGCCGCGGCAGCATCATCCGGCCCTGATAGCCGACGCGGATTGAGGGTGCGTTAAGAACACCGGATCCCGGTTGCGTGCCTGGCGCGGCTGTGTTGTGTATCGAACCACAACAAACCGGCGCGCTAAGCCGGCCGCAGCAGAGGAGCCGTATGATGGCGAAGGAAAAGACCACGACCGACAAGGTGAAGGAAACGATCGACGAGATGGTCGATCCTGTGAAAAAGGCCGGCGAAGCGATCCGCGCCTCGGGCGCGAAGCTCGCCAGGGGCAGCTCCGATGTCGGGATCAAGATGATCGAGCAGGCCGAGATCAACGCCCGCGAGGCCTTCACGGCAATGCGCGCGGCCGCCGCTGCAAAAGACCTGTCCGAGGTGATGAAGATCCAGGGCGAGTTTCTGCGCGAGCAGGGCAGCCGCAGCATGGCCAACGCCCGCGAGATCGGCGAGCTGATCATGCAGTTCGGCCGCGAAGCGGTGGCGCCGCTCAAGGGCGACAAGGACTAGATCGAATTCGACCAGGTTTACTCGTCATGCCGGACTTGTTCCGGCATCCACTTCACCGCAAGAACATCGATCGCGATATTTGCGGCACGGTGGACCCCGGAACAAGTCCGGGGTGACGACTTGGTTCAATCTGGTCGATACATGCTCACACGGGCCCTCGTATCAAGCCCGCGCGGCACTCCCGATCCGCGCGACGTCGTGCGCCAGGATGGCAAGGTCGTGTGTCTTGCCCGCCTGGTCGCGGACATGGTCCTTGAGCAGTGCCTCGGCGCGGAAGCCGAGGCTCTCGAACAGCATCACCGAGCCGATCTGGTCGGGCGTCATCTGCGCGATCAGCTTTTCGATGCCGCGCTCCAGCGCCACCGCATAGATCGCCTCGAGCAGATCGCGGCCGAGCCCGGCGCCACGCTTGTCGGGCGAGACGAGCAGGCGGATCTCGCCGACATGCGCGCTCCAGCTCAGCGGATCGCGCACCAGCGCCGCGGTGCCGACGAACTTGCCGCCATCCTCGGCGATCAGGCTGTCGATCCAGCCCTCCTCGATCGCGGAGAGCCAGGCTTCGATCACGCGCGGATGCCTCAGGTCGCGGCCAAGGAAGAGCAGATCATGTTCGGGCAGGCCCGCAGCGAAGGCGAGCATCGCGTCGCGGTCGCCCGGCGCGAAGCGGCGTATATGGTGGCCCATCTCAATCCTCCCCAAGCCCGCGACCAGTTACGGCCATAACCGCCTGATCGCATTGCCTTCAGCGACAAGGCTGGCATGGCCGCCGCGCAATGTCACCCCCGGCGCTGTCAGCGCGGCGCGGTCGCGCTCACCGGCCTGGGTCCCGATGCCGTCACATCAAGCGTCGCATCGCCGCCGAGCACGCGGTAAAGCGTGACCCGGTTGCTCGCCGCGACAAGCTGGGTCGCGATCAACGATCGCCGCGCCGAATAGAGCGAACGCTGCGCATCCAGGCTCTGCAGGAAGGTGTCGATCCCGCCGCGATAGCGTGCCTCGGACAGGCGGTAATTGGTCGTGGCGGCCGCCGTCAGCGCCTGTTGGGCATTGGTCTGTGCCTCGATCGTGCCGCGCCGCGCAAGCGCATCGGAAACCTCGCGGAAAGCAGTCTGGATCGCCTTCTCGTAATTGGCGAGCGCCGCGTCGCGCTGCGCCTCGGATTGCTGCACACCCGCGCGGCCGGCGCCGGCGCGAAAGATCGGATAGCTCACACTTGGCGCCACCGAGTAGTTGAACGCTCCCCCGGTGAACAGATTGCTCAGGCCGCTGCTGGCGAGCCCGGCCAGCGCAGTGAGCGTAATGCGCGGGAACAGGGCGGCACGCGCCGCGCCGATTTCGGCATTGGCCGCGCGGAGCTCATATTCAGCCTGAACCACATCGGGCCGGCGCAGCAATATGCCCGAATCGAGCCCGGCCGGGAGCTCGGCGATGCTGGGCGCCACCTCGTCGATGGACGCGGGCAGCAGGGTCGGATCGATCGGCGCTCCTACCAGCAACTGCAGCGCGTTGACGTCCTGCGCGACCGCCGTCGTCTGCTCGGCCAGGTCTGATTGGGCGGTGGTGAGCACGATCTGCGCCTGGGCGAGGTCAGTGCCCGGCGCGATGCCGCCCTTCAGGCGCGCGGAGGTGAGCCTGACGCTGGTTTCTGCGCTCGCCGCGGTGTCCTGCGCGATCTTCAACAGGCTCTTGTCGGATGCATAGGTCAGCCAGGCTGTGCCGATGTCGCCCACCAGGGTCAGCCGCGTCGCCCGCGCCGCCGCCTCAGTCTCGAAATAGCGGTTCTGTGCCGCGGTGCTGAGCGAACGGACCCGACCGAACAGATCGATCTCGAACGCATTGATCCCGATATCGGCGCTGAAGCTGCCGCTCCCCCGGTTGGTGCTTGTCCCGGAGCTGTTCCCGCCGCCCGGATCGGCGAAGCGATAGCCCCCGGTCGCGTCGACCTCGGGCAGCAATTCGGCGCGCTGGATATGATATTGCGCGCGCGCCGACGCGATATTGGAAGCCGCCACGCGCAGGTCGCGATTGTTGACCAGCGCCTGTTCGATCAGCGTCTGGAGCCGGGGGTCGCGGAAGATGTCGCGGTAGCCAATGCTCGGCAGCGCCGCTTCGCTCTGCGCCAGATAGGCATCGCCGGCCGGCCAGGACGGCGGCACCGGCGGTTCGGGGCGGACATAATGCGGGTCCATCGAACAGGCGCCGAGCGAAGTCGCAGCGAGGAACAGGGCAAGGCGGCGCATCAGGCGGTCCCCTCTGGCGCTGACGGCGGGGCGGGGTGCTCGTGGTGGATGTGCTTCATCAGATCCCGCGTGCTGCGGCGAACCAGGACGAAGAATAGCGGGATGTAGAAAATCGCGAGGATCGTCGCGGTCAGCATCCCGCCGATCACCGCGGTGCCGATCGCCACCCGGCTGTTCGCGCCCGCGCCGGTCGAAACGGCCAGCGGCAACACGCCGAAGATGAAGGCAAGGCTGGTCATCAGGATCGGCCGCAGACGGATGCGAGCCGCTTCGAGCGCCGCCTCAATCACGCGTTTGCCCTGCTTCTCGGCCTGCTCGGCGAACTCGATCATCAGGATCGCGTTCTTCGCCGCAAGCCCCATCGTCGTCAGCAGGCCGATCTGCAGATAGACGTCATTCTGCAAACCACGCAGCGTCACCGCGAACACAGCGCCGACCAGGCCGAGCGGGATGACCAGCAGCACCGCGATCGGGATCGTCCAGCTCTCATAGAGTGCGGCAAGGCACAGGAACACGACGAGCAAGGACAGCGCGTAGAGATAAGGTGCCTGGCCCGAGGAGAGCCGCTCCTGGAAGGAGATGCCGCTCCACGCGACGCTCACGCCCGGAATCTGCGCGGCATATTCCTCCATCTTGTTCATCGCCTCGCCAGAGCTTTTGCCGGGCGCGGCCGCGCCCTGAATCTCATAGGTCGCGATGCCCTGGAAGCGACTGAGCGATGACGGCGCCGTCGCCCAGGACATGGTCGCAAAGGATGAGAAGGGTGTCATCGCGCCGCTCGATCCGCGGACATACCATTCGGAAAGATCCTCGGGCTTGGAGCGATAGGGCGCATCGCCCTGGACATAGACGCGCTTCACCCGGCCGCGATCGTTGAAGTCGTTGACGTAGCGGCCGCCCCAGGCGGTCGACAGCGTTGAATTCACATCGGCCTGGGCGAGCCCGAGCGTGCTCAGCTTTTGCGCGTCGACATCGACCTTCAGCGTCGGCTGGTCCTCGAGATCGGTCGGGCGGATGGCGGCAAGGTCGGGGTCGGCGCGTCCCATGGCCATCAGCTTGTCGCGGGCGGCCTTGAACTCGGCGCGCGGCAGGCTGCCGGTATTCTGGAGCTCGAGCGTGAAGCCGGTCGACTGGCCGAGGCCGCGCACCGCTGGCGGCGGCGTCGCGTAGAATTCGACATCACGCAGGCCCCCCAGTGCCTTGGTGGCACGGGTGGAAATTGCGTCGGCGCCGTTCTGCTTGCCCTTGCGATCCTTCCAGTCCTTCAGTGCGACGAAGCCGCGGCCGGTATTCTGGCCGCCGCCGCCACCACCCGCGACCGTCATCAGCGCGTCGGTATTGGCCTTTTCGGTCTCGAGGAAATATTTCTCGATCTGGCTTTGCGCGATCTGGGTGCGGCTGAGCGTCGCGCCCGGCGCGAGGTTCCACTGAATCTGCGTCCTGCCCTGGTCCTCGGTCGGCAGGAAGCCGGTTGGCAACCGCACGAACAGGATCACCAGGATCGCGACGACACCGGCATAGATGGCGAGGAAGATCCATTTGCGATCGACCACCTTCGAGACGCCGCGCTGATATGTATCGACCATGTTGGCGAAATTGGTGTTGAACCAGATTTTCGCGCGCTCGCTCCAGTGGCTGAGCTTGCGTGCCCATGCGAAGCGGCTTTCGGTCTCGTCGTCCTTGCGCTTGAGCAAGGTCGAGGTCAGCGCCGGCGTCAGCACCAGCGCGACGACCACCGACAGCATCATCGCCGACACGATCGTCACCGAGAATTGCCGATAGATCACGCCGGTCGAACCGCCGAAAAAGGCCATGGGCAGGAACACCGCCGACAGCACCAGGGCGATCGCGATCAGTGCGACGGTGATCTCGTTCATCGACTGGATCGTCGCCTCGCGCGGGCTCATCCCCGGATTCTCGTCCATCAACCGCTCGACATTCTCGACCACGACGATGGCGTCGTCGACCAGCAGGCCGATGGCGAGGACGAGCCCGAACATGGTCAGCGTGTTGATCGTGAAGCCGGCGATCGCGAAGATGCCGAAGGTGCCGAGCAGCACGACCGGCACCGCGATCGTCGGGATCAGGGTCGCGCGCCAGCTCTGCAGGAACACGAACATCACGATCACGACGAGGACGATTGCCTCGATGAGGGTGATCACCACCTCTTCGACCGACAGTTTGATGAACTCGGTCGAATCCTGAGGGAAATTATAGGTGAAGCCGGCGGGGAAGTCCTTCGACTGGTCTTCAACCGCCTGTTTGACCAGCTCGGCGGTGGTCAGCGCGTCGGCGCCGGGGGACAGGCTGACCGCGATGCCGGCGCCCGGATGCCCGTTGATGCGGCTAGCGATGTTGTAATTCTCGGCGCCAAGCTCGACACGGGCGACGTCGGACAGGTGCACGGCTGAGCCATCGGACTGGGTTTTCACCACGATATTGGCGAATTGGGCGGGTGTCGAAAGGCGCGATTGCGCGGTCACGGTCGCGTTGAGCATCTGGTCCGGGCCGCTCGGCACGCCACCAAGTTCACCCGCCGCGACCTCGGCGTTCTGCGCGGTGATGGCGGTGATGATGTCGTTGGGGATCAGCCCGAAGCTCGCCAGCCGGTTCGGATTGAGCCAGATCCGCATCGCATATTGCGCGCCGAAGACATTGGTATCGCCGACGCCCTTGATCCGGCCGAGCTTCTCCTGGAAGTTCGAGACCATATAGTCCGACACGTCCTGGTTGGTGCGGGTGTCGGTCGTGTCATAGATCGCGGCGATCAGCAGGAAGTCGGGGTTGGATTTGGTGACGGTCAGGCCCTGTTGCTGGACCTGGCTCGGCAGGCGCGAGATCGCCTGCTGCACCTTGTTCTGCACCTGCACCTGGGCAATGTCCGGATCGGTGCCCTTGCTGAAGGTCGCGGTGATCGAAACCTGGCCGCGCGACGAGGAGTTGGTGCTGAAATAGAGCAGCCCGTCAATGCCGGTCAGCTGCTGCTCGATCACCTGGGCGACGCTGTTTTCCAGCGTTTCGGCCGAGGCGCCGGGATAGCTTGCGCGGACATTGACCTGGGGCGGTGCCACGTCGGGGAATTGCTCGATCGGCAGTGAGAAGATCGCGCCGAGCCCGCCCAGCATGATGATGATCGCGACGACCCAGGCGAAGATCGGCCGGTCGATGAAGATGCGGGAAATCACGCGCCGATCAACCCTGCGACCGGTCGGTCTTTTTGCCGCCTTTGCCTCGATCCTTGCCGTCCGGCGCGCCGACCCTTTCGGGCGTCGATGCGGCAATCGGGACGACCGGCTGGTTGGGCTTCACCTTGCCCACCCCCTGGACGATGATCTTGTCGCCGGGGTTGATGCCGTTCGTCACCACCCAGTTGGTGCCGACCACGCGGGTCGCCGTCACGGTGCGTTGCACCGCCTTGTTGCCGGGGCCGACGAGGAAGATGGTCGCATTGCCCTTGGGGTCGCGCGCGACCGCCTGTTGCGGCACCAGATAAGCGCTGTTGTCGATCGATTGGGCGAAGGTCGCGCGGACGAACATGCCCGGCAGCAACAGCCCTTGCGGATTGGGGAAGCGCGCGCGCAGTGTCACGGTGCCGGTCGCTGGATCGACCACCACCTCGGAGAATTCGACGGTGCCGGCATAGCCATAATCACTACCGTCCTCGAGCTTTAGACGCACATCGGCTTTGGTCGCGACGAGCCCGCCACTCTGGAGCTCGCGGCGCAGGGTGAGCAGATCAGCGCTTGATTGCTGGATATCGACATAGATCGGGTCGAGCCGCTGGATCGTCGCCAGCGGGTCGGTCTGGCTCGCCGTGACGAGAGCGCCCTCGGTGAAGAGGGAGCGCCCTATCCGGCCGGTGATCGGCGCCGGAACGGTGGTGAAGCGGAGGTTGATCCGGGCGGTTTCGAGCGCGGCCCGGTTCTGTGCGACCGCGGCCGCTGCCTGGCGCGCCTGAGCCGCGACGTCGGTATAATCCTGCTTCGCCACGGCTTCGATGTCGGCCAGCGGCTTGTAGCGCTCGGCTTTGATCCGGGTCGCCTCGGCATTGGCCGCGGCGCTGGCGAGATTGGCCTGGGCCTGGTTGGTCGCGGCGCGGTACAGGCTTGGGTCGATCTCGTAGAGCGCCTGGCCCTTGCGGACGAGCGAGCCCTCGGTGAAGTAGCGGCGGCGGATGATACCCGAGACCTGCGGGCGGACCTCGGAGCTCTGATAGGCGGTGGTACGCCCGGCGAGCTCGGTCGTGATCGGCACGCTGGTCGCCTGGAGGATGACATAACCGACCTGCGGCGGCCCGG
>JBDTXU010000549.1:0-16758 GCA_040006055.1 Sphingomonas bacterium | reverse complement strand
CGTCTGCCAGCTGCCGCAAATCGCTCGCCCCAAGCGCCCGCAAATCCGCAGGCACGTGCACCGTGTCGAGCAAGGGTGTCTTCAAATCGAGGTTCATAAAAACTGAAATCTCCTCGCGGCCTTCTAGCCGAAGCCAATTCAGACGCAACTCGACGCATGCGCCGGCGCATCCTCACCCGCGCTCAAGACAGGCGATATCGGGACATCTCGGCTTTTTGGTGTCAGCTATCCGGCGCTCAGCCGGCGGCGCGTCCTGCCAGGCGGCGCTGCACCGCCCGGGCTCCGCCGACGAGGCGGGACATGATGAGATCGTCAATGCCCGCATAGCCGAGCCCGAGATGGTCGGGCCGCACCGCAATCGCATCGCCCAGGTCGAGTTGGCCGGTGCGCAGGCCGATCCGCCCGATTCGGGCCCAGCGCCGCGCCGTTTCCCACCGGATCAAATTGAGGCTGTCCGGATCAGGCGCGTGCGTCGCGATGAAGTCCTCCTGCAGCGTGATCAGCGCTTCGCCAAGCCGCTGAAAGGTCGCGCGATTCGGGACCGGCTTTTGCCCCATCACATAGCGCACGACGAGCTCGGCAATCGCCCGCGCCTCATCGCCGAGCGCGTCGGCATAGCAGGCGGCGAGCACGTCGATTCCGCGCGCGGTCATCGCATCGACATGGCGCTGCGAAATGCCGCCACTACGGCGGCGATAGGTCATCAGCTCATCGTCGATCCGCGCGATGGCGCCGAACCGGGCGATGCGGTGATAGAGGTCGAAATCCTCGGCATAGATCATCTCGGGCCGCTGGAACGGATCGAGCTGCCGCGCAACATCACCCCGCATCATCACGGATGACCAGACCAGCGGGTTCTCGATCCGCAGCAGCCATTCGATCAGCATCGGCGTCGAGACCGGCGCGAGTGATCCCGGAAGCACGACGCCGTCCTCGAGGATCGAGGCGGCCGTGCCGACCAGCACGGTCTCCGGATTGGCCTCCAGCCAGGCGACCTGGCGTACGAAGCGGTCGGGGTGGCAGAGGTCATCATGGTCGAGCGCCGCGATATAGCGCCCGCGCGCCTCGGCCACTGCGCGGTTGCGGGCGGCGACCACGCCCTGATTGGTGGGCAGCGAGATGAGCTTGATCCGCGCATCGCCAAAGCCGCGCACGACGCCGCGCGTATCGTCGGTCGAACAATCGTCGACGATGATCACCTCGAAATTACCGAAATGCTGCGCCTGCAGGCTCCTGAGCGTCTCGCCGATCAGGTCAGCGCCATTATATGCCGCCATGATCACACTGACCGCCGGCGCGCTCATGTCGCGGCCCGCCCGGCGCTATCGAAGGTCTGGCCCGAGGTCATCGCACCTTTATTGCGATCCCGGCCTAAAAAGCCGTTACGCCGCTCTTTCGATTGTCGCGCTCCGTGCCTATTAACCGAATGCGGGCAAAAGGGAGACACAGCGTGGCGATTGAGTTCCTCCTGAACGGAACGACCACCTCGTTCGATGGCGATCCCGATACGCCGTTGCTCTGGGTGCTGCGCGATCATCTGAAGCTGACCGGCACCAAATATGGCTGCGGCATTGCGCAGTGCGGCGCCTGCACCGTCCATCTCGACGGCAAGAACCGCCGCTCCTGCGTGACGCCCGTCGGCACGATCGCCGGCAGGACGGTCACCACCATCGAAGGCGTCGCCGGCAAGGCGGCCGAGGCAGTGAAAACCGCCTGGGTCGCGATCGACGTGCCGCAATGCGGTTTCTGCCAGTCCGGGCAGGTGATGTCGGCGATCAGCCTGCTGTCCGCAAAGCCGAAGCCGAGCGATGACGATATCGATCACGGCATGGCCGGCAATCTCTGCCGCTGCGCGACCTATGTCCGCATCCGCCAGGCAATTCACGATGCCGCGAAGACGCTGGAGAAAACGGCATGACCGCCATCGCCAGCCGCCGCGAATTCCTCGCATCCTCCGGGCTCGTCATCGGCCTTGCGCTGCCGATGGGCCGCGCCGCCGCTGCCGCCGCGCCGGCCGAGGGCGCGCCCTTCGCCCCTAACGCTTTCGTGCGGATCGCCGCTGACAACACAATCACCGTCGTCATCAAGCATGTCGAATTCGGTCAGGGTCCGGCGACGGGCCTGAGCACGATCGTCGCCGATGAGCTCGATGCTGACTGGGGGCAGATGCGGATCGCCTTCGCCCCCGCCAATGATCCGCTCTACAAGAACCTGATGTTCGGCACGATGGGCACCGGCGGCTCGACGGCGATCGCCAACAGCTGGATGCAGATGCGCAACGCCGGTGCGGCGGCGCGGGCAATGCTGGTCGAGGCCGCCGCGAAGCGCTGGAAGGTGCCCGCCGCCGAGGTGAAGGTGTCGAAGGGCGTCGTCAGTCATGGCCGCAACAAGGCCAGCTTCGGCGAGCTCGCGGCCGATGCTGCCCTGCTTCCCGTGCCGCAAAAGCCGGTGCTCAAGACGCCCGATCAGTTCACCCTGATCGGTACAGATGTGCCCAAGATCGACAGTGTGGTGAAGTCGAACGGCACCGCTGTCTTCACCATGGATGTGTCGCGGCCCAACATGGTCAATGCGGCGATCCTCCATCCGCCGGCGTTCGGCGGCACGGTCAAGTCGGTCGACAAACAGGCCGCGCTGGCGGTGCCGGGCGTGGTCGCGGTCGAGGCGATCCCGTCGGGCGTCGTGGTCTATGCGAAGGATACATTCGCGGCGATGCGCGGCCGCGCGGCGCTGAAGGTCGAATGGGATCTCGCCAAGGCCGAGACGCGCTCGGGCGAGGATCTGATCAAGGCGTACAAGGCAGCCGCCGCCACGCCCGGCAAGCAGGCCGAGGCAAAGGGCGATGTCGCCGGCGCGCTGGTCGGCGCGGCGAAGACGATCGAAGCGACCTATGTCTTCCCGTTCCTCGCCCATGCGCCGATGGAGCCGATGGATGCGGTGATCGAACTCGGCAAGGATAAGGCCGATGTCTGGATGGGCAGCCAGTTCCAGGTCGGCGACATGCGCGCAATGGCCAAGGCGATCGGCATCCCGTTCGAGGGCATGACGCTCCACGAACAATATGCCGGCGGCTCGTTCGGCAGGCGTGCCACGCCCGACCAGGATTTCGCGACCGAGGCGGGGTTCGCTGCAAAGGCCCACCCCCAGGCCCCGGTCAAGTTCGTCTGGACCCGCGAGAACGACATCAGGGGCGGCCGCTACCGCCCCCTCGTGGTGCACCAGCTCAAGGGCGGGATCGACGCCAAGGGCGACATCATTGGTTGGGATCAGGTGGTCGCGGCACAATCCTTCTTTGCCAACACGCCGATGGCTGCGATGGGGATCAAGGACGGCATCGACGATTCGATCGTGGAAGGCGCCGCCGGCAGCAGCTATGCTTGGCCCAATTGCCGGATCGGCTGCCATGTCATGGAAAATGGCGTGCCCACGCTCTGGTGGCGCTCGGTCGGCAACACCCATACCGCCTATGCGGTCGAGACCTTCATGGACGAATTGCTCGCGCTCGGCGGCAAGGATGCGGTCAAGGGCAGGCTCGCGCTGATGAAGGAGGATCGCGCCAAGGGCGTGCTGACCCGCGTCGCCGAACTGGCCGATTGGGGCAGGAAGCCGGCCGAGGGCCATGCTTACGGCGTGGCGATGCACAAGAGCTTCGGCAGCTATGTCGCGCAGGTCGCCGAAGTATCGAAGGGCGCAGACCGCTTGCCGAAGGTCCACAAGATCTGGGTCGCGGTCGATTGCGGCATCGCGGTCAATCCCAATGTCATCCGCGCGCAGATGGAAGGCGGGATCGGCTATGGTCTCGGCCACGCCCTTTATGCCGAACTGGTGCTGGGCGAAGGCGGCCGCATCGCCCAGGGCAATTTCGACACCTATCGCTCATTGCGGATCGGCGAGATGCCGGAGGTCGAAGTCGCGATCATCAAGTCGAACGCGAACCCGACCGGGGTCGGCGAGCCTGGCCTGCCGCCGCTTGCCCCTGCTGTCGCCAATGCCTGGCGTGCCCTCACCGGCAAGGCGGTCCGCCGATTGCCCTTCGCGCATGGAGACAATGCATGATCGCGCCCAAGATCAGGAGCCGCACAATCGCGCTTGCGGTCGCCGCGCTCGCCTTGCCGATCGCCGTGCTCGCGGCGAATACCGATCCGGCGCCGCTCAAATCGCCTGCGGCTTTCGCCTCGATCGCCGACAAGGACGCGCGCTCGGTCGCTTTGTTCAACGAGATGGGCAAGGTGATCCAGAGCCCGCGCTGCATCAATTGCCACCCGCGCGGCGATCATCCGCTTCAGGGCGACGACATGCATGTGCACAGCCCGCCGGTCGAGCGCGGGCCGTATAATTTCGGCGCGACGGGCATGGAGTGTACCACCTGTCACGGGCGCGAAAATGTGGCCTTCGCCAATGGCGAGCGCAGCATTCCCGGCAACCGCAAATGGAGCCTCGCGCCGCCGGCGATGGCCTGGGAGGGCAAGACGCTCGGCGAGATCTGCACCCAGATCAAGGATCCGGCGCGCAACGGCCACAAGACGCTCGATCAGCTGGTCGAGCATAACACAAGCGACGTGCTGGTCGGCTGGGGCTGGCATCCGGGTAAGGGCCGCACATCTGCACCGGGCACCCAGGCGCAGTTCGGGGCGCTGACCAGGGCGTGGGTGGACAGCGGGGCGAAGTGCCCGGCATGAGTCGGGCCTTCGAGACGATCCGGCTCGAGACTGACGGGGACGGCATCGCCATCCTCACGCTTGACCGGCTGGACAAGCTCAACGCCTTCAACAGGGCGATGCTCGCTGACATGGTCGCTGCCTTTGACGCGACCGATGCCGATGATTCGGTGCGCGCCGTCATCGTCACGGGCAATGGCCGCGCCTTTTGCGCCGGGGCTGATCTCTCGGGCGCCGGCGGCGCCACCTTCGATTATGCGAAGAGCAAGGGCTGGAGCGGCGGTGATTCGCCGATTCGCGCTGACGGCAGTGTCGATTATACGAACCCGGCGGTGCGCGATGGTGGCGGCATCCTGTCGCTGCGCATCTTCGCCTCGAAAAAGCCGGTGATCGGCGCCATCAACGGCCCCGCGGTCGGCGTCGGCGCAACCATGACGCTGCCGATGGATTTCCGGCTGGCGAGCGACTCGGCGCGATTCGGCTTCGTCTTCGCACGGCGCGGGATCGTGCCCGAGGCAGCCTCGAGCTGGTTCCTGCCCCGGCTCGTCGGTATCGAGCAGGCGCTGCTCTGGTGCTATTCAGGCCGCATCTTCGAAGCAGCCGAGGCGCTGAAGGGCCGCCTCGTCCGCAGCCTCCACGCAGCCGACGACCTCCTCCCGGCAGCGCGCGCCCTCGCGCTGGAGCTGACGGCGGAGAGCGCACCGGTCTCGGTCTCGCTGATGC
This sequence comes from Sphingomonas bacterium, assembly GCA_040006055.1. Classification (GTDB taxonomy): domain Bacteria; phylum Pseudomonadota; class Alphaproteobacteria; order Sphingomonadales; family Sphingomonadaceae; genus Sphingomonas. The sequence continues at coordinate 11,377 of JBDTXU010000549.1, read as the reverse complement.
GCAAGATGTTGTGGACTGGCCTGGGCGCAAGTCATCCGATGGAGGCGCACCGAATCGAGAGCCGCGCCATCTGGTCGCGCGGTGCAAGCGACGATGCGCGCGAGGGGGTTGCGTCGTTCCTCGAAAAGCGCCCCGCGCACTTCCCGGATAGCGTTTCGCAAGGCTGGCCTGCCTTCGCTAACTGGTTCGAAGAGCCCGATTATCGCTGAGCCCTGTCATTAATATTAGCGCCCGACTCAGGCTTTCCGGCGAATTCGAGACCTTGACACAAGGCCGCTGGCGCTCAATGGTAGCGCTATCAATAGCGAAATTGAGCGGAGTAGGATGAACGACGGGAGCTTCAGGGCGGCGGACGCGTTGCCAGCGGATTGGCGCGAGGGACGATTCGTTGGCAGGATTGCCGGCAGCGAGGGCCCGACGCCCGTGCTGATCGTCGGGGGTATCGTCCACGACATGGCGAAAGTGGCTCCTACAGTCTCGGCGCTTGTCGAGGCTCGCGCGTTCGATGACAACGCAGGCCAAGCACTTGGCGCGCTCGACGAACTCGACATCAGCGTCGGAGGCGATTCGCAGTTCCAGCTGCTCAGCCCGATCGACCTGCAATGCGTCAAAGCGGCCGGCGTCACCTTCGCAGTCTCGGCGCTTGAGCGCGTGATCGAGGAAAAGGCGCGCGGCGATGCAGGAGCCGCAGCCGAGGTGCGCAGTCGTCTCGAGGGCATTATCGGCGGCAGCCTGCGCGCGGTCGTGCCGGGCTCGGACGAAGCGGCGGCGCTCAAGGCGACGCTGATCGAAGACGGCATGTGGTCGCAATATCTCGAAGTGGCGATCGGCCCCGATGCCGAGGTCTTCACCAAATCGCCGGTGCTTTCGACGATCGGCTGGGGCGGCGATATCGGCGTCCGCTCCGATTCGACCTGGAACAATCCTGAGCCCGAAGTCGTCATCCTCGCCGATTCGGCCGGCAAATCCGTCGGCGCGACGCTCGGCAACGACGTCAATCTGCGCGATTTCGAAGGGCGTTCGGCGCTGCTGCTCGGCAAGGCGAAGGACAATAACGCGTCCTGCGCGATCGGGCCGTTCATTCGCCTGTTCGACGCTGGCTTCACCATGGACGATGTCCGCGAGGCTGAGGTCGAGCTGCTGATCGAAGGGGCTGACGGCTACCGCCTGACCGGCGCCAGCTCGATGAACCAGATCAGCCGCGATCCGGAAGATCTGCTCCGCCACACGATGAGCGAGCATCAATATCCAGACGGGTTCGTGCTGTTCCTCGGCACCCTGTTCGCGCCGACTCAGGACCGGGATGTTCCCGGGCACGGCTTTACCCACAAGGTTGGGGACATGGTCACGATCGCGGCACCGCGGATCGGGCGGCTGGTCAACCGCGTTACCACATCGAAAGCAGCGCCGCCCTGGCAGTTCGGGATCGGCGATCTGATGCGTAATCTCGCTGGCCGCGGGTTGTTGGGCCGTCCGTCATGATCGAAGATATCTATTTGGAGAGAGAACCGGTGTTGCAGGCAAAAGTCGCTGGCGTGGGGCGGGCAATCTACCCGAGCCTGATGAACAAGCGCGTCATCATAACGGGTGGCGGCAGCGGGATCGGCGCCGGGCTGGTCGAGGCTTTTGTCTCCCAGGGCTCGCAGGTCGCGTTCGTCGACGTCATGGACGAAGAGAGCCGTGATCTGGTCGCCCGGCTCACCCCAACTGCGGTGCACGTGCCGGTCTATCAGCGCTGCGACCTGACCGATATGGCCGCGGTCAAGCGGACCATGGCTGAGCTCGAGGACGCCCTTGGCGGCGTCGATATCCTGATCAACAATGCCGCCAATGACGATCGCCACACGATCGAGGAAGTCACACCCGAATATTGGGATGAGCGGATGGCGGTCAATCTGCGCCACCAGTTCTTCGCGGCGCAGGCTGTGCTGCCGGCGATGAAGCGCGCCGGCCAGGGCGTGATCCTCAATTTCGGCTCGATCAGCTGGCATCTCGCGCTGCCCGATCTCATCCTGTACCAGACGGCGAAGGCGGCGATCGAAGGCATGACGCGCAGCATGGCGCGCGATCTCGGCCGCTCCAACATCCGCGTGAACACGGTCGTGCCGGGCAATGTCCAGACGCCGCGCCAGATGAAATGGTACACGCCGGAGGGCGAGGCCGAGATCGTCGACGCACAATGCCTTTCGGGCCGCATCCAGCCGGTCGATGTCGCGGCCCTGGTGCTCTTCCTCGCGTCGGACGATGCGAAGATGTGCACCGGCCATGATTATTTCATCGACGCCGGCTGGCGCTGACCATGGCGGCGACCTCAGTGCGCCGCGTGTGCAACGTTGGCGCGACGCTCGGCGAGGGCCCGGTCTGGGTCGGGCGCGAGCAGGCGCTCTGGTTCGTCGACATCAAGCAGAAGCGCCTCCACCGCTTCGATCCGGCGACCAGCGCCCTGACCAGCTGGGACGCGCCGTCGCAGATCGGCTGGGCCCTGCCCGCGTCGGGCGGCGGTTTCGTCGTCGGTATGCAGCGCGGCATTGAGCGCTTCGATGCTGAGACCGGGATATTCACCTCGATCGTCTCGCCTGAGCCGCATCTGCCCGGCAACCGACTGAACGACGCCACCACCGATTCGCGGGGCTGCATCTGGTTCGGCTCGATGGATGACGACGAATCGGGGGTGACCGGCCATCTCTACGCGCTCGATGCCGGGGGCGTTCGCCATGCCGGTCTCGATCCGGTGTCGATCACCAACGGCCCCAGCTTCTCGCCCGACGGCCGCACGCTCTATCACACCGATACGCTCGGCAAGGTGATCCACGCCGTCACCGTCAATGATGACGGCACGCTCGGCCCATCGCGGCCCTTCGTCACGATCGAAGAGGGCGCCGGCTGGCCCGACGGCTCGGTCGTGGATGTCGAGGGCTGTGTCTGGACCGGCCTCTACGGCGGCTGGGGCGTGCGCCGCTACTCGCCGGAGGGCACCCTGCTCGAAACCGTCGAGCTGCCGACCGCGAACATCACCAAGCTCGCCTTTGGCGGTCCCGATCTGAAGACGGCCTATGTCACCAGCGCCCGAAAGGGGCTGGACGAGGCCGCGCTCCTGGCCCAGCCTGAGGCCGGAAATCTGTTCGCATTCGAGGTCGACGTGCCCGGCTTGCCGGTAACCGAGGTCGGGAATTTGGGAAGCTAAGCGGCTAACAAGGCCGATAATGGAGAGGGGAACACTAATGACAACACCAGGTGCGGACCGGGTCAATTTCGCCTTTATCGGCTTGATCGTCGCGGTGGCGACGATCGGCGGCTTCATGTTCGGCTATGATAGCGGCGTGATCAACGGCACGCAGGAAGGTCTGAACAAGGCCTTTGACCTGTCGAAGCTCGGCACCGGCCTCACCGTCGGCGCGATCCTGCTCGGCTGTGCCGCCGGTGCTTTCATCGCCGGCCGCCTCGCCGATGTCATCGGTCGCCGCTCGGTGATGATGATCGCGGCTGTGCTGTTCGTCTTCAGCGCTCTTGGCGCTGGCGCCGCGGACTCGGCGCTCATATTCATCCTCGCCCGTATCGTCGGCGGGCTCGGCGTCGGTGCGGCCAGCGTGCTCGCGCCCGTCTATATCAGCGAGGTCGTGCCAGCGAACATTCGCGGCCGGCTGTCGAGCATCCAGCAGGTGATGATCATCACCGGCCTGACCGGCGCCTTCTTCGCCAACTACGCGCTCGCGCACAGCGCCGGCGGCTCGACCCAGAATCTCTGGTTCGATTATCCGGCATGGCGCTGGATGTTCTGGCTTCAGGTCATCCCCGCCGTCATCTATCTGTTCACGCTGCTGCTTATCCCGGAAAGCCCGCGCTATCTGGCGATGAAGGGCCGCGATGCCGAGGCGGAGGTGGTGCTGACCAAGCTGTTCGGTGCCGATCACGCCCGGGAGAAAGTCGCCGAGATCCGCGACAGCCTCGCCGCCGATCATCACCGGCCGAAATTCTCCGATCTGCTCGAGGCCGGCGGCAAGGTCCGCCCGATCGTCTGGGCCGGAATCGGCCTCGCCGTGTTCCAGCAGTTCGTCGGCATCAACATCGTCTTCTATTATGGTTCGGTGCTGTGGCAGCAGGTCGGCTTCAGCGAAAATGACTCGCTGATCATCAACATCATCTCGGGGGTTGTCTCGATCGCTGCCTGCCTGGTGACGATCTTCACAGTCGATAAGATCGGCCGCAAGCCGCTGCTGTTGGTCGGCTCGGTCGGCATGGCCGTGACGCTCTCCCTGATGGCCTATGCCTTCTCGACCGCGACGGTGGGCGCTCATGGCCCTGAGATGTCGTCGACGATCGGCAAGATCGCCCTCGGCAGCGCACTCGCTTACTCGGCTTTGTTCAACCTCAGCTGGGGCCCGATCATGTGGGTCATGCTGGGCGAGATGTTCCCGAACCAGATCCGCGGTTCGGGCCTGGCCGTTTCGGGTCTCGCGCAATGGGGCGCGAACTTCCTGATCAGCGTCAGCTTCCCCTGGATGGCGGCGAATGCCGGCCTGCCGATCACCTATGGCTTCTATGCCGCGAGCGCCTTCGTCTCCTACTTCTTCGTGAAGGCGCTGGTGAATGAAACCAAGGGCCGTGAGCTCGAAGACATGGTCGGCTGATGAGTCTGGCACTTGCGGGGGCGGGGTGGGAGCTTGATCTCCTCCCCGCCCTCGGGGGCGCGATCGGGGCGCTCCGGTATCAGGGCGCCGACATCCTCCGCCCCACACCCGAAGGCGCGACGGATCCGCTGCAAAGCGCCTGCTTCCCGCTCGCCCCCTATGCCAACCGCATCGCCGGCGGCCGCTTCAGCTTTGGCGGACGCGACCTCCAGCTCCCGCTCAATTTCGGCGATCATCCCAACAGCCTGCACGGCACCGGCTGGCAGCGTGCCTGGACAGCCACCGAGGCCGGTACGAGCAAGGCGATCCTCGCGCTCGCCCATGATGGCGGCGATGGCTGGCCCTGGGCCTGGCACGCCGAACAGATTTTCGCGCTCGACGAGGCGGGGCTCAGCGTCACCCTGACCCTGACGAACAAGTCGCGCGAGCGGATGCCGGCCGGGATCGGCCTCCATCCCTATTTCGCGATTCAGCCCGGCACGATGTTGCGGCTGAACACCGAGCGGGCCTGGCTGACGGACGATCTCCAGATCCCGAGCGAGCCCGCCCCGGCCGACCATTTCGGCGACTGGGCATCAGGCGCCTCGATCGCCGAGGCCGGCTTCATCGATCACAGCTATGAAGGCTGGGACGGCGTCGCCACGCTCGAGACCGGCGACCGGATCGTCCGTGTCACCGCTGAGGGCTCGCGCGACCTGCACCTCTATCACCCCGAGGGCGAAAGCTTTTGCTGCCTCGAGCCGGTGAGCCACCTGCCCGATGCCTTCAACCAGCCGGACGGCGTGTTCGATATCCTGGCGCCGGGGGAAGCTCGCGTGCTGGTGATGCGGGTCGGGGTCGAGGGGTAGACCCGAACGCCTGAGGGACGAAGACCGAGCTCGCGGCCATTCGCGTGATGTCGTCTTTGCGCCCACTGACAATCGTTGCGGGTCAGGCTAGGGCCCGACCTGTCGCCCGGAGGTTCAGCGCATGTCCAATATTGATTTTGCCGCATTCGCCTCGCGCACCCTGGACGATGGCACGATCCCCGAACTCCCGAACCACTATCGCGGCAAGGTGCGCGACAATTATGATTTGCCGGACGGTCGCCGCATCATCATCGCCAGTGATCGGTTGAGTGCCTTTGATCGCATCCTCTGCACGATTCCGTTCAAGGGCGAGGTGCTGACGCAAATTGCCCGCTTCTGGTTCGAACAGACAGCTGACATCTGCGCAAATCATGTGCTGGACTATCCCGACCCGAACGTCCTGGTCTGCCGCCGCCTCGATATCCTGCCGGTCGAGATCGTGGTGCGCGGCTATCTTGCAGGCACGACCGGAACCTCGATCCTCACCCTCTACAAGCAAGGTCAGCGGACAATGTACGGCATGACCCTTCCGGAGGGGCTGCGCGACAATGCCCAATTGCCCGAGCCCATCATCACACCGACAAGCAAGGAGTTTGACGGCGGACATGATGAACCGCTCACGCCGGCAGACATCGTGGAGCGCGGATTGCTGACCGCAGCACAATGGGATGAGCTCAGCGCCACCGCACTCGCCCTGTTCGCGCGTGGACAGACACTGGCGGAAGAGCGCGGGCTGATCCTGGCCGATACCAAATATGAGTTCGGCGTCACGGCCGAGGGCATGATCATGCTGGCCGATGAAATCCACACGCCCGACAGCAGCCGCTATTGGCATCAGGCGAGCTACCAGACGCGCTTCGAGGCCGGCCAACGCCCCGACAGCTTCGACAAGGATGTCGTACGGTCATGGGTGGCGGAACGCTGCGATCCCTATGCGGACGAAATCCCCGAAATCCCGCAGGACCTCATCATCGGCACCGCCGCCGTCTATGTCGAAGCCTTTGAGAAGATTGTCGGCCGAACCTTCATCCCCAATCTCGATGGCGCCACGGTATTGGAGCGGGTTCGCGCCAATTTGACACCTTCTTTCCAACCGCCAGGGTGATGACGGTAATGCGCCCAGTTGTCGCCATCAGGCCGACGGCGAAGCGATCCTTATCGAGGCGCGGAATATGTATAGGTGTAGCTCCAGCGCTCTTCCTGCCCGGGGTCCGCCTGCAAACGGATGAAGCTCTCGACGGTCACGTTCGTCCAGATGGACCACAGCATCACGCGATCGAGCGGGCGATCCCCCTGAACCGAATAGCCAAGTCCGGTGCGAGCATCCTCGACCCGAAAACGATAGTCGCGCGGCGTGCCATCAAAACCCTTGAGCCATATGGCAATCATGTCGGTTGGCGCGAAGGGACGAAGAATGTCTAGTTCCTTGCCGGTGACCCGCACCAGATCAGGCCGACTTATCGATTCAGCTGCAATCGGCCACGGCGCGACAAATTTGTACCCTGCGTCTATGGGCCTGCCGGTCGCGAAAAAATTGTGATCATAGACGCTTGTAACGAGCGGCTTCGTGCCGGTGTTGCGTAGCAGGTGACCGATCACGAGGACGGGTCGATCACCCATGATCTGCAGTGTCTTGGTGTACACATAGCCATATCCGGTCGCCCGATTGGTCAGAACCTGGCGAAACGTGACGCTGCCTTTGGCCACCTTCGTGGTCCACCGGCCGCCATCGACGATCTCATAGGCGCGGTAGCGATCATAGGGTTCGGCGTCGGGCCGGCGCAGCACGCCGACGCCGATCTTCAGGAACAAACCGCCGGGCGCCGCCGCGTCGAAGCCCAGCGCCTTGTCGTCGGTTGCAAATTCCTCCGCTGGCCCCTGTCCGCTGCTGGCAATGCCGGTGACCACCTCCCCCGTCCCATCGGGGCGAGTCCGCTGCTCATTATTGTAAATCTTCGGGTCGACGCGATCGTACCAGGGGCCATAGACTTCATGACCCCGCACACGCAGGCTGCGGACCATCCCGCTCCAGTCAAAGCGCGTTCCCCGATAGCTGCCTGGATCACCGGGTGTCTCGAAACGCAATTGCATCACGGCGTTGCCGATCTGGCCTGGCGATGCGGACGCGAGAGCAGGGGGCGCTATCAGGAGCATCAGCGCGAACAGCTTCGTTTGGAATCGCACGGGATGAGCCTCATATCCGCCTATGTACCGGGGGCACTATACAGCAGGTCTGCTGAGCAGCCCATCCGCGCTACCCACCGCCGATCACGGCTTGCACCCGCACCGCTCGAGACATATGACTACATTAGTAGTCAAAGGAGCGGGATGTGCGGTTTTGGAATTTGGTTGTAACGATCCTGGCCTTTCAGCTTGCCGCCGCGCCGCCGGCTCTCGGGCGCGCGGAATCGCCCGATAAACCCGCTCCCAAGATTGCTGCGGTTCCCAAAACGGGGCCGGCTCAGTCGGCAACACCCGTCCAGCGCTCCGTTCGTGATGCGAACGCCGCGGCACGGATGTTCATGCGCGAGCAGATCGCGGCAAAGCATATTCCGGGAGCGCAGATCGCGGTCGTGCAGCACGGCCGTATCATTTTCTCCGAGGCTTTCGGGCTCGCGAACATCGAGCACCGGGTGGCAGTGACTCCCGAAACGGTGTTTCCGATCAACTCGGCAACGAAGTCGTTCACTGGTGTCGCGGCGATGCAGCTGGTCGAAGCGGGGAAGCTCGATCTCGAAGCGCCCGTCTCGCGCTATATCGACGATCTGCCGGCCGCATGGCGGAATGTACGCGTTCGTCAGCTTCTCGCGCACACCTCAGGCCTGCCCGACCTCATAGGCCGCAGCGGAGTGATCGGCGACGGGACCGAGGCCGGCGCCTGGGCTGCAGTGAAGGCGTTGCCGATGGAATCCGCGCCCGGCACGCGTTTCGAATACAACCAGACCAACTATGCATTGCTGGCGCGGATCATCGACACGCTGAGCGGCATGCCCTTTGTCGATTATTTCGCGGCGTATCAGTTCAAGCCGGCCGGCATGACGCATGTTCGCTTCGGCGATGGCTTCGATATCGTTCCGAACGCTGCGACGCCCTACAGCTTCTATGGATCGGGTCATGGCGGGGCAGCGACGAACCAACTGGGCCGTTGGCGGGACGATCTGCCGCCCTTCACGCGAACCGGCGCCGGCATCAACGCATCGGCGCGCGAGATAGCAGGCTGGATCATTGCGCTTCAGGCGGGAAAACTTCTAGCAAAGCCCGGCAGCTTGAAGCGGCTTTGGAGCGCGGACATTCTCAACAGCGGAGATCGCAACGCATGGGCGATGGGCTGGCCCATCGTCCGCGCCGCGCCGCATCCGATAGTCGGCGGGATTGGCGGCGGCCGGTCTGCCTTCTTCGTCTACCCGGATGACGATCTCGCGGTGATCGTGCTGACGAACCTCGTTGGCAGCGATCCACAAGGGTTCATCGACAAGATCGCCGCTCTCTACGCTTCTTCGATTGCGGCCGCTGCGGCACAGAATTGAGGTGATGTAGAGATTTGAGTCGTGCTTCGCTTGGCTAAGGCTTTAATGGCGCGGGCCGATCTCAAAGCCCTTATCGATCTCGACGTTGATAAGGCCAGCTCGGTGCTGGGATCGGTTTGGAAATGTCATCGGATTCATGTTCAACCAGCATAGCATGGCACCCGCAGGCCCCCCTCAAGCGTCTGAGCTACGAGGATGAACCTTGCGGGTATCCCGGAGGCTCTCGTCTGCGCCAACGCGGCGGAATGGGAAACCTGGCTCGCCCATCAACATCGGCAGGTCGCCGAAATCTGGTTGGTGATTGCCAGGAAGGGCTTTGAGTCCGAGGGGCTCGTCATTGGCGACGCCCTGGACGTGGCCTTGTGCTTTGGCTGGATAGACAGCCATCGCAAGGGTCGCGACAAGCGCTCCTACCTGCAACGCTATTCTCCGCGTCGGCCTCGCGTGCCCTGGTCCCAGCTCAATGTTGAGCGAGCCGAAGCCCTCATAAACAATGGGCGGATGAGAGAAGCCGGCCTGATCGAAATATTGGCGGCGCAGGCTGATGGTCGCTGGGCGGTCGCCTACGCGCCCCAGGCCGACGCGGCGACACCGCCGGATCTGGAGGCTGCTCTCAATGCGCTTGCCCCATCCGCCAACGCGTTCGACCGACTTTCGAAAAGTGCTCGCTACGCACTTATCCTGCCCATTCTGAAGGCTGTCAGTCCCGAAGCTCGGGCAAGGCGGGTGCAGAATGCGCTCCAGATTTTGGCCGCGCTGATATAAGCGTCCGACATGCTCCGCATGAGGCGCCGCACGGGAGAATCGACTGCGCTCCGCCGAGCAATTAAACGCACTGTCACCGCGATTCCCGCTCGTACGGCTTGTCTAGATTACGGGACGCCCCCAGTCAGCGGTGCCAAACGCAACGCTCTCCCAGCGACTTTTGCGAAAGCGAAAGACCGTCGTGTAAGTATAGCCGCCCGCAATGCCCGCGAACTGCACATCAGCGGCGATGACAGCGAAATTGCTCTCGAAGATGGGTGAGTAAAGGGTAACGCGTTCACGGCACGAAGGCATGGAGTTTGCGTCCTCTCCCACGCGAAATCCGAGCCGCGATGCTTGGCCTGGAACACGAATCGGTATCTGCCGATCGGATTGCGCGCGGTTCCATATTCTAGCTATTTGGTCGAAACGCTTGTCGCCCGCGCGTGTGTCCTCTCTTGCTCTAGCGAACGATAACGAATCGGGTTTATACCAATCCGTTGTCGACGTCGTCGCCTGCAGACACGCCCATTTCCGCTCAGTCATGTCGGCTAGCACGAGATACAATATTTCCGCTTCCCGCTTCGTCGGAGCTACTGCTTTCGTCTGTTCAACTTTGTGTTGACGCTCGCATGCGCAGAGCGTGGCGCTCAACGACAGCGTGACCAGATTCCGAAATAGGCTCGTCATAGGTGACGGTATAACAGTATCGGGCAATGTACGCGACGTCCGCATGAACGGACGTCCGCTGGTGGAGAAGCGCTGCTACCGGCCCCTCTGCCGCATCCCGTCCTCCAGGCTCATGGTCCAGCTCCGATTTTCGATATTCCGGTTTTCGGCCTGCAGGCTATGCCCGGTGGAACCCGAAACCAATAGTCGAAGGGAGAAGATCGCCACAATGGAGTGAGTTGAGGCTTACGCTTCCACAGCCGCGCAGATCTCCTGGGGCCGGTACGGCTTCGCCAGGAACACACTGTTCGGTGGCATCCGCGCCGCGTCAGGAGCGTTGCCGCCGGACGTCACCACAAGCTTGAGCCGGGGCAGCGCCAATAGCGCGAGCATCCCCAGTTCCAGTCCGGTCAGCTTTCCTGGAAGATTGATGTCAGCCACGATCACGTCGACGGCGTGCTCGTTCAGACAGGCGAGCGCTTCGACCCCAGACTGGGCCTGCAGGACATTATGCCCCGCGTCAGCGAGTATCTCCGCCGTCGCCCGGCGGATCAGAGGCTCATCCTCGAGCACAAGAACGGTACGCACACTCACCACCGCGCCGAACCAGCTTTCGTCGCGGAAGTTCCCGCGATTGGCGCCCCCTCGGCGATGTGATCGATCAAGCGAGCAGATTGCCGGTCGGGCTGGGAATTGCGGCGACTGGGGAGCCGGACAGAAGGCAGCATCCGACCCCGCGCCAAGACTCGATTTTACGCTTGCTTCCGTGGGGTGTCCACAGAGGGTAATTGCACGGGGTACCGTAAAGCCAGTGCTGAAAGGGGTCGCGCCTTTGAGGGTGCGGCCCTTTCCTCGTGGGCGACACGCGCTGAAGAGAATTCCGGTCATGTGAAAGAGCAAAGCGGCCGCTTCTGACGGTCCGTGGGTGTCGCTATGGCCGACTTGCGGCACCGGTTGAATC
>JBDTXU010000548.1:0-11395 GCA_040006055.1 Sphingomonas bacterium | reverse complement strand
GTTCGAGCAGCGAATCGATATCGCTGACGCGCAGGTTGATCATCCACTGCTTGTCAGCGGCGAAATAGTCGGTGGTCTCCTTGAACGGCCCGAATACCACTGGCCCGCCCTCGGTCTGCCAGGACCATTCGTCAGGCGTGCCGCCGGCCGTCGCGACGCAGCCGGAGCCCACATTCAGATGCTCGCGATACCAGGCGTTCAGCGCGTCGGGATCCTTCGCGCGAAAGAACAGGCCGCCAATTCCCAGTACCGGCATCGCAGTCTCCTTCAGTTCAGGCAGCTTCCTTGATCGGCGTACCCGCCGCCGCTTCCAGCAAACGCCGCTCGATCGCCTTCAGCCGCGCCGCGCCCGCAATCTTGTCACCGATCAGATCGGTTAGATAGAAGGTATCGACCGCGCGCTCGCCATAGGTCGCGACATGCGCGGAGTGGATCGTCACCTTGGACTGGAACAGCCCGTGCGCGAGCTGGTGGAGCAGCGCCGGCCGATCGCGCGCATTCACCTCGATCACGGTGAAGCGGTTCGAGGCGCGGTTGTCGATCAGCACATTGGGCGCGATGTCGAAGGCCTCGGCACGGGTGCGCGGCAGGGGCTTCGCCATCAGCCGGTCGGCGAGCCTGGAGCGGTTAGCGAGCGCGTCCTCGATCGCCCCTTTCAGCCGGTTGAGCTGGACGGTGTCGTCGAACGGCCGGCCGACCGGGTCCTGGACCAGGAAATTGTCGAGCGCCATGCCGTCCCGCGTGGTGTGGATCCGCGCATCGATGATGTTGCCCCCGGCGACGCTGATCGCGCCCGCGATCCGGTAGAACAGGCCCGGATGATCAGCGGCATAGACGGTGACGAGCGTCGCGCCGCGCTCCGGATACACCTGGGCCGCGATGAACAAATGCGCATCGCCCGCTTCGTCGATGACGCGCGCGTTGCGGATCAGGATGTCCTCCGGCTCGGCGACCCAATAGGGTTCGGGCAGCCGCTTCACCAAAGCGGCGAAGCGCTTTTCGTCCCAGCCGAGCGCTGTCTTGAGCGCTGCCTGCTTGGCGGCGACACGCTCGCTGCGGCCCTTCTGCTTGTGGCCGAGGCGCAGCACTTCCTCCGCCGACTCATACAGGTCGGACAGGAGCTGGCGCTTCCAGCCGTTCCACACCCCCGGCCCGACCGCGCGGATATCGACCACGGTGAGCGCCAGCAGCAGCCGGAGCCGTTCCGGGCTTTGCACGATCTCACAGAAATCGAGGATCGTCTTGAAGTCCGAAAGGTCGCGCTTGAAGGCGGTTGCCGACATCAGCAGATGCCAGCGCACCAGCCAGGCAACCGTCTCGGTTTCGGCTGGTGACAGGCCGAAGCGTGGCCCCAGCCGGTTCGCAACCTCGGCGCCGAGCAGCGAATGGTCGCCACCGCGCCCCTTGGCGATGTCATGGAGCAGCACCGCGACATAGAGCACCTTGCGCGAGACGATCTGCTTCATGATCGCAGCGGAGAGCGGATGATCCTCATTGAGCTCGCCGCGCTCGATCTTCGCGAGCAGCCCGATCGCCCGGATGGTGTGCTCGTCGACCGTGTAGTGATGGTACATGTCGAACTGCATCTGCGCGACGACGCGGCCGAAATCGGGCACGAAGCGGCCGAACACACCCGCCTCGTTCATCCAGCGCAGCACTGTCTCGGGGTCGCGCGGGCTGGCCAGCACGTCGAGGAACAGCGCATTGGCCTTCGGGTCGCGGCGGATATCGTCAGCGAGCTTGGCGTCGCGCGCCGCGGCCCGCATCGCCAGCGGGTGAATCTCGAGGCGATGCTTGTCGGCGAGCGCGAACATCTCGATTAGCCGCACCGGGTCCTTTTGCAGAAAGTCGTCGGACGGCAGGGCAATCCGCCCGCGCACCAGGGTGAAGCCGTTGAGCTTGCCCGGCGAGCGGCGCAGCGTCGGGAATCCGAACCGGCTCCCGCGCGCGGCGAACTTCTCGTCGAGATGGGCGAGGAACACGCCGGTCAAATCCCCCACCGTCTTCGCCTGCAGGAAGTAATATTGCATGAAGCGCTCGACGCTCGATTTGCCGGGCCGGTCGGCAAAGTGCATCAGCTCGGCGATCTCGCGCTGCAGGTCGAAGGTCAGCCGGTCCTCGGCGCGGCCGGCAAGGCTGTGGAGATGGCAGCGCACCGCCCAGAGGAAGTTCTCGGCGCGGTGGAACTGGCGGTACTCGGCCCGGCTCAGCAGCCCCGCCTCGACCAGCTCAGCCGGCTCGGTGACATTGTACGCGTATTTCCCGATCCAGAAGAGCGTGTGGAGATCGCGCAGGCCGCCCTTGGCTTCCTTCACATTAGGCTCGACGACATAGCGGGTGTCGCCCATCTTCTTGTGGCGCTGGTCGCGCTCGCTCAGCTTGTCGGCGATGAACTGGCGCGCGGTGCCGGCCTGCACTTCGGCGTGGAAGCGCGCGGCCGCCTGATCGTACAGCGGCTGGTCGCCCCAAACATAGCGCGCCTCGAGCAAGGCGGTGCGGATCGTCACATCGCTCTTCGCCTGGCGCACCATCTCGTCGAGCGAGCGGCTCGAATGGCCGACCTTCAGGCCGAGATCCCACAGCGCGTAGAGCATCGTCTCGATGATCTGCTCAGCCCAGCCGGTCTGCTTCCAGGGAGTGAGGAAGCCGATATCGATATCCGAATAGGCTGCCATCTCGCCGCGCCCATAGCCGCCGACCGCGATCAGGGTGAGGCGCTCGCCCGCGGTCGGGTTGCTGCTGCGATAGAGGCGCTTGGTGGTGAAGTCGTAGAGCAGCCGGAGCAGCTGATCGGTGAGAAAGGCCTGCGCAGCCGCCGCCTCGAGCCCGCGCGAGGGATGCTCGATCAGTCGCCGCGCGATCTCGGCCCGTCCGGCATCCAGCGCCACCTTGAGGATCGCGGTCGCGTCGCGGCGCAGCACTGTCCGGTCATCGCCCTCGATCGCGGCGAGCGCATCAGCAAGCCCACGGCGATCGATGATCGCGCGGCGATGGGGCAGGGTGTCGAAACGGCTTGGCATGATCGGCAGATAGGGCTTCCCGGGGGCTACGTCACCTTAGCACTTCGGAGGGGCACGCTCTTCATCCTTCCCGCGCCAGCGCCTTGAGCCGGTACAGTATCTCGAGTGCGTCACGCGGGGTGAGGGCGTCGACGTCGATCTTCTCCACCTCAGCCCGGAGCGCGTCCACCTCTTCCTCCACCTCGGCGGCCATCGCGGCGAACAGGGGCAGATCGTCCAGCCCGGCCGCCAGACCGCCAGTCTTGGCCCGCCCGGCCTCGAGCTTCGCCAGCACCGCCTTGGCCCGGGCGATCGTCACCGGCGGTAGCCCCGCCAGCCGCGCGACGGCGAGGCCGTAGCTTCGGTCGGCCGGCCCTTCGCTGACCTCATGAAGCAGCACCAGCTCGCCCTTCCACTCGCGCGCGCGCACATGGTGCAGCGTCAGCGCCTCGCAGCGCTCCGCCAGCCGGGTCAGCTCATGATAATGGGTCGCGAACAGGCAGCGGCAGCGATTGTCCTCATGGATTGCTTCGACCACTGCCCAGGCAATCGCCAGACCGTCATAGGTCGATGTCCCGCGCCCGACCTCGTCGAGGATGACGAAGCTGCGCGGCGTCGCCTGCGCG
This sequence comes from Sphingomonas bacterium, assembly GCA_040006055.1. Taxonomy (GTDB): domain Bacteria; phylum Pseudomonadota; class Alphaproteobacteria; order Sphingomonadales; family Sphingomonadaceae; genus Sphingomonas. Next base: position 7,770 of record JBDTXU010000548.1, on the reverse strand, counting down.
AGGATCGCCGCGGTCTCGACCATCTCGACCATGAAGGTCGATCGCCCGCGCGCGAGATTGTCCGAGGCGCCGACCCGGCTGAACAACCGATCGACCAGCCCCAGTTTCGCGGCCGTCGCCGGCACATAGGAGCCGGCCTGCGCCAGCACCGCGATCAGCGCATTCTGGCGCAGAAAGGTGGATTTGCCGCCCATGTTCGGCCCCGTCACCAGCCAGAGCCGTGAATCCTCGGACAGCCTGCAGTCATTGGCAACGAACCGCTCGCCCCGCGCGGCAAGCGCATTCTCGACCACCGGATGCCGCCCGCCCTCGATCTCGAAACAGGCATGTTCGACCAGCGCCGGCCGAGTCCATCCGCCTTCAGCCGCGCGCTCGGCAAGCCCTGCCGCCACATCCAGCCGGGCCAGTGCATCGGCGGTTGCGGCCACCGACTCGCGACGGTCGAGCGCGGCGGCGGTCAGGTCTTCGAGATGCGCTGCCTCGGCGGCCAGCGCATGAGCGCCGGCCTGAGTCACCTTCAGCGCGACCTCATGCAGCGCGGGCGCGTTGAAGCGGACGACGCCGGCCAGCGTCTGGCGGTGGGTGAAGCCGCTCTCCGCCTTCATCAGCGCGTCGGCGAAGCGCGCCGGCACCTCGATATGATAGCCGAGCACGCCATTATGGCGGATCTTGAGCGCCGACACCCCGGTCTGCGCCCTGAACTCGGCCTCGAGCGCCGCGATCGCGCGCCTGCCACCGGCACCAGCATCGCGCAGATCGTCGAGCGCCGCGTCATAGCCTTCAGCGACGTAACCCCCGTCCGATGCGTCGATCGGCGGCATCGGCACGAGCGCGCGGGCGAGCAGGTCGATCAGCCCGCCATGGCCGCGCAGCTGCGGCGCGAGCTCGGCGAACAAGGCGGGCGGCTGGTCGACCTTGTCGAGCCGCTCGCCAAGCTTCCACGCCCCGTCGAGCCCGTCGCGAAGCTGGCCGAGATCGCGCGGGCTGCCGCGCCCGGCGGCAAGCCGGCCAAGCGCGCGGCCGATATCGGGCAGGCTGCGCAGCGTCGCGCGCAAGGCCTCGCGAAGCCCGCTATCGTCCGTGAGCAATTGCACGAGATCGAGCCGCGCCTCCACCGCCGCACGATCGACCAGCGGCGCGCCGATATCGGCGGCGAGCGCGCGCGCGCCGGCCCCGGTGACGGTGCGATCGACCGCATCGAGCAGGCTGCCCTTGCGCTGACCATTGGTAGCGCAGGTGAGTTCCAGGCTGTCACGCGTGGCGGCATCGATCGCCATCTGCTGCGCCGCTTGGAGCAGGCGCGGCGGGCGCAGAAAGGGGAGCGACCCCTTGGCGGTGTGATCGAGATAGGCGACCAGTCCGCCCGCCGCGGCGAGCCCCGCGCGGCTGAACTGCCCGAAGCCATCGAGCGTCGCGACGCCGAACAGCCGCTTCAGCCGCGCCTCACCGCCGGCGCTGTCGAACTCCGATTTCGGGCGCAGCGTGGTCGCGGCCTGGTCGAACGCGGTCGCTTCGGAAGCGATCGTTTCCGCCGGCGCGAGACGGGCGAGCTGGGTGAGGAGCCCGGCGGCATCGGTCTCGATCAGCTCGAAGCGGCCGGTCGAGACATCGGCAGCGGCGATGGCGACGCCACCGGCAACTTCCCCGATCGCCACGCACCAATTCGCGGTGCGGGCATCGAGCAGCGCCTCTTCGGTGAGCGTGCCGGCGGTGACGACGCGGATGATCGCGCGCGAGACGAGCGCCTTGGATCCCATCCGCGCCCGCGCGGCGGCGGGGCTTTCGGTCTGCTCGGCGATGGCGACGCGGTGGCCGGCCTTGATCAGCCGGGCGAGATAGCCTTCCGCGGCATGGACGGGCACGCCGCACATCGGGATCGGCTCGCCGCCATGCTCGCCGCGCGCGGTGAGCGCGATATCGAGGCAGGCGGCGGCGATCTTCGCATCCTCGAAGAACATCTCGAAGAAATCGCCCATCCGGTAGAAGAGCAGGCAATCCTCGGCATCGGCCTTGAGCGCGAGATATTGCGCCATCATCGGCGTGGGGGCGGGGGCGTGCATGGTTCGCGAGGTAGCGGGAAATTTGCGAGCCGTCATGGGGACTCAATTGCAGATGCGCCTTTATCAGCGCGCGCTTTTGCCGCGGGCGCCCGCCAGCTGGTCATAGTCGACCCAGCGATAGGTGTAGCGAGCCGCCTGGTAGGCCGGTTCGACAAATAACACCCTCCCGCGCGGCCTTTGCGATTCCGTGCAGGCCGCAAGCCGCCACCAGCTGCACTGCGAAGGCGAAAACAAGTCGCGAACCTGTCGGGCGGTCATCGCCGGCGCGTAAATATCGACTGTCTGATCCCGGCAACCGCCGGGCAACGGCTGGCCGAAAAGGGCACGTACCCTGGGGCGGGTTGAAGGCGCTTTCGCGATGGTGAGCTGCAAGGAGGCAACGCGCCCGGCTGTCAGCGATACAGGCTGCGCGAAGATCAGGGCATAGGGATCATAGGCCTTCGACAGAGTCTTCAGCGGCAACCGCTCATATACATGCGCATTCGTTGTCGCTGCCGCCTCCCCTGCGTAAACAAGAGGACGGTCCGACGATGATGTGTCGAACGTCGGAGGCTCGTAAGGGAGACCCGCTTTCCTCCTGCGCTCCATTTCGTAGGCGTTGGCGGTTCCACTGCCACCCGTTGTAAAGGGAGTCGTCGCCCGGCGGATGGGCTCGCCCAGCCGGAGCGCCGGGATCGGTATTTGCGCCCCCGTGCTTGACCCGCCAAGATCGGTAAATCGCGTCGAGCAGGGCTCCGCAGAGCGGTGGAATTGAGGTCCCACCATAGCAGGCGGCATAGCCATTCTGGCGCCCGAACCCGCAGGCAACAGGATCAAAGCCAGGCTGACGGTGCCGAGAATCCATGGCGAAACGCGCATCTCAAATGCCTCCCATTGTCTCGTCAAAGCGGCGCTTTGGCGAAGTGCGCGTCGGCCAGCAGGCCGTAATCTACCCACCGATAGAGGTTGCTCACCCCTTTCCCGCCCCGGAGGACAAACAGCACCCGGCCACGCGGCCATTGCGACCGCTGACAGGTGGAAAGCCGGTACCAGTTACAGCCGGAGGTCGAGAAGAGGCTGCGCACTTGCCCCGCTGTCATCGCCGGCGCGTATACATCCAGCGTTTGCCGCTGGCATGCTCCTGAAGCAGATATCCCGCTGACGACGCGCAGCTTTGGCGTGGCGGCAGGCATATTCTTCATGTCGAGGCTCAACGAGACAATCTGCCCGCGCGTCCCGGAAATTGGTTGGGCGAAAATAAGCGCCCAGGGGCCATAGGCGCCCGACACAGGCTTCAACGGCAGTCTTTGATAGGGATATGCGCCATTAGTTTCGGAAGGTTGGGCTGCGTAGACGACCGGCAGCGCTGATGAGGCACTATCGAACGTTACCGGCGCATAGGGAAGACCAGCCTCTTTGCGGCGCATCATCTCAGCGGCGTTGGACGTACCGCCTCCACCGGTGGTGAAGGAGGTCTTCCCTCGGCTGACCGGCGATCCGAGCCGGAGCGCGGCGATCGGGATGTCGGGGCCACGCGCGCTTCCTCCAGGCTCGGAGATCGTCCAACGGCAGGGGCCGCCGCTGGTGAGCCACATCTGCGGCGGGCCTACGGTTTCCACTGGCATGGCCCTTATCGCACTCGAACTGGAGGAAGTCGCGACAAGGGCTAACCCGGCCACCATCGAAATCGCTCGCGAACCGCGCATCCTAATTCCCCCGCACATAGTCGCGTGACTGCACGATCATGATCTGACCGCCGACGATGAGCCATTCCACATCCTGCGGGCGGTTGCCGAACCGCTCCTGGATGTTGAGGCCGATATTGCCGAGGCGGCGGACGAGATCGTCCGACAGAACCGCGCGGTTCGGATCGACCTTCACTTCCTCGACCCCGCCGTCCGGCGAGAAGTGCAGCATCACATCATCCTGCGACCGGGTGAGGATCTGCACCGAATCGAGCTCGGGACGGTAGATCAGCTGCTCGGCGATCTTCTTGCCTTCGACGACCCGGATGCCGACGCCGCGCTTGGCGGCGATGAACACGCGTTTTTCGATTGCCCGCTCGTCAAAGGGATCGACTGTCGTCATCACGCCGGCGGCGTCCGCGTCGATCCCCATCTGGACGAGCACGGCCGCGCGGACCGCACGGTGATCGATGCCGGCCCGCTCGCGCGCGGCAAAGGCCCGGTCATTCCATATCGAGCCCCAGACCGTCTTCAGCGCCCCGGCCAGCGCCTCGGTGTTTTTCACATTGGGCACCGTGTCGTACAGGCCCGCGCCGTTGAATCCTGGCAGGTCCTCTGCATTGGTGGACGATCGGACGAAGACGCCCTTGTCGCCGAGCAAGGCAGCGCGACGCTGGGCGATTGCCGCCATATCGGCGTCGGGCACGCGGCCCGCCGCAAAGCGCGCCCGAAGCGATGCCAATGTGGCCTTGAGCCATGCAGCGTCGGACCGCCGGGGATCCGTCAGCAGCGCCTCGATATCGGCGCCGATGCCGTTCGCGGCGACGAAGCGGTCATAAGAGGAAAAGGGTACGCTGAAGCCGGGCGGCACGACGAAACCGGGGTTCTTGATGCTGCGCGCGAACGCCGCCACCTCAGCCAGATTGGCGGCTTTGGTGCCGGTGCGGCGCACCCATGTCGCATCCTGCTCAGCCAGCGCCGGCAATCCGACATAGGCGAGATCGGCGCGCGGCGCGCGCACCGCTATGCTCGCTCGCGCCTTCTGGGCAGCGCGGATCTCATTGGGAGTCGCGAGGCGGATGATGACATTCGTGCCGGTTGCATCAAGCACCACCTGGCGGCCGTTCAAACCCGCCCAAAGCTTGTCCGCATCGACATGATAGGCATTGGGGATGCGCCAGGTCTTGGCGAGCAGGCTGACATGGTTGATCGGCGTCGTGAAAGTCGCCGAGACGATGCCCGCGATCGGCGGGAGACGCACCGGGATCGTCCTCAGCAAGGCGATGTCGCCCGGCAGCAACGCATCCTCGCCGTCCTCATCGACCAGCACGAGGCGCCCCGTGGCGCGCCCGCTATTGAGGACAAGCTGCTCGCGGCTGCCATAGGCCTGCTCGACGCTGATCGTCGGCAGCCCGGCCTTTTCAGCGGCCGCGCGCTGTTGTTCCGAGTTGGGCTTGAAGGTCAGCGGCGCCTGAAATCCGGCCTGGAGGCGCTGCATCATTGTGGCCAGGAGTTCGGGGCTGACCAGGTCTCCCTCCCAGAGCTCCACGCCGTAACGACCCAGGCGCGGGTAGCGCACGACGGCACCGAGCACGAAGCGGCGATTGGGTTTGGAATAATTCGCGTCGTTGAAAGTGTCCGCATCCGCGAGCGTCAGGTAACGCGCCTGCAGATATTCATAATGATATTCATAGCGCTTCGTGTCGATCCAGTGGACGCGGGGCGGATTGGCGCTGCGGTCGATGGCGAACATCACACGCGGCAATGCCATGAAGCGCCCGCCGCCCTCGGTGCGGGCAAGCGCGTTGAACACCGCATCGCTCGCGATGCGATCCGTGCCATGGGCGGTTTCAGCCGAGGGGCTCGCGGCGGCGCAGGACGATGTCAGCCCAGCCCCCGCGATAATGGTAGTCCCCGCAATGATGACCGCCAATATTCTGGACATCGCCGTCTCCCCCCGACCATATGGCGCATCCGGTCATGAACATCTCCTGACCGTGCGGCCCTTAGCTACGCATGGTTGGCCGCCGATTGGCAATATCCACCAATCTTCGCCCAGGAAGGTGGGCGTGCGATCAGGCTCCCGGAAAGCCGGTTGCGCCCTACGGCAAGAGCAGGTCCGCATGGCCCCCGCTCGCGGGCGGAAAGACGCGAGAAGCGGACCTTCGCTAAGCTAGCCGACTGAGCCGTTAAGACCCAATCCCGGCCGTTCGCGCCGGCCTTCACGCCGGCCGAAATCAGACACTCATTCAGCTTCCTTTTTCGCCCGGGACTGGCCCGCAGCGGAATGGCGGTTTGCGGGTTTATCCGTCGGCAAGCAGCTACTTGTTGAGCCCGGACTGGTTCCCGCCCAGCGTCAAACCAGCGGCCAAGACGGCCATTAGCCGGCGGTCAAAGGATATAGTCGAACGCTGGGAGCGAGACGGGGCCGCCGTAATCGAGGAAGTGGCCCAAGCCACCGTCCTTGATCGCGCCATCGATCTGGGCGCTGAGCTTGCCGGCTACGAGCGGTGCCAAGCCGCTGCCCGACAAGATGACATCGCCCGACTGCAGTTGGGCTGAAATGAACCCGCTGAGCGTCACATTGTCGCCGCCCCCCAGGTCGATCACGGCGTTGCCGCCCACATCGTGCGTTGCCGTCAGCACGTCGGTGAAGCTGGCGAACCCGAACGCCGAGAGATCGAGCCTATCAGTGCCCGATACGAAATCGCCGACCACATCCTGTCCGGTGCCGTGGTCGAACACGAAGCGGTCGGCGCCGCCGCCGCCCGTCAGCGTGTCGTTGCCGGCAAAGCCCCGCAGCACATCATCGCCCGAACTCCCGGTCAGCACATTGCCGCCGGCATTGCCCTGGATGTCGTGGCTATAGGCGTTGCCGGTGAGATTGATCGCGGTGGTCGCGGCCGCGTCCAGCGTCGCCAGATGCTCGACCTGCGCGGCTGCACCCAGGGTGTAGCTCACCGCCACCTTGACCGTGTCGTCGCCATCACCCGCCAGCTCGACGACACGGTCGCCGGCGCTGCGAACGATGTACGTGTCGTTGCCGGCCCCACCCTTCATATTGTCGCCGCCGCCGCCGCCGTCGATCACGTTATTGCCGCTGTTGCCGCCCAGACTCTGGGAGCCGGCATTGCCGGTCAGATTGAGGTTGGCCGCACCCATCAGCCGCACCGTCTCGACCTCAACCCCGGCACCGAGCACATAGCTGACCGAGGACTTGATCGTGTCGCTGCCCTGACCGGCCAGCTCGACGATCACCGCTGCGGCGTCATTGATCACATAAAGATCGTCGCCAAGCCCGCCGATCAGCGTATCCGCGCCGCCATTGCCGGCGATCACGTCATTGCCGACGCCGCCGGTCAGCACATTGGCGCCGGCATTGCCCTGGATATCATGGCTATAGGCGTTGCCGGTGAGATTGATCGCGGTGGTCGCGGCCGCGTCCAGCGTCGCCAGATGCTCGACCTGCGCGGCTGCACCCAGGGTGTAGCTCACCGCCACCTTGACGGTGTCGTTGCCATCCCCCGCAAGCTCGACGACACGGTCGCCGGCGCTGCGAACGATGTACGTGTCATCGCCGGCCCCACCCTTCATATTGTCGCCGCCGCCGCCGCCATCGATCAGGTTATTGCCGCTGTTGCCGCCCAGGCTCTGGGAGCCGGCATTGCCGGTCAGATCGAGGTTGGCCGTGCCCATCAGCCGCAAAGTCTCGACCTCAACGCCCGCACCCAGCAAATAGCTGACCGAGGATTTGATCGTATCGTTACCCTCGCCGGCATTCTCGACGATCACCGCCGAGGAGTCAGTGATGACATAAAGATCATCGCCAAGTCCGCCGATCAGCGTATCCGCGCCACCCGCGCCGGCCAGCACGTTGGCCGCTGCATTGCCGTTCAACACATTGGCCAGGGCGTTGCCCGTGGCGTTGACCGCCGCGGTTCCCGTCAGCGTCAGGTTCTCGACATCGGCCAGCGCGGCCAGCGAATAGCTTAGCGCCGTCTCGACCGTGTCGCTTCCCTCATTGGCATTCTCGACAATCACGTCGC
>JBDTXU010000547.1:0-2612 GCA_040006055.1 Sphingomonas bacterium | reverse complement strand
TGGATTGGCCTTTCAGCTCGTAGCTCATGCCGCGTTCGATGAAACGCATGCCCTGGCCCTTTCGCGTAGGTGGCGTGACGTCGGGCCCGCCGCTTTCGTTCCAGTCCAGCAACACGCGTTGCTCCCGCTCGCCTTCGATCCGCCAGGAGATCGCGACGACACCCGTCGGTATCGAAAGGGCTCCATATTTGACCGCGTTGGTCGCAAGCTCATGCAGGATCATCGCCAGGGCCAGGCTGGCCTGCGGGCGGAGATCGATATCGGGGCCGTCGCCAAGGGTAATCTGGGCGTCCGCGGCGAACGGCCGCATTGACCGTACGACAACATGCTTGAGCCGCACGCCTTTCCAGCGTCCATCGATCACCGCGTCATTGGCATCAGCAAGAGCCATTAACCGGCCCAGAAAAGCTTCCTTGAAGGCGTCCAGCGAAGCGCTGTGCCGTATCGTCTGGGCGGCGATCGACTGGACGACGGCGAGCGTGTTCTTCACGCGGTGGCTGAGCTCGCTCACCAGAATATCCTGGTGCAATATCGCGTGCTTGCGCTCGGTAATGTCCTCGAGCGCAAGCAGGATAAGCTCGGCGCGCCCGTCATCGCCGTCGATGCGACGGGCATTCAGGAGCATGCACCGGTCACCCAATTGCGGAACGGTCAGCTCTATTTCGAAATCGTCGATCTGCTGACGCTCCGGCAGCATCTCCTCGAGCAGCGTGCGAAGCTGCGGATTGTCCCAATGCCCGTTGCCGAGATTGTAAACGAGCTGACCCGCTATTTCCACCTGGGTCGATCCGAACATCCGGTAAAAGGCCGTGTTGGCCGATCGCACACGCAAGTCGCCGGTCAGCGCGAGAAGGGGATCGCGGACCGTTTCGACGATCGCCTCGGCAAAATCACGCGCGGCCGCGGTCTCGGCTTGAGTAGTCTTGAGATCATTGATGTCGATGAACGTCGCGACCGCCCCCGCGATCCGATTGTCGCCCGTGCGATAGGGCAGGACGCGCAGCAAATAGCAACGCCCGTTATCGGCCTGGATTTCCTCTTCGAAGGTCGCCAGCCGCGCAACCGCAGCCTGCGCCTTTTCGAGCAAAGCCCCCTGGGCGAATTTTTGCGAAAAACTGGCGAGCGGCCGACCGACATCCTTTTCAATCAGCTCGAACAAGGGCTGGATGGCGGGCGTAAACCATTTGATCCGCATCTCGGTATCGAGGAAGATCGTGGCAATGTCGTTGCCCTTCAACAGGTTAGTGAGATCATCGCCGACATTCGCCAATTCAATGACCTTGCGATCAAGCTGGGCGTTGATCGTGCTCAATTCCTCGTTGAGTGCCTGTAATTCCTCTTTGGAGGCTTCAAGCTCTTCGTTGGTAGACTGAAGCTCCTCGTTGACGCTCGTAACCTCTTCATTCGCGGCGGTCAGTTCCTCGTTTGCCGCTTCGAACTGCTCGACCGTGCTGCGCATTTCCTCGCGCGCGGCGCGCAGCTCGGCTTCGAGATCGCGATCCGGCGTCGGTTCAATCGCTGTTGCCGGTGCACGCGATCGACCTTCGATGACATCCTTGTCCGCGACAAAGCTCACCAGAATCATGCCGTTAATGTCGCCCGCATCCTTCACCGGGTTCGCCGTAACGAGGATTGAAGCGCTGCCGGGTCCGCCCTTGAAATTGGTGCGCAGCGTGACGGTTTTTTGATCCTCGATCGCCTTGCGCACGGCGCTGCGGATCGTCAGCCTGAGGCCTTCGCGCGCCAGGGACAATAAATCCAGCGTCGGTGCGCCCGCGGGCTGAGTCAGATACTCCTCGGTCGAGCCGTGGAAATGGAGCACGCGAAAGCTCCGATCGATCAGAACAGAGGCGGGCGCGAATTGCTCGGCAAGCGACCTGAGGGCGATATCGGCGAGTTTGGGCAGCGCCATCGCCGCTGAGTCAGTCGCCCGGTCCCGCATCGGCCAGTCGCTGAACTTGAGCGCTGACGAACGTGGTGGCCCCACCCGCCGATAGATACGCCATCGCTTCGACACGGTTTCGAACAAATGTCCGCGCTGGCCGACCGTTTCGGCATTGCCGAGAAACAGGAACCCGCCTTCGCGCAGCGCGAAATGTGCGAGCGACAGGACCTTTTCCTGCGCCTGAGGCTCCAGATAGATCAACAGGTTGCGGCAACTGACGACATCGATCCGTGAATAGGGCGGATCGCGCAGCAAATTCTGCGGCGCGAACAGCACTGTCTCCCGGATCTCCGGTTTGATCCGGTAGTAATTGTCACTCGCCTTGTCGAAAAAGCGGACCAGTCGTTCGGTGGGCAGGCTCTCGACCATGCTGCCGGGGAAGGTCGCCTTCCGCGCCGCGCTGAGATGATGGTCGGCGGCGTCAGTGGCAAAAATCTTGACGCTCAACGGCTTGTGCAGCGCCGCGCTCCGCTCTGCGAGCAGCATGGCAATAGTATAGGCTTCTTCACCTGTGGAACAGGCGGGTACCCAGACTCGGATGACCTGATCAGCCTCGGCGTTCTGGACGAGCGGCGTGATGACATCGCGATCGAGCGCGTCCCATGCCTCCGCGTCGCGGAAAAAGGCGGTGACGTTGATCATCAGATCCTTGCCGAGCGCGACAGCT
>JBDTXU010000546.1:0-9417 GCA_040006055.1 Sphingomonas bacterium | reverse complement strand
CGCGCTTGCCGCTGCCGATCTTGGTGACATAGTCGATGACCGCGCCGGCAAGGCCTGGATAATCCACGCCGTGATGCTCGAAAAACGTCTTGTCCTCAGCCGCGAGGAAAGCGCGGACGAGCAGCGGCGGATATTCCTCATAGCTGAGCTCGACGCGGCGTTCGCGGGCATAGCTGTGGATCGGCGTGCCGTCGGCGCCGCGCGCATTGGTCGGCATCGGCGGCTCATAGGTGCGCAGCTTGTCGACCGAAGGCAGGTCGCGCGCGAAGATCAGCCACACCAGCGCATAAGTGATCGCCGCGAGCACCGCGAGCACAGCCAGCACCTTGACCCACCAGCGCCCCCAGGTGCGCTGCAAAAATCCTCGGATCCCTTCCACCTCGCGGCGGAGGCGAAAATTTACGGAGGATTCGGTCTGGCTCATACAGGCCGGGCTCTAGCAAGTTTCTCGGGGCTTGCCAGCCTTCGTCCTTTCATCGCCGCCACGAGCATGATCGAATTCTCGAGGCTCGGGGCCTTGTGCGGAGCGGACGGTGTTGGCGGGACATGAGGCTGAATAGGTGAAAGCGCGGCAGGTTTGAATCGGTCTGGCCGGGAAGCGTCCGAACGCGCGGCGTGTGACATAATTCGGGGCGTATTTCGGGCCGGCGTTGGGTTTTCACGAGAGGGAATCGGCGAAAACCGTCATTGGCCCCGGTGAATTATGTCATGCCTGTCGGGGTGTCAGAGCTCGATGCGTGTTGGATATGTCATGGGGGTCGCTGACATTTTTCGCGCTGGCGCGGCAGGGTGCCCGAGGCGAGCCTTTTTGCCGGAATACTACCTCCGAGGTCATTTCGCCGGCGATGTGCGGGCGGTAGCAGTGAAAGGCCGCGCTGATGTGCGCCCTTGAACCGGAGTGTTGGACATGCAGATCGCGCGCAGGGATTTCCTCAAAATCGGCGGCGGCACGGCAGCGGCGCTCGCGTTTCCCGGTGCCGTGCTTGCGGCCGACGCCCCGCGCAAGCCGATCATCGACGTTCACATGCACGCCTATCCCGCGACGATGAAACTCCCGGTTCCGATCGTGAACCCGATCACCGGCGCGAAGAGCCCGATCCTCACCGGCGCCGACCATCTCACTGCCTGTCTCGAGCAGATGCGGAAATATAATATCGTCAAAGGCGTGGTCAGCGGCGGCGATGGTGATCGGTTGCAGGCCGTCTATGACTGGCATGATCGCGCCCCCGATCGGGTGGTGCCGGGCGCCGGCGTTCGGGGATCGGACGACACGCCGTTGCCGCCGCTCGAGATGCTGCGCACCGCCTTCGCTTCGGGCAAGCTCAAGGTGCTGGGCGAGGTGACGGCGCAATATGCCGGCCTGTCGATCAGCGACCCGCAATATGATCCCTATCTCGCCCTCGCCGAGGAATTCGACATTCCGGTTGCGATCCATCTCGGCACGATGCCGGCGGGCACCACTTACGATCCATGCTGTCGTTCGGCGCGGGCTGCGTTCGGTCATCCCGAGACAGTCGAAGGGGCGCTCAACAAGCATCCCAAGCTGCGGGTCAACCTGATGCACAGCGGCTGGCCCTATATCGAGGAGGCCGAGGCGATGATGATGCTCTATGACAATATCAACATCGACACCGGCGCGCTGTCCTGGCTGCTGCCGCGCCCGGCGTTCCACGATTATCTGCGCCGTCTGGTCGATGCCGGCTTCGGCAAGCGGGTGATGTTCGGGTCAGACCATATGTATTGGCCCGACGGCATCGGACTCGCGGTCGAGCATGTCGAGGCTGCGACCTTCCTGACTGAGGAGCAGAAGCGGGACATTTTCTACAACAACGCGGCCGGCTTTTATAAGCTGACGGCCAGCTAGCGGTGCCCTTCTTCTCCCTCTCCCATTTTGGGGAGAGGGAAGGAGGAGCGAAGCGACGGGAGGGTGAGGGGTGTGTGTCTCGAGCCTCAGCCCCCTCATCCAACTTCGACTAATTCGCTGCGCTCATAAGTCTCCGTATCCTTCTCCCCCAAGGGGAGAAGAAGCACACGATCGCGATATATGCATGCACCGGCCTCAGCCTCGGGCAGCCGTCCTGGCACGATAACGAAGCACTTCGCGCGCGCTGATCTTCCGATGGGTTCCAACCATCCGATATGGCAGTTCGCCGCGCATCAGCAATTTGACGAGGTGGGGTCGCGAGATGTCGAGCAGGTCGGCTGCCTGTTGGGTGGTCAGCTCGCTGCCGACGGGGACGATCGCCACGGCATTGCCCTTGCCGGTTTCCTCGACCAGCCTGAGAAGGGTGCGGAACAGGGTTGCCGGCAGGGTGAAGGACTCCGGCCGCGCGCGCGAATGCCCCGGCGGTTCGGGCGCGACGCTGACCAGCATGTCGCCCTGTTCAAGCGTCGTCAGGATGCGCACGGCCATCCGCGCCGCGTCGATCTCGTCGGGGCTCGGCTCATGGACCTCGGCCAGATTGGCGGCCCAGGGCGCCAGCGGGGGTCGGCCGCGAGCGGTCATTTTCCCGTCCGCGAAAGGCCCGGGATCCGATAATGTCTCATCAGTATCTCCTTGCGACATTGGGGCTTGGGGTCATCAGGCAAGCCGGCGGCATCCGCTCCGAAGCTTGCTTCGGCTCGTTCGCGCCTGCTCGCCCTGGGTGAGGTTATCCGGTGCCGCTCCAGTCGCGTGCTCGGGCGGTCTCGACCAGGCGCTCGTGAATGAGATGCCAGGTGTCGAGGGTCGGGTCGGCCTGTTTCGCCGCACGGGCATAATCGGGCGTCACGCCTAGCTTGCCGAGCATGATCAGCTTGCCCGGCTCGATCCGGTCGAAGCCCGCCGCCCGCATTGCCCGGATGAAGGCGGGCGTCACGCCGTACAGGCTGAAGCCGACCACATCGCGCCAGTCGCTTGGTGCGGCGCCCGCCTCCTGCAGGGCTCGGATATCCGCAGCCCGAACTCCGCGCGTCCACAAGGTCCTGATCTGCCGCGCGATCGGCGTGCCCAGATCGAAACCGGCGAGGCTCCGCACATAGTCCGGCGGGACGCCGTCCTGTTGCATCGACGGAAGATAGCGGTCGTCATCCGCATAGCCGGCGTTGTGCATCGCCCCGGCATAATCCTCGGGCTCGGGAGAGGTGGCGGGTGCTGGGGCTGTCTTAGCCATAGGCGCTGGCGCGGGCGGCGGCGCGGGCTGGGTTGCCGGTCCGTCGACCACCGACGCGGTCGTGCGGGCGCCGAAACGTACGGACACCATGGATCGATGGAGAACCGTCGCTATCCGATGGGGGCGCTGAGGTTGCGGCGAAACGCGATCGGCGGCGCGCGCGTAAGGCTGCGGCGAAAACAACAGCAGCGATGCGATTCCGGCCGCGGCGGCCAGCAATGGCGCAATGTGTCGCGGGCGTTGCGGTTCGCTGTCAAGGATACGCGTGATCCGTGCGCGCAGGCCGGCGCCCGAATCATGGCCGTTAAGTGCGGGCGCGAGGCGATGGGCCGGGCGGACGCGTTCGAGCGTCACTAGCGCGGTGGCATAAGTCACCGGATCGCCACAGGCCGCGACGGCCATGTCGTCGCAGCAAAGCTCGCGCTCGGCGCGCAGCCGGCGGCCCATCCACCAAACCGCCGGGTGAAAGAAGAACAGGGTTTCGATGATCGTCTGCAGGATATTCCACAGGAAATCGGCGCGTAGGATATGGGCCAGTTCATGCGCCAGCACTGCCTCGAGCTGCGCTGGCGAGAGGGCGGTCAGTGCCGATACCGGCACCACGATCACTGCCCGCACCACGCCGACGACGAACGGTCCGCAGGCCTGGGCGGAGAGGCGCAAGGTAACCGGGCGGGTGATCCCAAGCCGCGTGCACAGCCCGTTCACCAAGGCGGTGAGGTGCTCTGGGACGTGCGGATCGGTCGCGCGAACGAAGCGGTGCAGGACATAATAACCGCCGAGCGCGCGCAGCGTCAGGCACAGCACGCCGGCCAGCCACAACAGATCGAGCCAGGGCAGCAGCGTGTCGATGCGCAGCGAGTTCCCGGCCGCGTTTGAAAGCGGCCCGCCCGTGACGTTGATCTGCGCGTCACCCGAAGCGCCGATCGCCGATACGTCGGGAGCGGCGAGGCGGATCGCGGTGAGTTCGTGGATCAGCGTGCCTGCCGCCACGAGGACCATCGCGAGCAAAGCCGCCACAGCAAGGCCATAGCGCGTCCGGCTGCTGGCGTTCCGGAACGCCATGTCGATCGCGCCATAAGCCAGCCCGATCATCGCCGCCTGCCAGCAGAAATGGAGGAGCGTCCAGCCAAGCGCGTCGGGATGCAGCGTCATCGCGGGCGCCTCTTTGCATCAATCAGCCGCTCGATCTCGCGCAGCTCGTCGGCATCCACTGCCTCCATCGACAGCGCATGCATGGCAAGCTGCGCGGCCGATCCGGCGAATAGCCTTGTAGTGAGGTCGCGCAGCAACTGGCTCTGCGTGTCGCTCTGGGTCGCGGCGGCGCGATAGACATGCGCCTTGCCGAGCTCGGTCCGCGCGACCAGCCCCTTGTCAGTCATGATCTGAAGCGTCTTGAGCACCGAGGTATAGCCGCGCGGACGTTCGCGGCTGAGGCTTTCATGGAGTTCGCGCACCGTGGCGGAACCCTTTTCCCAGAGCGCGGCGAGCAGCTCCAGCTCGGATTCGGTTGGCTTGGGGAGGTCGCTTTTGTCCATGGCGTAGGTTTATACGAAGAGCTTCGTAGGAGTCAACGAAGACCTTCGTAGGTGGCCGATTAGGTCGATATGTACAAGGTTCCGTACATGCCAATTATGTCAGCGTCCGTCTGACTTTCCCAACGCCGGTGCGCCGCTCACCCGCTCAATTCAACCAGGTCGGAACCTGCGCTACCCGGCATGATCGGAGCGGGAAATCGCTCTGTCTTTCTCGTTGTCGGTGAAGAAAAGGGCAGGCCCCCGTGCAGGGGCAGGGCTATCGCATCCGGGCGAGGCAAGGCTAGTAAGTCTTTGACTTGCCGTGGTCGGTTGACTATCGATGGGAGATGACGCCCAAATCATCCTTCAAATGGTCTTCCGCGCTAGCCGCTGTGATAACCCTGACAGCATGCGGCGGCGATGGTTCTGGCTCGCCGACGCCAGCACCGGCACCGGCACCGGCACCGGCACCGGCGCCAACGCCGACACCGACGCCAACGCCAACGCCAACGCCAACGCCGACACCGACGCCGACGCCGACGCCGCCGCCACCACTTACCACGTTGCCGGTCCCCGTGACTGTCTCCTCCGGAACTCCGACTCCGACGCCGTCCGCTCCGCCAGCCAGTGGGACCACTTATCCGGCAGGGTGCGTCGGAGCCGATGCGACGACCACGGACAGTTTCTCCACGGCCTATACCAGCTTCCATTATAACGGGTCCGGCGGCGGCCCCGATTTCCTGGCGCCGCAGGTCAGCGACGGGCTGCGCTATTCGCAGAGCGAAAAGCGTTACACCTTCTTTGCGCAGAACAATCTGCTCAATAGCTCGCTGGACGAAAGCACAAGCTTCGGTCCCGCTGATGTCGTGGCCAGCCAGTCCAACCAGCAGCAAACAGTGTATTCGCGCACTTGCGGCAGCTACTTCTACCAATTGATGCTGTTCAATCCGGGGCCGGCCAATCCCGTGCTCGCGCTCAATTATGCGAGCTACGGCAACTACTGGTACAGGCTGACCAGCGCGACGGGCGTAAGTCATGATTTCCGCCCGTTCGGATATGGGCTTGCCACGAGTGCTGCGGGCTTGAACCGCACCGGTATCTCCACGTACACCGGAAGAGTGGAAGGGCGGGCGCAGCAGCCGCTACTCGCGGACTACACAGTAACCGGCACTTTGGTTCTGACGGTCGATTTCGATCGGAAGACCTTTACGGCTGTGGTCGATCTTACCAGCCAGAGGGTTGGCGGGGGAGCCGCGATCCATCTGGGACCGGTCAACATCACGCAATCGGGAAGCGCTAACCTGGCGCAACTCATCGGCACGACGGGCGGCGGCAGCCTCGCCGGTTTCCTCGCGGGGCCTGCGGCGGAAGAGGTGGCGGTCACGCTCAATCTCACCACGCTCAATCCCGATATCGGCGGAGGAAACAACCTAAACCTTGCCCTTTCCGGCGCGGCGAAGCGGTAGCTGTACAATTGGAAATGTCAGCCCCCGCCTGACTTCTTCACCATATGCGGGCATCGAGTCGCCCGCCGGCGATTGATTCAATCCCTTGGGAAGCCGCGCTATCCGGCATGATCGCAGCGGGAAATCGCTCCGTCTTTTTCATTGTCGGTGGAGAAAAGGCAAGTCGTCCGGTTGGCGGGTCGGCACCCTAATCGTTGGACGCAAGCCGCCGCGCGAAATGGATGTCGACCGCGCGTCGCACGCTCTCGGCGATGCGCTGGCGGCCTTCAGGTGAATCGATGAAGGCGGCGTCGCTCGGGTTGGAGATATAGCCTGTCTCGAACAGGATCGAGGGCATGTCGGGCGCCTTCAGCACGACTAGCGAGGCCATGCGGTGGAAACTGGGCTTCACCGGCATCAGCGGCTGGGCTTCGCGTCCGAGCAACCGGGCGAAGTTCGCCGAGCTGTTCATCGTCTCGCGCTGGGTGAGGTCGATCAGGATCGAGGAGATGTCGGCCGAAGTCGAGGCAAGGTTAACGCCCGAGATGATGTCGGCCTTGTTCTCGCGCGCAGCGAGCCGGGCGGATTCCTTGTCCGAGGCCACTTCGGAGAGTGTGTAGACCGAGGCGCCCGACGCATTGCCCGAACCGACGCTGTCGCAATGGATCGAAATGAACAGACTGGCGTGGAGCTTGCGGGCAATGCCATAGCGCTCCTGAAGGACCAGGAACCGGTCATCGTCGCGGGTCAGGGCAACGCGGACCCGGCCCGACCGCAGCAACTCGCTCCTGATGGCCTTGGCGATCTTGAGCGTCACGTCCTTTTCGCGGCGGCCGTCGATCGGGGAGACCGCGCCGGGATCGACGCCGCCATGGCCGGCATCGATCACCACCAGCGGGCGGCTGTCGTCCTCGCCATAGACCGGCGGCAGGGCAAGGGTCCGACTCGAGGGCGGGATCGGTACCGACACTTCGTATTTGCGCGCCGGGCTCTCCGCCCCCAGATTGAAGGGCGGCAGGAACCGCAACCGGCGCTCGGCGGCTGCCTGGGCGAAGCTCGCATCATCGACGGTGCGGAGCTGGAGCGTCAGCTCACGGCCGTCGGGGCCGAACATGCCTTCAGTGACGATCGCCGGCCGGGCGAGATCGAACACAATCCGCGTGCCGTCATTGCCGTGCGGTGCCTCGCGCACCGCCGCGACCAAGCCGGCTCCGCCGACCGGCGCGCCCGGCGAGGCGCCGCCGACATCGACCGCGATCCGCTGCGGAGCGGCGAGCACGAAGCTCGACGCATCGGCCACGCTCTGGTCGAAACGAATGACGATACGGTCGTGCCGGATCTCGACGCGTTCAATCGTCGCGGCCAGGCTGGGCGTACCGCCAAGCCAACAGGCCAGAAGGGCTAGGACGAAGGACACAGGACGGTAATGCCGTGCCGGTATGGCAACGGTCCAGCGAAAATCCATGGGCGGGGGGTCCCATTGAGGGCGGAAGCGATATCCAGGTGGTAAAGCTCAGCCTGTTCCAACACGGTGAACCGATTAGGTTAACGCTGCGTTGGGTATAAAATTGCCGGTAAAAGGCCCGGAACGTGCCAGTTGCTGTGCGGTGACAGCGGTGCTACTCATCAAATTGCACCGGCAAGCGCTTCATCTCGCGCCGATCCGGCCGCACAGCCGCACCGGCTTTTCGGCGCGCGGCTCTTCAGGTTGACGTTCGCATGATGCATTTCCCCCATCCCTCGCACCGCCCGGCTTCGCCCGGCGGGATTGCGGGCGTGCGGGGTGCCCTGAGCCAGATGGCCGGGCGTGCATGGCGAGCAGAGGCATTTTTCGAAACCATCCGCACTCCCGGCTCCGGCGGCGATTCCGCCGGCGCGAGGATGCACAAAAATTGCGCGCGGCCAGCGCCGCCAGGCACCGGACCGCGCGCCCGGAGAACAATAAATGACCATGCGTATGCTGATCGACGCACGCCACCGGGAAGAGACCCGCGTGGCTGTCGTCAAAGGGAACCGAATCGAGGAGTTTGATTTCGAGTCCGCCGAGCGCAAGCAGCTCAAGGGCAATATCTATCTGGCCAAGGTTACCCGTGTCGAACCGTCGCTCCAGGCGGCGTTCATCGATTATGGGGGCAACCGCCACGGCTTCCTCGCCTTTTCGGAAATCCATCCCGATTACTACCAGATCCCCAAAGAGGATCGCGAAGCGCTGTTGCGCGAAGAGGCCGAGCATGCCGCCGAGGAAGCGGCTCTGCGCGCCCAGCACGACGACGACGAAGACCTTCACGATGAGGACGGCGATGCCGAGGATCATCATGACCATGATCATGATGATGACGCCCATGAGATCGATGAGGATTCGGTCGAGCGCTTCGAGGATGATGGCGGTGCCGATCCAGAAGTAAGCGGCGAGCAGGAAAGCCGCGGCCGTGGCCGCCGCAAGCGCAGCGCCGCCGACGATGCGGTCGACGATCTGCGCGAGCGTCGCATGAACCTGCGCCGCCGCTACAAGATCCAGGACGTGATCCGCCGCCGTCAGGTGCTGCTGGTCCAGGTCGTCAAGGAAGAGCGCGGCAACAAGGGCGCTGCGCTGACCACCTATCTCAGCCTTGCCGGCCGTTACTGCGTGCTGATGCCCAACACGTCGCATGGCGGCGGGATCAGCCGGAAGATCAGCAATGCGGGCGACCGCAAGCGGCTGAAGACGATCATGGCCGATCTGAAGCTGCCGCCCTCGATGGGCTGCATCGTCCGCACCGCCGGCCTTCAGCGCACCAAGGTCGAGATCAAGCGCGACTTCGATTATCTGGCGCGGCTGTGGGACGGGATCCGCGAGACGACGCTCGCCTCCTCGGC
Source organism: Sphingomonas bacterium (assembly GCA_040006055.1). GTDB lineage: Bacteria > Pseudomonadota > Alphaproteobacteria > Sphingomonadales > Sphingomonadaceae > Sphingomonas. Next base: position 447 of record JBDTXU010000546.1, on the reverse strand, counting down.
GCCGGCGCTGGTTTACGGCGACAGCGATCTGCTCAAGCGGGCGATCCGCGACATCTATAATCGCGACATCGATGAGGTGATCGTCGAGGGCGAGGCGGGCTATCGCCAGGCCAAGGAGTTCATGAAGCTCCTGATGCCGAGCCATGCCCGCAAGGTGAAGCATTATTCCGATCCGGTGCCGCTGTTCCAGCGCAGCCATGTCGAGGAACAGCTTGCCGCGATGTACCATCCGGTCGTCCAGCTGAAATCGGGCGGCTATCTGGTCATCAACCCGACCGAGGCTTTGGTCTCGATCGATATCAACTCGGGCCGTTCGACGCGCGAGCACAGCATCGAGCAGACCGCCACCGCGACCAACCTCGAAGCCGCGCACGAGATCGCCCGCCAGTTGCGGCTGCGCGACATGGCCGGCCTCGTCGTCATCGACTTTATCGACATGGACAATGG
>JBDTXU010000545.1:0-20324 GCA_040006055.1 Sphingomonas bacterium | reverse complement strand
CCGCGATGGTGCTGGCGCTGCCGATCATCTGGGTGAGCGCCGGCATGGCGTTCACCGAAATGCCGGCCTTTGCCTTTGCCAGCTTCTCGCTTGCCGCCTCGGCCTGGGCAATGTCCGGCAAAGCGGAATCGCGGATCCGCATCTGGCTCGGCTTCGCCGTCGCCGGTGTCTGTTTCGGCGTAGCGATCCTGGGGCGGCAACCTTATCTGCCCGCCGCCGGAAGCTTCCTGCTGATCGCTGTGTTCGAGCCACGATTCCGCCGGCCGACCTTGCTGGCGGCGTTCCTTTCCTGCGCGGTTCCGCTTCCTGTCTTTCTGCTCTGGGGCGGCCTTGTCGCACCCCATGTCGCATGGGTTGGCGGCGTCGATCTCGCCCACGGTGCGCTTGCATTTGCCTATTTGTCGGCGCTCGTCGCGATCCTCGCGCCTGCCTATTTCATGACGAGATGGAAATGGTCGCTAGTCGCCGGGTTGGTCGTCGGGCTCGCGGTCTTGCCGTTCGGCGGTTTGCCCGCGACCGTGGCGGCAGGCGTCGCTGTGCATCTGCCACCCCCACTCGCCCATCTTTTCCAGCTCGCCCTTTCAGTCGCTCTGGTCGGCGGCGGAGCGAGCGTGATCGTGGCGTCCGCCGTCAACATCCTGGAACGTCGTGACGACCGGATCTTCGTCCTGACGGTGCTGCTTACCCTGGGTATGACTTCGACCGCGGCTGCGATCGCGCACCTCTTTTCGTCGCGCTATCTGATGGCGGCCTTTCCGTTCGCCCTGTTTGCGGTGCAACCCTATTTCACACCGTCCCGCTGGGCGGCGGCACGGCTGGCCGCAGGGGCGTTGTGCGGATACCTGTCGCTCGCCCATTATTTTCACTGGGTCGCGCCGACCGGCTGATCGCATATTTGTCGCAGAATTAGGCAATGTTTGGCGCGCTGCCGGTAACAGCGGCGTGCGTTACGGATGGGAGAGACATGGGGGTTGGTAGAGGCAGCAAGGTGCTGGTCGTGTTCGGCACCCGGCCCGAGGCGATCAAATTATTCCCGGTCGTCGCCGCGCTACGCGAGACGCCCGGCATGGACGTACGCACCTGCGTGACGGCGCAACATCGCGGGCTGCTGGATCAGGTGCTGGCGATTGCCGGACTTACGCCGGATATCGACCTCGATATCATGGAGCCGGGCCAGAGCCTCGATCGGCTGACCGCGCGGCTGCTGACCGGCCTTGGCGATGTGCTTGACGCGGAGAAACCGGACCGCGTCATCGTCCAGGGCGACACCGCGACCGCCATGGTAGGCGCGCTCGCTGCTTATTATCGCAAGATCCCCGTGAGCCATGTCGAGGCCGGTCTGCGCTCGGGCAATATCTACCAGCCCTGGCCGGAAGAGGTGAACCGGCGCATCGTGGCCCCGATCGCCGACCAGCATTTCGCGCCGACCGAGACCTCGGCCGAGGCGCTGAGGCGGGAAAATATCGATCCGGCGACAATCCATGTCACCGGCAACACCGTGATCGACGCGCTCTATGCGACGCGCGAACGGCTCGCCGAGGACCCGTCGCTCGCCGCTGGCCTCGATCCGATCGCCGAGCGCTTCGCCAGCAAGCGGATCATTCTGGTTACCACCCATCGCCGCGAGAATTTCGGCGACGGCATGGCCGACATCGCCCGTGCGCTGGGCCGGATCGCCGAGCGCCCGGACACCGCCATTCTCTTCCCGGTCCATCCCAACCCCAATGTGGTGTCGGTGATGGATGCGATGCTTGGCGACCAGCCCAATATCGCCCGGATCGACCCGCTCGATTATCCGCATTTCGTCCGTGCGCTGGCGATGTGCGAGATTGCGCTCACGGATTCCGGTGGTGTTCAGGAGGAAGCCCCCGCGCTCGGCAAGCCTGTGCTGGTAATGCGCGAGACGACCGAGCGCCCCGAAGGCGTGGTCGCCGGAACGGCAAAGCTTATCGGTACCAATCCGGATCGTATCGTTACCGAAATATTAACCCTCCTGGACGACAAACAGGCTTATTCGGCGATGGCCCGCGCCCATAATCCGTTCGGCGATGGCCATGCGTCACAACGTATCGCGAAGGTTGTCGCCGATGGTTGCTGATCAAGACCTCAAAGTTGCCGTCATCGGCCTCGGCTATATCGGGCTTCCAACCGCTGCGGTGATTGCCCGGACCGGTGCCAGTGTCCTTGGTATCGATGTGAACCCCTCGGTGGTCGATACCGTCAACGCGGGCAAAATACATATCGAGGAAACCGGTCTCGACGACCTGGTCTCGAAGGTGGTGGCAAGCGGATCGCTGCGCGCCGCGACTATGGTTGCGCCGGCCGACGTCTTCGTCATCGCGGTGCCGACCCCTTTCCTCGAGGATCATGCGCCCGATATCGGCTATGTGCTGCGCGCCGCGACCAGCGTCGCGGCGGTGCTTAAGGCGGGCGACGTGGTGATCCTCGAATCCACCTCTCCGGTCGGCACGACCGAAAAGATCCGCGACCTCCTGGCGCAACTTCGCCCCGATCTGAAGATACCCGGCAAGACCAGTGGGCGCCCCGACATCGCGATCGCTTATTGCCCGGAGCGCGTGCTGCCGGGCCGCGTCCTTGTGGAACTGATCGAGAATGACCGCGTCGTCGGCGGCATCACCTCGCGGTGCGCGCGAAAGGCCCAGGCCTTTTATCGCCGCTTCGTCCGCGGTGCCTGCGTTACGACGACATCGCGCGCCGCCGAGATGACCAAGCTCACCGAGAACGCTTTTCGCGACGTAAACATCGCCTTTGCCAATGAGCTCAGCCGGGTCGCGGACACGATGCAGGTCGATGTGTGGGAGGTGATCCGCCTCGCCAACCGCCACCCGCGCGTCAATATCCTCTCGCCCGGACCAGGCGTCGGTGGACATTGCATTGCCGTCGATCCCTGGTTCCTCGTCCATGCCGACCCCGCGAATACGCCGCTGATCCGCACCGCGCGCGAGGTGAACGATGCCAAGGTCGATTATGTGATCGAGCGCGCCGTAGCGATGATCGCCGCCTGTCCGGGCATGCCGGTCGCGTGCCTGGGCCTGGCCTTCAAAGCGAATATCGACGATTTCCGCGAGAGCCCCGCGCTCAAGGTCGCCGCTGCGCTCGCCGCGCGATTCGGCGAGCGCTTGCATGTCGTCGAGCCTTATCTCGAAGCGCTCCCTGCCAGATTCGACGGCACCGGCGCGCGCCTTACCGACATCGACGCCGCGATCGAGACGTGTCCGATCATGGTGGTGCTGGTCGATCATGACGTCTTCAAATTGGTATCGCTCGCTGAGCGCGCGGAGAAGATGGTCTATGATACGCGCGGCATCTGGCCGGATCAGCCCGGCATCTCGCTTCGGGCCGAACCGCTGCGGCTTGCGAGCTGATTGACCAAGATGATCAGGCGGGCTGATCGGGCGAACTGATCCGCCCCCCGCCAATGCTGGACTTGAGCACCGCTATCCCTTAGCCGAAAGCCCGCACCACGGGGGCGTTATCCGTGCGAAGCGCGGGGGATTGATGCGTGAAGTCGTGAGTCATGCGGGAGAAGCGAGCGTTGCACCGCCTACCGCCACCATTCCGATCCCGCAGGCGCGCGAAACCGGTAGCCAGAAGCCGCGGTCGAGCAATCGGATCGAATCGATTCACAATCTGCGCGGCATTGCCTCGCTGACGGTGCTGTTCGACCATCTGGTGGCGAGCCCCTATGTCGGCGCCCCGGCTATTGTCGCCGCGGCGGGCATCCTCGGCAATTACGGGGTGACGATCTTCTTCTTCATCTCGGGCTTCGTACTGCCCTATTCCCTGCAAAAGTCGAAATACCGCATCCAGGATTTCCCGATGTTCATCGCCCGGCGTTTTGTCCGGGTCGATCCACCCTTCTTTGTCGTCGTCGGCCTGACATTGTTGCTGAACGTCCTGCTCGGTATCGTCAAAAATACACCCTATCATATCGATTATGTTCAGGTGTTCGCGCATGTCGCTTATATCGCACCGCTGTTGCACAAGCCCTGGCTGCTCAGCGTCTTCTGGACATTGTGCACTGAATTCCAGTTCTACATCACGATCGGCCTGATCTTCCCGATCCTGCGCAAATATGCGCTGTTGATCGCGCTCGCCTGCGCCGTCTGCATGTGGCTTTACGTGCCAGGATATTTTCCGACGGACCGGCTGCCGATGGGGCAGCGCGAAATCATCTTCGCCTATCTGCCGTCCTTCATGGTCGGCATGGCGACCTTTCTGTACTGGGAAAAAATGGTCAAATTCCCGACCTTTGCCGGTGCGATCGCGATCTCGGTGGTTGCCCTGTTCTTCAAGGCGCCGCTTGACATATCCGTCACGGCCCTGATCACGATCGTCGTCGTCTTCAGGTTCAGGTCGTTCCACAATGTCGTCCTCGATTTCTTCGGCAAGATTTCCTACTCACTCTACCTGATCCACCTGCTGGTGATCGTGTCAGTGCTGCCGGCGTTTCACTGGCTCGATCTACCATGGCCAGTGATGATGCTGATCGGTGGCGGCGTTTCGATTGGGGCGGCGGCGTTGATTTACCGGTTCGTCGAAGGGCCTGCCCTCGCCTGGTCGAAACTGCTGAGACAGAGTCCGGCCAGAGGTGCCGCGTGAAAACCGCTGAGGCGGCCTCCCCCCCGGAACAATGAATCCGCACTGGGGAGAGTCGCGCTGGACCGGCGCACACAAGCTGGTATGCGAATCCTGCACGCGCGATATTTCCGCGCTCCTGAGAAGATAGCTGGAATTCTGCCGCATGATGAAGACCGCGTTGATCACGGGTGTAACCGGGCAAGATGGTGCCTATCTGGCCGAACTGCTGCTCGCTAAAGGGTATGAAGTCCATGGGGTGAAGCGTCGCTCCTCATCCTTCAACACGGCGCGGATCGATCATCTCTACCAGGATCCGCACGAGAAGGGCGCCCGGCTGCACCTTCATTATGGCGACATGACCGATTCGACGAACCTGATCCGGATCGTTCAGGAGGTGAAGCCCGACGAGATCTACAACCTCGCCGCGCAGAGCCATGTCCAGGTCAGCTTCGATACCGCGGAATATACCGCCAATGCCGATGCGATCGGCACGCTCAGGCTCCTCGAGGCGCTCCGACTGCTCGGCCTGACCGAGAAGACGCGCTTCTATCAGGCCTCCACGTCCGAACTTTACGGCCTCGTCCAGGAAGTCCCGCAGTCCGAAACCACCCCCTTCTACCCGCGATCGCCCTATGGCGTAGCGAAGCTCTATGCCTATTGGATCACGGTGAATTACCGCGAAGCCTACGGCATGCACGCCTCGAACGGCATTCTGTTCAACCACGAGAGCCCGTTACGCGGCGAGACCTTCGTCACTCGCAAGATCACGCGCGCGGTTGCCGCTCACCATCTCGGCCTGCAGGACGTGCTCTGGCTGGGCAATCTCGATGCCAAGCGCGACTGGGGCCATGCGCGCGATTATGTCGAGGGCATGTGGCGCATCGTGCAGCAGGACAAGGGCGATGATTTCGTGCTCGCGACCGGCGAGACCAATACGGTGCGCACGTTCGTCGAACTCGCCTTTGCGGAGGCCGGCATCGCGCTCGAGTGGACCGGTGACGGCGTCGATGAGGTCGGGCGTTGCGCCAAGACCGGCAAGACGCTCGTCAAGGTCGATCCGCGGTATTTCCGGCCGACCGAGGTCGATCTGCTGATCGGTGATCCGGCCAAGGCCAAGCGCCTGCTGGGCTGGGAAGCGACGACCACGCTTGTTGAGCTCGTATCGGAAATGGTGCGCGAGGATATCAAGGCCGTGGCCCGCGAAGCGGAGACACGCCGCCCCGACGAAGAACGCCCCGGCTCGCTCCGCGCTATCCTGGGTTGATCCGTACGCGATGGGGCGGACCGTTTTTTATGTCGGCGGCTTCGAGGCGATTGGCGGGATAGAAGCCTTTCTGTTCGATCTGCTGACGAACATGCCGGCCGGCGGCACGAAGCGAACAATGCTCGTCTGGGCGGATGACGTGCCTGCCCTGCGCGGGATCGAACGGGCCGGTACGGAAGTGCTGCGGACCTCCCTCAGATGGGGCTGCCGGCTGGGGCTGCCCGACAGGCTGTTGTTCGCGCGCTTCGGCAAGCGGTTGCGGGATGCTGATCGGATCGTTTTTGCGAAGATCCCGCCCAGGCCGATCTTCGAACGGATCGTCCGAACCGCTCGCGCGCGGCGGCCGAAACCTGCCGAGCTCGTCTATGTCACGCCCTATCGGCCCCGCGAGATGTGGCCGGACGGTATGCGCGACGATATCGTGCGGGGGCTTGATCGAGTTCTCGTCCAGAGCAGCGAATTCGCGGACGATCTGCGGCAAATGGGGTTCAACGGTGCGATCGACCTTGTGCCTTATATCCCGCCTGCCGCGGCAGTGACGCCGATCGAGGAACCACGGCGGGGTCGCACCTTCCGGCTTGGATTTCTCGGCCGCTTCGTCGCGCAGAAGAACCTCTTCTATCTCCTCGACATCCTCGCTGCGCTGCAGTCGACCGCGATCGAGCTCCACATGTTCGGCAGCGGCGGGGATGAAGACGCATTGCGCGAAGCGGCGGGGAAATGCGGCCTGGCGGTCATTTTCCATGGCTCAGTGCCACGCGAAACGGTTCCGGCCACGATCGACAGATGCGACGCCTTCATCAACCCGTCGGTCTCCGAAGGGCAATGCCTCGTAGCATTCGAAGTGCTCAGTCGCGGCCGGCCTTTCATTGCGACTGCGGTCGGTGCGATACCCGAGATATTGGGCAAGGGCAGACTGGGCGTCACCATCCCGCTCGACGATGCCCCGGGTGCCGCGGCGATCGTCCGAGCCTTTCTCGAGGAATGGAATATGGGCGATTGGCGCGCCGGCGACATTGCGACGACGTACACGGACGCCTATCCCCGCGCGGAGATCATCAGCGACTATGAAAAGCTGCTATAACCAGATGATCAGCCCCTTCGAGCCGAGCACGCAACAATGAACGACCTGTTTCCGCTCACCGGCAAGCGCATCTGGGTTGCGGGCGAACACGGCATGGTCGGGCGGGCGATCATCCGCCGTCTTGCAGCTGAGAATTGCGAAATCGTCTCGGCCAGGAGCCGGATCGACCTGCGCGACCAGAGTGCGACGTTTGCATGGATGGCGGCGAACCCGGCCGATCTGATCTTCCTTGCCGCAGCGAAGGTCGGCGGGATCGGCGCTAACGACGCCCTGCCGGCACAGTTCCTCTACGACAATCTGATGATCGAGACGAACATCATCGAGGGCGCGCGACGTACGGGGACCGCGAAGCTCGTGTTCCTCGGGTCTTCCTGCATCTATCCAAAGCACGCGCCGCAACCGATCCGCGAGGATGCGTTGCTGACTGGCCCCCTTGAGCCGACCAACCAATGGTATGCGATCGCCAAGATCGCCGGAATCATGCTCGCGCGGGCCTATCGCCGCGAATATGGCTGCGATTTCATCTCGGCACAGCCGACCAACCTTTACGGGCCGTTCGATAATTTCGATCTGCAATCGAGCCATGTTCTGCCGGCGCTGATGCGCAAGGCGCATGAGGCGAAGCTTGCGGGGGCGGCGAGCCTCACGGTCTGGGGCAGCGGCGCGCCGTTGCGCGAGTTCCTCCATGTCGATGATCTCGCCGACGCGCTGGTGTTCCTGGCGCGGACCTATTCCGGCGAAGACATCGTGAATATCGGGTCGGGCGAGGAGGTTAGCATCGGCGCCCTTGCGCGGTTGATTGCCGACATTGTCGGCTTCGACGGTGAGCTCGTTTTCGACGCCTCGCGCCCTGACGGAACGATGCGCAAGCTGGTCGATACCAGCAGATTGCAGGGGCTTGGCTGGCAATCGCCACGCTCACTCCGCGATGGTGTTGGAGAGAGTTATGCATGGTTCGTCGATAACATCGCAAACGCCCGAATCGGCGGCAAGGATGGGTTGGCTTCAGCCGATTTCAAGCCTTCAGGAACGGGTTGACGGGTGAAGCGGTGCGGTTAAAGGTCAGGACGCCTGTAACCCATAGACCGTTGGCGATTATTCGTCGCGATTCGCCACGCGTAGGATATTCGAAATGACATCTTTGCATCGTCTACGCACGGTGGTTGTGGCCCTACTTGTTCCGGTCCTTCTGACGGCCTGCGCGAGCGGCCGTGGTGGCACTGTCCCCTATGAGGTCAAGAATTTCGGCCAGCCGGATGCTCCGGTCGCCGCGGGTCCGGATGTCGAGTATCGCATCGGCTCGCTCGATCAGCTCGGCGTGGTCGTTTATCGCGTTCCCGATCTTTCGGGCGACCTTCAGGTTGATGCCGTCGGCAATGTCACCATGCCGCTGATCGGGAATCTTGCCGCGATCGGGAAGACCGCCGCTGAACTCGCCGCCGAGATCAAGAAGAAGCTCGGCGAAAAATACATGAACGACCCCGAAGTCCAGGTCACGGTCAAGTCCGCGTCGAGCGCGAGGATCACCGTCGATGGATCGGTCGCGAACCCCGGGGTCTATGCCCTGCAGGGTCGCATGAGCCTGATCCAGGCGATCGCCATGGCCAAGGGCACGACCGATGATGCCAACCCCCACCGGGTGGTGATCTTCCGGCAAATCAACGGGCAACGCCAGGCAGCGGCCTTCGACCTGAAATCAATTCGCCGCGGCGAAATGCCGGACGCCGAGATATTCGGCAATGATATCATCGTGGTCGATGGTTCAGCGTCCAAGAGCACCTTCAAGAATATCGTCTCGACCGTGCCGCTGCTCGCGCTGTTCCGGCCGTTCTGACCTCTCGGACCGACACCGAACAAGATGGATTTCTCCACTAAATGACCGATTCGATCGAAGCCTTTCGCGGAAGCGGCGCAGCGGCGGTACCCTCCTTGCAGGCCGGCGGCGCCCTTTCGACGTCCTTCGCCCAGCCCGCACCGGCCGAGACGCCGGAATCGGAGTTCAATCTTCGATCGATATTGCTGCTTCTCCTGAAATGGCGTTGGCTGCTGCTTGGTTTCATGATGGCGGGCCTGGCGATTGCCACCGGCCTCACGCTGCTCTCGACGCCCTTGTACCGCGCGAGCACGACGGTGGAGCTCAAGCGGCAAGAAACCCAGATCATGAAGGAGTCGCAGCTCGAGCCGATCTCAGTCAATGATCCAGCTGCCATGGCCACCCAGTTCGGCCTGATCCAGAGCCGCGATCTGGCCGTGAAGGTGGCGCGAAACCTGAACCTGGCATCCAACCCGCTCTATTCGCCCGCCACTCTCCCGCGTGAGGCCCGTGAGAAGATTGCGGTAGCCAGGCTACGCGGTGGCTTGACCGTTGCGCCGGTCGGCATCAGCCGCCTGATGTCGATCAGCTTTGTCAGCCCCGACCGGAACGAGGCCGCGCGGATTGCCAACGCCTATGCGGACGCGTTCATCCAGTCCGGCCTCGAGCACCGCTATGACGCGACTGCCTATGCGCGGAATTTCCTGCAGCAGCGGATCGCGGCGGCGAAAATAGCGCTTGATGCCTCCGAGCGGCAGCTTGTCGGCTATGCCCGCGCGCAGGGCATCATACCGATGGAAACCTCTCCTGGCCCCAATGGGGAATCCGGTGGCAGCACTTCTCTCGACGCAACCTCGCTCGGGGCGCTGAACGGCGCGCTGTCGGAGGCACAAAACGCCCGCATGACGGCGCAGGGACGTTATCAGGAAGCGCTCAAGAACGGCTCCACGACCGAGACGCTGACCAACGGCACGATCCAGGGTCTGCAGGGCGAGCGTTCGAAACTGTTCGCCGACTATCAGGAGAAGCTAAGCGTCTTCAAGCCGGAGTTCCCGCAGATGCGCGAGATCCAGTCGCGCATTGCCGCGCTGGACAGCCAGATCGCCAAGGAACGTGGCAATGTGTCGACGGCTTTGCGGTCTGAATATCAGGCGGCGGTTTCGCACGAGAACGCCTTGAAGGCGCGGGTCGACCAGTTGAAGGGCTCGGTCCTCGATCTGCGCGACCGCAGCATCCAGTATAATATCCTGCAGCGCGATGTGGATACCAATCGCTCGCTCTATGGCGCCTTGCTCGAACGCTACAAGCAGATTGGCGTTGCGGGCGGCATCGGTGAGAGCCAGGCATCGGTCGTCGACCACGCGGTTCCGCCGCCCGGTCCGTTTCAGCCGAGACTGAGCATGAACCTCGTGATCGGCTTGCTGATCAGCACGCTGGCCGGCCTCGCGGTGATCTTCGTGATCGAATTCATCGATGACACGATCAAGGTTCCCGAGGATGTCGAATCCAAGCTGAAGGTGAGCGTGCTCGGCGTAATCCCGAAGCTCGACAAGAACACGACGCTTATCGAAGAGCTGTCGACGTCGCGGTCGAAGATATCCGAAGCCTATTTCACCGCGCGAACCGCGCTGCAATTCTCGGCGCCCGAAGGCACGCCGCGCGTCATTTTGTTGACGAGCACGAGACCGTCCGAAGGAAAGTCGAGTTCGGCCCTGGGTCTTGCCCAGAGCTTCGCCAAAGTCGGCCTCAAGGTGCTCCTGATCGACGGCGATATGCGCAAGCCGTCCTTCACTGCCAAGGAAGGCGACGTTGCAGGCCTGTCAGGCCTGCTCGCCGGTGGCAATCTCCACGATCCGAAGATCCTCTCGACCAACGTCACCAATCTGTGGCTGTTGCCTAGCGGACCGATTCCGCCCAACCCCGCCGAGCTGCTCGCGAGCGTGAACCTGCCGCGACTGCTCGCGATCGTTCGCGAGCGCTTCGACGTGATCTTCGTCGATGGCCCGCCGATCCTCGGCCTCGCCGACGCTCCTTTGCTTGGCGCTGCCTGTGACGGTACCGTCATCGTCATGGAATCGGGTGCGATCCGCAGGCCGGCGGCGCTCAATTCGATCCGCCAGCTGCGGTCGTCGGGCGCGCGCGTGATGGGTGTGCTGCTTACCAAGTTCAAGCCGAAGTTCGGCGGTTACGGCTATGGCTATGGATACGGCTATGGCTATGGCGCCGACGGCGGGGACAATGAGAAGGACAAGCGGCGCCGCATCGAACTGCTGTCATAGGCGCCATGGCGGCGACTGAAGCGGGCATGTTCAGGAAGATCGGCTTCAACCTTCTGGGCGCGGTGACCGTGCTCGGAAGCCTGACCCTCGTATTATTGGGAGCGCTGAACGCCTCCGTCAACGACGCCCGTCCCGGTGGACTGGGCAATCTCGCCAAAGGCAGCACCTCGGCGATGGGCCAGCGACTGGCGGCGGATCTCGCGCCTGAAAAGGGCGCCTCGATCCCGCTGAACGATACGGCCATGGCGGCGCTCGTGCTCAGCCGCAGGCCGCTTGACCCCGATGCACAGGCATATTTGGCGCTGATGGCTGACGCGAAAGGGGATGCGCCCCGCGCGCGCGCGCTCATGGAGCTTGCGTTGCGCAGCGACGGTCGATCGCTCCGCCCGCGCCTGTGGCTGATCGACCGGGCGCTCCGCCACCGCGACTATCAAACAGCAGTCTCGCTTCTCGATCGGCTGATAACGGTGATTCCTCTACGGCGTGCGCAGACGGTCGCGGCGATGGCCTCAATCGTTCGCGACCCCGCAAGCCATGCCGCGGTGGCCAAGATGCTCGCAACCAACCCGGGCTGGCGCGAGGATTTCCTCTACGCGCTCAACCAGCAGGGCATGTCGCCTGATGCCATTTTCCGGCTCACGGCGCAGAACTCCGCGAAATCTTCAGCCCTTTTCGAGCAGAGCGCGCTCCTGCAATCACTCATCAAGAACCATGAATATGAGCGCGCTTATCTGGCATGGATCAATTTCTTGCCGGAATCCTCGCTGAAACAGGTTGGCGCGGTTTACGATCCAGAATTCGCTAATCTCGCCGGGCCGGCACCATTCAACTGGCTATTGCTGAGCACCCCGGACGGATCTGCGGAATTCCGCGCGCCAAAGGGTCTCACCGCATCCTATCTGGGCGCTGCGCCAACGACGCTCGCGCAGCAGACGATCCTGCTGTCGCCCGGGCGTTACGCGCTGTCAGTGGTCGCATCCGGCAAGGACGAGTATAACCAGTTGGCCTGGGTGATCACCTGCGCGCGGGGCGGCGACCCGGTCGTCACGACACGATTGCTCAAGCTTTCTGACGGGCGGCAGAAATATAGCGGGATCTTCCAGATCCCGGCTTCCGGTTGCGAGGCGCAACAGCTCGCACTCACCGGCACGCCAGGCGAATTTCCTCGTACCGCTGATGCGGAAATCGACGTGGTCCACATCGAGCCGGTGACATCATGACGATCCAGTCATCTTCCCGGCGACAGCGCTCGATGCCCGGCAACACCACCATTTCCATTTGGGGCGCCTTGCTCGCGGCCGCCATGGCAATCTTCATGTTACTCGGTGGATCGAGCAGCGGTGGCCTCGCGGCGAATATCGCGTCACAACTGATCGCGAGCTTGCTGCTGGGCTATGCCGTAACCCGGCTTGGTAGCGCCCCGCTCTCCCGCTCCGCGAAAGTCCTGCTTGCGATCGTCGCCTGCTGGATCGTCTGGTGCGCTGCCCAACTCGTGCCGCTCCCACCGTCGATATGGACGCTCGCGCCGGGCAGAGAGCTGCTCGAGCACCGGCTGCAAATGGCCGGGGTGCCACTTCCCTGGCTGCCACTTACGTTGAGCGTGGATGGAACGATCCGGCACCTCACGTCGCTGCTGCCACCCCTGGCGATCGGCGGCCTGATCCTTGTCCGCCCGTCCGAGGATTCTAGCGCCTTGCGATGGGTAATACCGCTGGTTGCACTCGTGTCGCTGATGATCGGGGTCGGGCAATTGCTCGGCGGGCAGAATTCGCCGCTTTATATCTACCAGACCACCAACTTCGGCATGTCCGTCGGGCTAATGGCAAACGCGAACCATCAGGCAACGCTGATGCTCTGCGCGATCCCCTTTGTGGCATCGCTCGCGAGCGGAGAAACTGGCAGATCCACGGAAGGCAGGGGACGCGAACTGCTTCTCGTGGGCATGACGGCGATGCTCCTGATGGGCATCGCCATTTCCAATTCCTACGCGGCCTATATCCTTGCGGTTCCCGTGGTTGCCGCGAGCTGGGTGATCGCGCGGCCGCGATCGCTTGGGCCAGCGCGTTATATCGCGCTCGGGATTGCGGTTGTGATGGTGGCGGCATTGGCGGCCGTGTTGATCGTCGGACCGAACGCGCTGGATTCCAAAAACGCGATCGGGGAAATCCAGTTGTCACGGCCGGTGATGTATTCGGTCGCGGCGAAGGCGGCGCTTTACTTTTTCCCGCTCGGCAGCGGTTTCGGAAGCTTCGTGCCGGCCTTCAAACTGTTCGAGGATCCGGCCCAGATAAGCAACGTCTTCGCCAATCACTCGCACTCCGATTATTTGGAGCTCGCGCTCGAAGGCGGGCTGCCGGGCATCCTGCTTGTGATGGGCCTGCTATTGTGGTGGTGCCGCCAGGCCGTGACGATCTGGTTTGCGCGCGCGCCGCGGCGCCTCGATCGGGCTGCCGTCGTCGCGACAGCGGCCATATTGGCTCACAGCGCAGTCGATTATCCCGCTCGGACCACCATGATCGCCGTAATTCTCGCTACCGGGCTTGCGCTGATGACGACACGCGTGGCCAAGGTGAAGGAAGAAACGGCATCAACCGGCGGCCGGCATCTCAAGGCCGAGTGACGGCACTTGCGGGATCGATCGACTGATAAAGTTCTCCGTGCCGCCCTGCGCCGCAGCGTTGTGAACATGAGAGGCGTGCGATGATCGCTCAGTTCGATATCAACACGATCTGGCGCAGAAAATTCGGCGAGGCGTTGCGCCGCCATAGTCCGGATACGCTGTTGATCGCGCCGCGTGCGCTGGGCACACACGGCAGCGGTCAGAGTGATGGCGACATCACGATTTCACTTCCACCCGGCTGGGCTGGCACGACGTCCGCGATAGGCATGCCGATCTTGCGGCGGAGGACTGAAGCGTTGGCCGCCCGGCGCGGGGGGCGAATCGACGCCGCGATCTTCACATCCTTCCACTACCTGCCACTCGCCCGCAGTCTCCGAAAACAAGCGCGCATCGTCTATTATTGCTCCGACGATTATCGCGGCTATGCCGGCTGGGGTGGCACTGCATCAATCGATCGCGAAGCCGAATTATGCCGCCTCGCGTCGCTCTCGATCTTCGTGAGCGCGCCGCTGCGAGATCGCGCTATCGCGGAATATGGTCTCGATCCCGTCATATGCGTCGTAGCACCCAACGCGTCCGAGCCTCGCTTCCTGCAGGAGGTGTCGAAACCGGCTGCACTCAGCGCGTTGAAAGCCCCGGTTTTCGGCGTCGTAGGGGGGCTGAGCGACCGGATAGACTATGATTTTCTCGGGCGCCTCGCAGCCTCTGATCAGGTTGGGTCGTTGGCGCTTATAGGTCCGGTCTTGCCTGGCGCGGACACGACCGGCGCGATCGATCACTTGCGCGGCAACTCAAAAGTCCACTGGTTCGGCGCCCAGCCCCATGACGAGATCCACGCATGGATGGCCGGCATCGACGTCGCCGTCATTCCGTATGCGCAAAGCGACTTCAACCATTTCTGCTCCCCGATGCGGCTATGGGATCATCTCGCAATCGGCCAACCGATCGTTGCGACTGATGCCTGCGACCAGATCGCTCGCCAGCGCGGCGTGATCGTCGTGCCTTCTGGCGGCGATCTCGACCTCGCGATCGAGTCCGCTAAAGCCGCGGCGATCGAGGGGCGGCGCCCGCATCTCGAAAGCTGGGACGACCGCGTGGCGCTTGTTGCGTCCCTCATCGTGGGAGCCTGACGCGGTCGCTCGGCAAAACCATAGTCTGCAAACGATGCTTTAGCTTTCCCCGATCGCATTGAACGGGTACGCATCATCCATCGCGGCGTCAGCCATATTGGGCATTCATCGAGAATTTCATGAGTCTCTGGCTAATCATATTGTCGATCGTGATCATCGCGCTTGGCGTGGTGCCGTTCATATGGCCCCGCGCGATTTTCGAATATCCGTTCGTTGTCGGCATGCTCCTCTCCGTATGGCTGCTTCCGCAAGCGTGGATGGTCGAGAGCAAGGGCCTGGCCGGAGCGTTCGACCCGACCGAAGCCTGGATCTACATGACCTTGTGCATGATTTTTCTCTGCGCGGGCTATCTTGCCGGGCGCAAGATCGGCAAGCAGCGCGCCGCCAGGCGACAAGCGGCCCTCGCGCTTATGTATAATGATCGACGCATGACCCAGGCGTCGGTTGTACTCGTTATTGTCGGCGCCATCTCCTTTGTATTGATGCAGCGAATGGCCGCGACCCAGGTTTATGAAGCCGGCTGGACCGGCGTCATCATCATCTACGTGATGCTTTCCCTGTGCCTCGTGTTTGGCGCTGCGCTCAGTTTTCTGATCTTTCTGCGGACGAAGAGCAAGGCCGCGCTCATCCTGTTCCTGATCGCGACCGCCATCTACCTTCCTATTCTTCTGGTCTCGGTGAAGCGCGAATATATTTTCGACTTCGCGGTCATCATTCTCGGCGGTCTCTTCCTCGTCAAAAAATATGTGCCGCCAAGGGCTCTCCTTCTTGCATGCTGTCTGATCGGTGGATTCATCATCAACAAGGCGGGCGACCTGCGAGGCTATGTCCATGACAACGACTCGTCACTGATCGGCGCGCTGACCTCGACCGAGATGCTAACCGGCCAATATTCCAGGAAGAGCGGCGCGGATGCGGCCGAAGTGACGGGCGCGGTCACCGATATCGCGATCGCATCCGAACTGGGCGACTATCATCCGTTCGTTGGCATTTATAATGGCATGGTATCGCGCTACTTTCCCGCCTTTCTCTTTGGCCGCGACGCCAAGAACGCGCTGACGATCAAGACCGAGGAAGCGAATCCGCTAAGCAACAGATCTTTCGCGAACGGCGCCACGCGAACCGGTTTCTCCGATACGTTCACGGATTTCTGGTATTTTGGTGTGCTGGCTTTCGTCTCGCTCGGCGTGTTTTTCGGCTGGCTGTACAGCTTTGCGATCTCCGGCGGCCTTCGCGACCAGTATCTGTTCGTTTCGCTGCTGGGCGGTGGATTGCACGCCTTTACCCATGGCTATCAGGAATTCGTCTGCAGCCTGCCCTTCATGCTTCTCATCGTCTGGCTGCCTTTCCGCTACGCGCTCGTCTCGAAGGCCGAACGCGCCAGGCTGGAGACGTTCCAGCAAGCACAGACGGCATAGCGGCGGTGGACAGGTGTGCCCCTGGGGCCGGGATTCAGCTTCGCGGACATCATAGCGACGACCAATGCGGGCTTTGCTGATTCAGCCTGGGGCTCGGCATGGTTACGCTCTCGCCCGATTTCTCCAAGAAGCCAATGCGCTGCAACGCCTGTATACCGATTTCGCGGTAGCCGGAGGCTCGGCGGAGCAGACTCTATTGAACCTGGTCGCCAGGATCGAACCTGGACAGCGCTTGTCGCGACGCGTCGTCGAGGGTCTGCCCGCGTCAGCGCTGCGCCGGCATTCGCTTGGAGAACTCCTCGCGGGACGCCTCCGGCCCCATAGCCCGGAGCGATGGAAGTTTCTCAAACGCGATCTGCGTGAAGCCGATATCATCTATTCCCAATATTTTATCGCCGGCTCGCAGTTCGACGAGCTTACCGCCCATGGTGCGCGCTTCGTGTCGGATGTTTTCATCATGCCGTCAGCGCACCGAATCGGGAGCCGCGAGGCCATCCGCTTCCCCGATTGGGGAGAAGTGCCGCTTTCGGCCGAAGCCGGGGCGACGCTGGACGCGGTCAGCCTGGCGATGATCGAACGATCGCACGCGCTTTTCTGCCCATCGCGGAGCGTTATCGACGATGTCGCGAGCTATGTCCCTTCAGCGCGTGCGAAATGCCGGCTGGTGCGATATGGATCGAGCCTGAGCTTTCCGGAGCCGAGCCGTACCGTCCCGAAACGCGTATTGTTCGCCGGCGCGATTACGCTTCGCAAGGGCCCGCAATATCTCAAACAGGCGGCAGATCGTATCGCGCGACTGGATCCCGAGATCCGCTTCATATTCGCAGGCGGCGTATCGGAAGCGGCGGCCAAACAGCTTCAAGCGCCGAACGTCGAGCTGCTCGGGCATGTTTCGCGCGAGCAGATGCGGGAGGAATTCCTGCGCGCCGATCTTTTCGCCTTCCCGTCGCTTGCCGAGGGTTCAGCGGGGGTAGTGCTGGAAGCGATGGCAGCGGGGCTTCCGATCGTCGCGACCGGGGAAGCCGGCGTGGAGTTTGCCGATGGCAAGAGCGGCATCGTGGTGCCGCCGACGAATGTCGAAGCGCTGGAAGAGGCAATTCTCGCGATCGTTCGAAACCGCGGCATGCGAGACGAAATGGCCCGGTCCGCGCGTGCCGAGTTCACCCTTTACGATGATCAGGCATGGTCCGCAGCCTTTGTCGGTGCCCTGCGAGACGTCGCGAGCGGGCGCTGAAAGGTGCGCGAGCCCCGCTTTCAGGCCAGTTCGGTCAGGTTCTCGCGCAACGTGGCCGCGGCAATTTTCCAGGTAAAACCCCGACTTCGTTCGAGCCCGCGCTCCACCATGGCATTGCGCGTCGCCTCGTCCGTCAACAGCGCATCCAGCGCCTCGACATGGCGCGATGGCAGTTGCGGATCGATAAGCAATGCCGCGTCCCCGCCAACCTCCGGGAGCGAGGATGACGCGCTCGCTAACACCGCCGTGCCGCATGCCATCGCCTCGAGCACCGGCATCCCGAAGCCCTCGTAAAGCGATGGGAACCAGACAATCCGCGCGGCGTGATATAGCGAGCAAAGCACATCGTCGCTGACATAGCCGGTCAACAGGACGGACGGCCCCAACGCCTTGGCCTTCTCGATATACTGCGCATCGCAATGGCTGGCCACGACCAGCATCAGGTCTGGATGCTGCGCACTCAGGGCGGGCCATGCCTCAAGCACCAGATCAGCATTCTTGCGGAACGACAGGCCGCCGGGCAACAGGACGAAGGGCCTGTCGTTCAACCTCAATCGCGTCAGCTCGGCTTCTCCGGCAGCATTTGGCGGTAAAAAGAAGCGTTCCGACACGCCGTTATGAACGACCCGCAAGCGGCTCCGCATAGCAGGAAAAAAATGGGCGAGGCGCTCGGCGGAAAAATGCGAAACGGTGTGGAACATATCGACCTTGCGTTCCAGCTTGCCATGCAGGATCCGCCATTTCAGCCTCTGTCGCATTGAATCGAAGCTTCGCGACAGCGCTCCTTCCTCGAAATACGCCGCGTCGTGCAGAGTGACGACGCTTCTGGCGCGCCGGGTCGGGACATAGGATTCGCTCGCGCAATAAACGATCTGCGCCTCAGGCCACCATCGCTCCGCGGGAGGGCGATCGACGAACAGCCAACGCGCCTGTTGCCACGATATCGTGCCGGAAAAGTCGTGATACTGAAACTGGTCCCACGGCGCGCCGATTTCCGAAACCAGTGCCTGACGATCCAGGCCCTGCGCCAGAACCCGAATCTCATCCTTGCCGGCCAGGCTGAGTTGCTCGATGATATTGCGGGCGACGCGCCCTGCACCGGTCGCGTTGTGGATGCGGTGCAGGTGCACATAGGCCAGAAGCTTCATCGGCGGACGGCTAACCAGTTCTCATATTCGAGTCCGGCCATATCATCCGGCACTACCGGGATCAGACCACCATCATCGGCCAGGCGGTGCAAGGCATAGCCGGCATCCGCCAGCATCTGTGCCGGCTCCGTCGCCGCAAATCCGGCTCGCTCCGTCAAAGGAGGGCATACCTCGAAGTAAATCATCGCAGGCTGGATTTCATTCAGAAGGCGCTGCGCTCCGCGAAAGACGAGCGTCTCATAGCCTTCGACGTCGATCTTGAGCAGGCTGACTTTGTCGATTCCGTGCTCGACCACAAACGCGTCCAGGGTCGTCGCCGGAACCTCCTGCGCGAATGCGCCGCCGCCGTTGCTGATGCTGATGCTGGCGGTGCCGCGATCCACCGGATCATTGTTGAACATCACCGTGCCCACTGTCTCGGAAACCGCGCTACGATGGCAGACGATGTTCTTGCCGCCATTTCGCGCAACATTCGCTTCGAGCGCCTCGAACGTCGTCGGATTTGGTTCAAAGGCGTGGATCACCCGTTCGGGGAACCGCCGCGCTAGGAAGAGGCTGACAACGCCGATATTCGCGCCCACATCGAGGATCACGCCGTCCGCCGCAAAGCTCTCGAAGAACCGGCGCTCAGGCTCATCGATGAAACGTACGACCGAATGATATTCGGAGAAATTGCTGAAGCCGCCAATCGCGATGTTACCGAACAGGCGACGTGAAGGCTTCCCCCCGCTCAGCGCCGAGCTCGCGAGCCAGCCGAAATAATCGCCCAATATCGCCGGATTGCGGCATACGCTCGCCAGGTTGCGAAGGATTTTTGGTGAGGTGGCTGTCATGTTCAGGCTTCAGCTCGGCCCCGGAGCTTCGTCAGATCAATCATCGCGAATCCTTTTGTTCACGATCGCATAACCGCTCAGATGGATTTGTCCTACCCCAATTGGGGTCATGCTTCCGCGTAACAGGCGCGTCGCCAATAGATGCGCCCCACCGCCGCGCCTTACGAGAAGATAAGGAAAGTTTCGCTCGCGACCGCACCGAAAGGGCGATACTGGCCAAGCAATCACTCCAGGAGCGGTGAACATTCGCGTCGCGATCGCTTTCGACAATTTCGGGCCCTATCATGTCGCACGTCTGGCAGGGGCCGCGCGGCATATGGATGTGCTTGCAGTCGAAACCGCGTCGACGAGCGGACAATATGGCTGGGACTCGCCCGACCTCCCCTCCGGCCTCGATCGCGCTATCCTGTTTGACAATGAGGGGGACATCAGTCGGGCGGGCCTTGCCGGCGCGATCGACCGCAAGCTCTCCCCTTTCTCGCCCGATGCCGTCGCGATTCCCGGCTGGTCGACGGCCACATCGCTTGCGATCGCGCGCTGGGCAGCGGCCGGCGGCGTGCCGGTGATCGCAATGTCCGAGAGCAATGCGTGGGATTTCGGGCGCAGTTCGGCCACGGAGTTTCTGAAGCGGCTCATCACCGAATATTTCACGGCCGGGCTCTGCACCAGCGACGGTCAGGCCGAGTATCTGCGGCGGCTCGGCGTGGCGTCGGGGGCTGTCTTCCGCGGCTATAACGCCGTCGACAATGGTTATTTCGCGCGGGAATCGGCGCTGGCAAAAGGCGCGCCGATGCCCGTAGGCGATCATGGACCGCTCGCCGAGGCAGCGCGCGGGCGCTATTTTCTCGCCTCGTGCCGCTTTGTCGCGAAGAAGAATCTTGCGCGGATGCTCGAAGCCT
>JBDTXU010000544.1:0-5829 GCA_040006055.1 Sphingomonas bacterium | reverse complement strand
CCATGCACTGGATCGCCTGCGCGGCGTGCATCTGGGTCGGGGTGCAGAGGATCACTGCATCGAGGCCGGGCTGCTCCAGCGCTTCGGCGAGGTCGGTACAGGCATGGGGGATGCCATATTTGTCCGCCACCGCCTGGGTCGGCTCGAGCCGGCGGCCGACCACCGAGATTACCTCGACGCCGTCGATCAGCTTCAGGCCATCGAGATGCTTTTCTCCGAAGGCACCGGCACCGGCGAGCGCGATCTTCATTCTTCTTCCTTCCAGTAGAGCCGCATCGGATTGTCGATCAGCAGCTTGCGTTGCAGCTCGGCGGTCGTGGCGATGCGCGGGATCATGTCGACCAGCCTGCCGTCGTCGGGCATATGGCCGACCATGTTGAGATTGGGGTGCGGCCAGTCAGTGCCCCACAGCACCCGGTCCGGGAAACGCTCGACCACCGCACGGCCAAACGGCACGAAATCGTCATAGGTCGGCGGCCCGGATTTGGAGAGCCGCTCCGGGCAGGTCACTTTCGACCAGATATTGTCCCGCTCCATCAGCCGCAGGAACTGAGCGAATTCGGGGCCATCGGGGCTTTTGGTCACATCCGGCCGGCCCATATGATCGACCACGACGGTCGTCGGCAGAGAGATGAAGAAGTCCCATTTCTCGGCCAAGTCGGCAGCCTCGAAATAGACGACGATGTGCCAGCCAAACGCAGCGATCTTGTCGATGATGCCGCGGTAATAAGCATCCGGCTTGGGGTCGACGAGCCGCTTCACATAGTTGAAGCGCACGCCCCGCACCCCGGCCGCGTGCATCGCCGCAAGCTCGTCCTCGCTGATGTCGGCCCTTACCGCCGCGACACCGCGCGCCTTGCCGCCCGAATGAACCAGCGCATCGACCATCGCGCGATTGTCGGTGCCGTGGCAAGTCGCCTGGACCACGATATTGCGCGAAAAGCCCAGGAAGTCGCGCAACGCGTAGAGCTTGTCCTTGCCCGCATCGCAGGGCGTGTATTTCCGCTCCGGCGCATAAGGAAACGCGTCGCCCGGCCCGAACACATGGCAGTGCGCATCAACCGCGCCCGGGGGGGGCGTGAAGGCGGGTTTCGACGGTGCCGGATCAAAGCACAGCCAGTCGGCGTCCATCGTGAAGCTGCCCGCCACCTACAGCCCCCGCGCGCGCAGCTGAGCGTCGAGCCGCGGGAACACCCGCCGCGCATTGCCCTCGAAGATCGCATGGCGCTGCGCATCGCTGATCGGCAGCGCATCGACATAGCGCTTGGTGTCGTCGAAATATTGCCCGGTCTCGGGGTCGATCCCGCGCACCGCGCCGACCATCTCCGAGCCGAACAGGATGTTCTTGGTGTCGATCACCTCGGCGAGCAGGTCGATCCCCGGCTGGTGATAGACGCAGGTATCGAAATAGACATTGTCCATCACATGCCCCGCCAGCGCCGGCTTCTTCAGCATGTCGGCCAAGCCGCGATACCGGCCCCAATGATAGGGCACCGCTCCGCCGCCATGCGGGATGATGAATCTGAGGCTCGGGAAATCGGCGAACAGATCGCCCTCGATAAACTGCATGAAGGCGATGGTGTCGGCCGCGATGTAGAAGGCGCCGGTCGCGTGCAGCCCCGGATTGCACGAGCCCGAGACATGGATCATCGCCGGCACGTCGAGCTCGACCATCTTCTCGTAAAAGGGATACCAGAAACGGTCAGTCAGCGGCGGCGAAGTGAAATGGCCGCCGCCCGGATCGGGGTTGAGATTGCAGCCGATGAAACCGAGTTCGGAGATGCAGCGCTCGAGCTCCTCGATCGAACCCGTGAGATCCGCCTTGGGCGATTGCGGCAGCATGCAGACCCCGGCGAAAATCTCGGGATAAAGATCGACGCAGCGCTTGATCAGATCATTGTTCGCGCGCGCCCATGCCCTGGACACGCCCTCGTCACCGACATGATGCGCCATCGCCGAGGCGCGCGGACTGAAGATCGTCATGTCCGCGCCCCGCTCCTTCAGCAGGCGCAGCTGGTTCTTCTCCAGCGTCTCGCGGATCTCGTCGTCGGAGATGACAGGGTAAGGCGGCGGCGCCTCGCCAGCCTTGAACGCGGCCTTTTGCGCGTCCCGCCAATCGTTATGCGGGGCAGGCGCGGTCGTATAATGGCCGTGACAGTCGATGATCATGCAGCTTGGGCTTTCCTGTTCGGATCGAGCAATGCGAGTTTTGCGGCAAGGCCCTCCGGCGATGTCGCGCCAATCGCGCCAATCTCACGCTGGCGAACCACCGTGCCGCGCGTCATCGCCGAGCCGGTGCCGAGCGCATCGAGCGTCTTCACCACCTCCTCCATCTCGGCGGCGCGGCGCAGCCCATGTTCGAGCATGCGGTCTAGATTATAATCGGCACGGGCAGTCCAGTCCCCCGGCGAGGGGCTCGCATCGAGCGAGGCGATCACCTCGCCCAGCACGCCCGCGCGATCAGCGGCGAGGACGCATTCGGCGGTCAGCGCCTCGATCCCCTTGACCATCACGGAGCGGATCATCTTGATCGACGAAGCGCGGCCAACCGCGCCCTCGATGATCCGGACCTTGCCGAAGCCGATCGCGCGCAGCACCGCGGCGCCCTCCCCAGCATGCGGCCCGGAGACCAGCAGCGGCACGCTTGTAAGGGCAGGGTGGACCGGCGCCATCACCGCGACATCGACATAGCGTCCACCCGCAGCCTCGATCACCCGGCTCGCCGCGATCTTGGTGTCGGGCGCCACGCTGTTCATATCGAACCACAGGGCGCCCGGCTCGAGATACGAGGCGGCATCAGTCGCTGCCTTGAGCGCCTGATCCGCAGTCACGAGCGAAAGCGCCGCACCGGCTCCGGCCAGCGCGTCCCTGTTGGAACCCATGGATTGCACATTCGCCAGGACCGGCCGGTCGGGCTTGATGTCGAAAGCCGCCAGCGACGCGGAAAGCCCCGGCGCGAAGGCCATCGCCGCTTCGCCAAAGCCGATCATCGCCACCCGGATTGCCATAGGTTCCGCCTAGGGCGGGGCGCCGGGCCATATCTAATCGGAAAGGCGGCGGCGCTATTCGAAATCCTGAGTCGTGATCTCAGCGGCGATTTCCTCAAGCGCCGCGAGGAACCTCGCCTGCAGCTGGGTTGGGCGCCATCCGGCACGCGTCGTCACGCCGATCACCCGCCCGCCCGAGGCGAGGATCGGCCCGACCGTGGCCAGCACCCCGCTGTCGATCTCGAGCGCGACCTGGTCGGGCGAGAGCAGGGTGAGGAAGTCACTCTCGCGCAACACCCCGCGGATCACCATCACCGATCCGCACTCGATCGGCGCGGCCGGCGGCTCGCTATCCGCAAACAGCCCCCGCCACAGGCTGCGCACCGGCGCACCGGCGCGTCCGACGATCCAGGGAAAGCGCAGCAACGCCTCACGCGGCGGCATCGCGCTGCCCGCCAGCGGGTGGCCGGCCCGTCCGACGATCACCAGCCGGTCGTCGAGCAGGGCTGCCTGGGCAAGGTCGGGCGGCGGCGTCTCGCGCAGCGCGCCGATCATCATGTCGATCGCACCATCGCGCAGCGGCTCGACCAGTTCGCGCCACGATCCCTCGACGATATCGAAGCGCGCGCGCGGCGCCTGGGCCGCGATCCGGGCAATCGCGCGCGGCAACAGCACCGCCCGGGAAAGCGGCATCGCCCCCACCGCGATCGTGCCGCTTCCGCCGGGCTCGGCTGCGACCTCGACCACGCCCGCCGCGATCTCGGCGCTCGCCAGCCTGATGCCGCGCGCAAGCCGCCGTCCGGCCTCGCTCAATCCGATCCCGCGTCCACGCCGTTCGACCAGCACGGCGCCGCACACCTGCTCCAGGTCGCGGACGGCGCGGTGGATCGCCGGCTGAGACAGCTCGGTCGCCAGGCCGGCACCGACGAAACTCCCGGCATCGGCAAGCGCGAGAAAGGCGCGCAGCTGGGTGGCCGTCATCAGCCGGTCAGGCCGGGCAAAGCCGCGCCCGCCGCCCCGCACCGCGCCTGCGAGATGCGCGAACGCAGCTTCCGCACGCGACGCCAGTGCCCGCCCCGCCTCGGTCGGCAGCATCCCGTCCGCCCGCCGGTCGAACAAGGCCGCGCCCAGCTGCCCCTCGAGCTTGGCGAGGCCCTGGGTAAGCGCCGGCTGCGAGAGGCTGACCACCTCGGCCGCGGCGCTCATGCTCCCCCGCGCGACGATCGCGGAAAGCGCGCGCAAATGGCGCAGGTTGAGATCGAACGGGGCTATCATTGCGCCCACGTATAGAGAAAACTTATTGGCCGCGCGCAATTCCGAATTGCGGGCGCGTCGGCCGCGCGCGCAGGCACCTTCGCAAAGGAGATCGTCATGGCCAAGGTCGTCACCACTATCCAGCGCGCCGATCCGGCGGTGATCGACGGCCTCGCCGCGGCCGGCGTCGCCACGGTGCACGAGGCGCAGGGGCGCATCGGCCTGCTCGGCAGTCGGCTCAGGCCGATCTACGCCGGCGCGCGCATCGCCGGCTCGGCGGTCACAATCTCGGCGCCACCGGGCGACAACTGGATGATTCATGTCGCGATCGAGCAGTTGAAGCAGGGCGACATTCTCGTTCTCGCCCCGACCTCCCCTTGCGAAGACGGCTATTTCGGCGATCTGCTCGCCACCTCGGCAATCGCGCGCGGTTGCCGGGGGCTGGTGATCGACGCGGGCGTGCGCGACGTGCGCGATCTCACCGCGATGGGTTTTCCGGTCTGGTCGAAAGCTGTCTTCGCGCAA
Organism: Sphingomonas bacterium; assembly: GCA_040006055.1. GTDB lineage: Bacteria > Pseudomonadota > Alphaproteobacteria > Sphingomonadales > Sphingomonadaceae > Sphingomonas. The sequence goes on along the minus strand of JBDTXU010000544.1, from coordinate 1,063 downwards.
GGCACGATCAAGGCGACGCTCGGCTCGGTCAACGTACCGATCGTCTGTGCGGGCGCCGCGATCGAGCCCGGCGATGTCATCGTCGCTGACGATGATGGCGTGTGCGTCGTAAAGCGCGCAGATGCGGCTTCCGTCCTCGCAAAGGCGCAGGCCCGCGAAGCCAACGAGGAATCGAAACGCCAGCGCCTCGCCGCCGGCGAACTCGGCCTCGACATCTACGACATGCGCGGCAAGCTCGCCGCACTGGGCCTCACCTATGAATAGGCCCCCTAAATCCTCCCCCGGGAACCGGGGGAGGGGGACCGCCCGCTTCTTCAGCGGGTGGTGGAGGGGGCGCCCCAAACGTCGCGCTTGCGGCCTAGCCCCCTCCACCATTCGCCGGAAGAGGCGAATGGTCCCCCTCCCCCGCTGCGCGAGGGAGGATTTAGTCAGGGGCTTCGCAAGGCAAGCATCATGACGTCCGCCCCTTGCATGTGGATGCGCGGCGGCACCTCGAAGGGCGCCTTCTTCCTCGCCGAAGATCTCCCGGCGGACACAGCCGAGCGCGACGCCTTCCTCCTCCGCGTCATGGGCTCGCCCGATCCGCGCCAGATCGACGGCATGGGCGGCGCCGATCCGCTCACCTCCAAAGTCGCGGTCGTGTCGAAATCGGCGCGACCGGGCGTCGATATCGATTATCTCTTCCTCCAGGTCTTCGTCGACCAACCGATCGTCACGGACGCGCAGAATTGCGGCAACATGCTCGCCGGCGTCGGTCCCTTCGCCATCGAACGCGGCCTGTTCGCCGCGACCGGCGATGAGACCCGGGTCGCGATCTTCATGGCCAATACCGGCCAGATCGCAGTCGCGACCGTGCAGACCCCCGGCGGCGTGACGACCTACGAAGGCGATGCCCGGATTGACGGAGTGCCCGGCACCGCCGCGCCGATCCCGCTCGAATTCCGCGATACCGCCGGTTCGTCCTGCGGCGCCTTGCTGCCCACCGGCAATGCGGTCGACCTGATCGACGGCGTCGCCTGCACCCTGATCGACAACGGCATGCCCTGCGTCGTGTTCAAGGCGG
>JBDTXU010000543.1:0-24886 GCA_040006055.1 Sphingomonas bacterium | reverse complement strand
TTCAAATGGGCGACTACGCCGCAAAGAAAGGTCGTGCCTCTTGGCGCGGTAAGATCGTCGGCTGGTACCGCACAGACTTGACAGCCCTTGGCTATGCGATCGAGAGCCATTTTGAACCCGGCTCTGTTCAAATTTACCCTGCAACGGCAATCGAGCCCTGGACAGCTCCGCATCCCGAGGGATGACGGCTCCCGAACACATTCATCCCGAAGCCGAGCCCGGAAGCGGACTTTCAGCTGAGCGCGACGTTCACCCGAATCCAAGCCGCTATTTCACCCGCGCAATTTTCCGGAGAGATATGCGTGGTGTCCACTGTGTGTCGGTAATCCGCGCCGTCATCAAACAGCGAGCGCCTGGCCATCATTCGATGAAGAACTTCCGGATCCCGCAGCTTTTTGGCGAGCCGCCTTTCGGGGGAGACGATACGTCGGGCCCGCTCATCCGGATGACAGTCCACCATCACTGAAATTACAGGAACTTTTCGTTTCGCTGCAAGAGCACGGATCGCATTCCAATGCTCTTCCGCGAAACCACTTGTTCCGCCAGTCGCGTTCACGTTCGTGAATATTATGGGCACCTCCGGCGGCAGGGCAAGCACAACACCGAATGCTACATCTCGAACAGCTCGCGCCGCCTCATAATAGGCCGCGCTGCCAAATTCCGTCAGGGCTATCGCAACGTTCATCCAAGAGTGGTTATCAAGGAGGCGCGCGTCGAGAAGTTCGGCGAGCGCTAAGCCGACACTCAGCTTGCCCGCTCCCGGCCATCCATTGAGGCTGATGAACATCGGACTTTTTGTCCCATAAGTAAGAAACTTGTGCAAACCAGCACTACCGTGCCTCATCCCTTGCGCGGCGGGGAAGGATTGACGCAGCCTGATCCGTGGCGGGCAGACCATCTGAAAAGGATGGAAATGCCATGAACGACTCAACCTGAGCAAAGCGCGAGGCAGCTTCAATAGGCGACGAAACGGCGCGACGGGTGTAGCTAAAAAGCAACGGTGGGACAAAAACCGAGCCGGTGTCAGTCGGGCGACAGTCCTCGCCAAATTACGCCAGCTTCCGCCTCAGTCCGCCGGCGCCCGCCAGCCTTCACTTGCACTTGCGCGCGCGAGCCAAACAGCGCCCAACACGCCCCTTGTCTGGGACGCGAGCCTATCCGATGCATTCATGGGGGCGTTTGCAAACCCGTGACTTGAAAGACACGCCCATGTCCGACCCTGATCGCATCATTCGTTTGAAGACCGTTCTCGACCGCACAGGCCTTTCCCGCTCGACCCTCTATCGCAAGATGGCCGATGGCACCTTTCCCGATAAGGTGCGGATCAGCATCCACGGCGCTGGCTGGCACGAGTCCGCCGTCAATCGATGGGTCGCCAATCCGGCGGCCTACCGCGAGGATCGCGCCGGGAGCGCGGGGCGATGACCGCCCCACCTCCCGATCCGATCTGCGTGCGCGTCAATGACGCTGCCCGCATGATTGGTGTCGGCCGCACCAAGCTCTACGAGCTGATCGCGGCTGGTGAAGTCGAGATGGTGAAGCTCGGCAAGTCCACCCGCATCACCACCGCCAGCCTGCATGATCTCGTCAGGCGGCAACGCGGAGCGGCATAGGCTCGGACGCCATGGGGCTGGCGTCCTTGCTTACCTGCGTGGGCACCCGATCCAGATACTCCGCCCAGCGCGCCATGAGGTTGCGCCGTTTCTCGAAGAAGTCCGTGCGGCGATACGCCGCCTCAACCTTGTTAGGTAGCTTGTGCGCCAGCGCCTTGTCCGCCACCTCCTTGGGGAAGCGGGTCTTCTCCGATGACCAATCGGTGAAGGCGGAACGGAAACCGTGGACGGTGACGCCCTTGATCCCGTCATCGCGGAGCAGCTTGGTCATGGTCATGTCGCTGATCGGCTTTTCGCCATCGGCGGAAAAGACCAATCCGCTATCGCTGGCCCGCTCCTTCCACCGCTTGCGCAGCAGGGCCACGGCGGGCGAAGACAAAGGCACGACATGGGTTTCGCCGGCCTTCATCCGTTCGCCCGGAATGGTCCAGATGCCCTTATCCAGGTCGAATTCGGTCCAGACCGCAAAGCGCGTCTCGTTAGAGCGCACCGCGTTGTAGATGGTAAAGCGTAGCGCGTCCCGGCCAGTGGTCGGCGAGGCGGCGGCCAGCTTTGCCATCAGCGCGGGCACATCAGCATAGGGCATGGCTTCCAGATGACCGCCCTTGTCCACCTGACGCGGCAGGCCCCTGCGCACGGAACGCAGCGAGGTCTCCTCCGCCCGCCATCCTTTGATGTGCGCGAAGTCCAGCACCGCTCCGATGCGCTGCAAGATGCGCCGTGCAGTGTCGGCAATGTCGAGCCAGATGGGCGACAGCACCTCCACCACGCACGCGCTGTCCACCTCGTCCACAGGCTTGGTTCCGATCAGCGGAAAGACATGATTCTCAAGGCTGGATATCCAGCTCGCATGACGCTGGTTCTTCCAGCCCTCCTTCATCGCGTCGTAGCATGCTCGCGCCGCCGTCTCGAAGCTCGGCACGACCTTGCGCGACTTGCGCCGCTCGGCGACCGGATCGACGCCCTCACGCACCTGACGGCGCAAAGCCGCCGCCGCGTCGCGTGCCTCGGCCAGCGACACGTCCAGTGCAGACCCCAAGCCATAGTCCCGGCGCTTGCCCTGGCGCTGCATCCGCAGCACCCACGTTCTCGCGCCGCTGTCCTTGACCAACAGACACAGGCCCCGGCCATCGACATGGCGACCGGGCTTTGCGTTCTTCACTCTGAGCGCAGTAAGAGACATCGGTTCTATTCCCGGCCTGAAATGATCCCACAATCGTTCCCACATTTTGATGGGAATTCAGGCAAATCAGGGCGACCGACCGCGAACACGCTACAAGACAAATCACTGATTTTACAGAGGACTTAGAGACGCCCTGATATTGCTTGAGAATAAAGTTCTACTCTCGTAGGGGTCACCAGTTATGCGGTCTAGTGCATCATTTCATGGGAAAAAATCGTACGAAGGCCAGGTCGTATCTGACGGTATGATTTCCAGGCTTAGATGGGCCATAGCAAATGCATCTTGCGCACGGTCGCGATCGTGCATGCGTGGAGTTCGGCCTCAGAATGATGGACTCATACAGCGCACCCTTGCTCATATGAGCTGGTGTGGTCCCATTGCGTCGAGTCGTCTGTGTCCTCGTCGCTACGCATTGCCGGCATCGCGATATCCGGCATAGACGGACGATGTTGATCAAGCCTTTCCCGGCCCGCGTTGCCGCCGAGCGTGTCGTGCTCGCGATTATTCTGATCGTCGCCCTTGGTCTGAGGATGCGAGGCGTCGCTTTCGGGCTGCCCGGTCTCTACGACCCTGACGAACCGATTTTCATGCTATGCGCACTCAAGCTGCTGCGCGACCATACCCTGAACCCGGGGTGGTTCGGTCATCCGGGCTCGACCACCATCTATGTCATGGCGATCGTCGAGGCGAGCACCTTCCTTATCGGCCACTGGCTTGGCTATTTCCCGACCCAAGCGGCGTTCATCGAGAGCATATACCGTGATCCCGGCATTGTCTTTCTGCCGGGGCGCCTTTTTATTGTCGCCTGCAGCGTCGGTTGTGTCGCATTCACCTATCTGATCGCGCGTCGTCTGTGCGGTGCGGGGACCGCGCTGCTTGCCGCCGGCATACTCGCGGTTGATGCCTTGCATATCCAGTGGTCCCAGGTGATTCGCACCGATGTCCATGCCAGCCTATTCATGTTGGCCAGCCTTTGGTTTGCGATCGGCATCGCGCAGCGCGGCCGGCTCCTCGAGTATCTCGGTGCCGGCGCTATGGCCGGGCTCGCTTGCGCCACGAAATGGCCGGCCGCGACGATCATTGCTGCGACGATCGGAGCGGCAACCCTCGCCATGATGAAGGACCGCGTCAGCTCCGGGCGCCATGTCAGGATGCTCGGCATGGCCTTGGTCGCGATGGTTCTCGCAACGATAGCCGCGTCCCCCTATCTTCTGCTCGACTACCCCACTGTTGCGGCCAATCTAGGCGGCGACGGACAGGCGCATCACCTCGGCGCAACCGGTGGCACTTTTTTCGAGAACATGGTCTGGTACGTCGCCCATCCACTGCGCGACACGCTGGGTGTCACCGGTCTTGCCATGCTATTGGTCGGCATCGTCGCGGTATTGCGGCAAGCGCGGCTGTCGGTGGCGACGCTCCTGCTACCTGCCATTGTCTTTTTCGTCGCCATCGCTTCCCAACATCTGATCTGGGCGCGCTGGATCGTCCCGATCATGCCGATGATTGCCATTCTGGTCGCGATTGGCATGGGGTGCATTGTTGCCTGGCTGCGCGCGCATATTCCGCCCGCACCCGTGATCATGCTGACCATGGCTTTGGCCGCCATACTCTTGTTGCCGATGCTGCGCGCCACACAAAGCGCCGCGGCCGAACGGGCTAATGATACGCGTGTGATCGCTGTCCGCTGGATTACCGCCAACGTCGCGCGCGATGAAACCATCGCGGTGGAGCATTTCGCCTTCAATCTCTCTCAAGCGGGCTATCGCATCATCTTCCCCGCCGGGCAGGCCGGGTGCGTCGATGCCATGGCACTGCTCAACCGGCGCGTGAGCTATGCCCAGACGGGCCGGATCCGCGGCAATGTCGGCCTGGCCGATTTCGGCACCGTTCCGACCGCCGTGCAATCAACCTGTCGCGCTGGCGTCGTGATGGTCACCGACCTTGATCGCTACCTCGCGGAAAGCGAAACCTATCCGAGCGAGATTGCTGCCTATCGCAGGATCCTCGCGGGAGGCCGGCTCGTCGCCATCGTTCGGCCTATCATCGGCCGGGTCGGCGGACCTGCCGTCCGGATATACCGTCTTCCCCTTCGGTGATCAGCACCTGGCGCAATGCGGTTTTGTCCAGATTTCACGGGCCAATGTTAAGATTGTGGCGTGCGCTGTTGGCGGACTGACCTCGTCCGTTAGACTTTCTTACCGCGTTGCAATAACTTACGGATACCACGTTACGTCGATTGGCGATAGATCAGAAGACCTGTTGCTAAATCAACATGATAGATGACTTGCCAAACCGCTTGCAAATTTCCCTAATCGACGTCGAGTGTCAGAATCTCTATTTCTTTTTTTCAGTCCAATATTAATAATGTAAAAAATTGATGTTGAGGTATCCAGAATATTGATACCAAATTGTTTACGGGGAGCGCACTATGTTAATATGATTTTTCATATAAAAAAATATGAAAAAGCAACCGAAATGGACCTTTCCGACACTATGATATCTGGCTCACCCAGGCCAGAGGAAGCGGCGTTACAAAACCGTGACGCTCGTTGCCGAGTCGTGCTTCATGCGTTGACAAAATATCCGCTTGCCGACAGAAGGGCCGCCGAACCGAGGAGTCGTTTTTTGTCACGCGTTGTGTTGCTTGCTGGAGGTCTGGGAACTCGTCTTGGAGAAGAAACGAGCGTTCGCCCCAAGCCAATGGTAGAAGTTGGTGGCATGCCTATATTATGGCATATCATGAAGCTTTATTCTCATTACGGATTTAATGACTTTATCATCTGCCTTGGCTACAAGGGGTATTTGATAAAAGAGTATTTCGCGAATTACTTCCTGCATACAGCGGATGTGACGATCGACCTGCAACGTAACGAGACGATCGTGCATCACAAGCGTACCGAGCCGTGGCGAATTACGATGGTCGATACGGGCGCCGCCGCTATGACGGGTGGTCGACTGAAGGCGATCCGACCATACCTCCAGGAAGACGAACCGTTCTTCTTCACTTATGGCGATGGTGTTGCCGCGATCGACATCGCTGATCTGCTCGCATTTCATCGTAGCCATGGTCGCAAGGCGACCATGACCGCAGTGGCTCCACCGGGGCGCTTCGGCGCGCTTGAAATGACGGGTGATTTAATCACTAGCTTCAAGGAAAAGCCGGCCGGCGATGGTGGCTTGATCAATGGCGGTTTCTTCGTCGCAGACCCGTCGGTACTCGATTTGGTGGACGGGGCCGACACGGTCTGGGAGCAGGGACCGCTTGAGCATCTCGCGCGGACCGGCGAACTCGTTGCCTATCGCCATGACGGGTTCTGGCAGGCGATGGATACGCTGCGCGACAAGCAACACCTTGAGGAACTCTGGCGCGATGGCGCGCCGTGGAAATTATGGTGAACAATTTCGAGTGGCGCGGTCGCCGCGTCTTCATTACCGGGCACACTGGGTTCAAAGGCAGCTGGCTAGCCTTGTGGCTGGCAGATCTCGGTGCCGATGTAACCGGTTTTGCGTTGGCACCTCCGACGACGCCGAGCCTGTTTGCGCAGGCACGCGTGGCCGATCTGATCACACATGTCGATGGCGACGTGCGAGACCTTGAGGCGCTCTCGAGCGCGATGTCTGCCGCACGTCCTGAGGTCGTGTTTCACCTCGCCGCCCAATCGTTGGTTCGCTATTCATACGACCATCCGGTAGAAACATATGCCACTAACGTGATGGGAACGGTCCATCTGCTAGAAGCGGTGCGTCGGATCGGTGAAATTCGCGCCGTAGTGTGTGTGACCAGCGACAAATGCTATGAGAATCGTGAGTGGGTATGGCCCTACCGTGAAAGCGATGCGATGGGCGGCCACGACCCATATAGCAGCAGCAAGGGTGCAGCAGAATTGGCGGTCTCGGCCTATCGTCGATCCTATCCCCCACTCGCAGGCACTATCGCATCGGTGCGCGCAGGCAACGTCATTGGCGGCGGAGATTGGGCACGCGATCGGTTGATACCTGACATCGTTCGCGCAATGGAAGCGGGAGACCGGCCGCAAATTCGGTCGCCGAATTCAGTCCGCCCCTGGCAGCACGTGCTGGAGGCTTTGGGTGGCTATCTGATGATAGCCCAACGCCTATTCGGTGGGGATTCCTCTGCCGCCACAGCGTGGAATTTTGGTCCGAGCGATGATGATACGCAGCCGGTTGGCTGGATGGTGGAGCAGATGCTGGAAGCTTGGGGTGCCGAAGGGTGGGATCGCCCGCATACACCCCAACCGCATGAGGCCGCTCTCCTGAAACTCGATTGTTCGAAAGCGCGCGCGCAACTGGGCTGGCGCCCCGCAATGCCACTATCGACCGCTCTCCGTCAAATTGTCGACTGGCACCGTGCCGTCAGCGCCGGGGGCGACGCCCGCACAATCTGTCAGTCCCAACTTCACACATATCGCGCAGCCCTTCGCGCAATCGTTCCGGAATTTTCTGCATGACAAAAACATCCCTCGACATGGACGAGCTTCGTGTCTTGGCCGCCAGCACCGACGAGCCCGGCCTTCGCGGCCTGATCCTTGATCTCGTCGGGCAATATGCGCGGTCTTACCATTCGCCGAAGCCGTTCGTCGCCGGTCAGAGTCCGGTGCCGGTTTCGGGTAAGGTTTACGGAGAGGCGGACATGCGTTCGCTGGTCGATTCATCGCTTGACTTCTGGTTGACCACCGGACGCTTCAACGATGTTTTCGAGGCGAAGCTGGCGACGCGTTTGGGGGTCCGTCATGCGCTAACGACCAATTCAGGATCTTCAGCCAACCTGCTCGCTTTATCTTCACTGACCTCGCACTATCTGCGCGGCGACGCGCTTAAGCCGGGGGACGAAGTTATCACCTGCGCGGCCGGTTTCCCGACCACCGTCAACCCGTCGCTGCAATATGGTCTCACGCCGGTCTTTGTCGACATCGACATCCCGACTTATAATATCCTGCCGGATCGAATCGAAGCGGCGGTCACTGATCGTACCCGCGCCATCATGGTCGCGCATACGCTGGGCAATCCCTTCGACTTGGGCGAAGTAATGCGCGTGGCGAAGAAATATAATCTGTTCGTCATCGAAGACTGCTGTGACGCGCTTGGCGCAACCTATGACGGGCGGGGCGTCGGTACCTTTGGGGATATCGGCACGCTCAGCTTCTACCCTGCGCACCACATCACAATGGGCGAAGGCGGTGCGGTATTCACCGACAAGCCGCGGCTCAAGCGTGTCATTGAATCGATGCGCGACTGGGGTCGGGACTGTTGGTGCGCACCCGGCCAGGACAATACCTGCGGCAAACGATTCGGTCGCAAATTGGGCGGCTTGCCAATGGGGTATGATCACAAATATACTTACAGCCATGCCGGCTATAATCTGAAAATAACCGACATGCAGGCCGCGATCGGCGTGGCACAGCTGGACCGCGTGGATGAGTTTATCGCCGCACGCCGGCGGAATTTCGATCTGCTGACCGAATTGCTGACGCCGTTCGAGGATTTGCTGATTCTCCCGAAGGAAACGCCCAACAGCGAGGCATCGTGGTTCGGCTTTCCCATCACGATCCGGCCAGGTGCCCCGATAACCCGTAACGCGCTAATCGGGCATCTCGATGCGCATCGGATCGGCACGCGCCTGTTGTTTGGTGGCAATCTGTTGCGCCAGCCCTATATGCGCGGGCGAAACCATCGCGTGGTCGGCGACCTGACCAACGCGGACATCGTGACCGACAACACGTTCTGGATCGGCCTATTTCCGGGGCTGACCGAAGATCATATCGGCTTCGCGACCGATACCATCGCCGATTTCATCAAGCGATGAGTCCGCGGATCGTCGTCACCGGTCCAACCGGCTGGATCGGTATGGCGGTACTAGCCCATCTGGCGCGTCGATTCGGGGCCGGGTGGTCGGATTCGGTTGCGTTGTTCGGATCGACAGCGCGGACGATCGAGGCGCCAGACGGGAGCAGGCTTGCGATGCGGGCCTTGTCCGACCTCGTGGCTGCGGACGTCGATGGCGCGATCGTGATCCACCTCGCCTATCTGACCAAGGAAAAAGTCGAAACGCTGGGCGAGCGGCTATTCACCGACACCAATCTTGCAATCGACGACCGGCTGCTCCAAGTTTTGGAGCTTGGACGTCCCCGCGCGCTGTTTGTCGCGTCGTCGGGCGCTGCCAAGCTTGCTGCCGAAGGAGCCGATCGGCATCCCTACGGCTTGTGCAAGATGCGGCAGGAAGATCGTTTCCTTAACTGGGCGGCGGCGACCGGAACCCCCGTCATCGCCGGGCGCATCTTCAACATCGCCGGACCGTACATCAATAAAGTCGAGTCTTACGCGATCGGATCGTTCGCGGTGCAGGCAGTGCGGACCGGTACGATCCGGATCGATGCCCGCGTACCGGTATTTCGCTCGTTTCTCCATGTCGACGATCTGTGCACACTGATCGTTGAAGCAGGACTCCGCGGCGTGGGGCGGCATCGCGCGATCGATCTATGCGGTGCCGAGGCGTTCGAAATATCCGATATCGCCGCTGCGGTGGCGCGCCATATTGGCATCGCCAACATCAGCCTGTCGCGCGATGCGATCGATTGGTCGCGACCCAGCATCTATCTCGGCGATCCGACGCATACCAAGGTGTTGGCGATGGAGGTGGGTGGCGGACTTAGCGCGTTCGATCAACAGGTTGTCGACACGCTTGCGTGGTTGTGCGATCGCACCGGGGAGATTAAGGAAGCCTCCGGCGGGGTGGTGGTATAAGTTTATTCATTGCTTTCGGGCAACGAAATTAATCGGGATTTTTGAGAAATTGTATGCAGAGAGCATGGGCGCCCGCGGCGATAGGAATCGCGCCAATATGAATGGCGATCGCTGGCGTACCAATATCTGCGGGTGGGAGATTGATTGTGTCTAATGAGATTTTCGAAAACTTGTTTGTTCTTGAATTGGCGAATAATCACTGGGGCAAGCTTGATCGTGGCCTGAAGATTATCAGTGATTTCGGTCGCGTGGTGCGTTTCAATGAGGTGCATGCGGCGATCAAGCTGCAGTTCCGCGACGTCGATTCCTTTATTCATCGCGATTTCCGCGATCGCGAGGACGTGCGCTACATCAAAAAGACCTTGGACACGCAAATGCCTTGGGACCATCTGCGCCAGATGGTGGAAGCGGTTCGCGCTGCCGGCATGGTAACGATGGTCACGCCCTTCGACGAATTCTCGGTCGACAAATGTGTCGAATTCGGCGTCGATGTGCTCAAGATTGCCAGCTCAGACATGCGGGACAAGACGCTGCTCCGGAAGATGGCGTCGACCGGAAAGCCGATCATCGCCTCGTCCGGCGGCGCCAATGTCGAGCATATAGACGAACTAGTCGAATTCTTCGCGACGAAGAATATCCCGTTCGCGCTCAACCATTGCGTTTCGTTATATCCGTCGGACGATAGCGAGCTGGAACTCAACCAGATCGACCTCCTGCGCGCGCGCTATCCCGATATCGTGATCGGACTGTCGACGCATGAGCATCGCGACTGGCGTGATTCGATCATGATCGCTTACGGTAAGGGTGCGCGCACGTTCGAACGTCATATCGACATTGATCACGAAGGGGTGCCGGTCAGCGCCTATTGCACCAAGCCCGAACAGGCGGACATCTGGTTCAAGGCGTTCAAGAAGGCGCAGGAAATGTGCGGCGGCAGCGCCAAGACGAAGCGCGTCGTTCCCGAAAAGGAGCGCCGTTATCTCGACGCGCTGGTTCGGGGCGTTTATGCCAAGCGCGATTTGCCCGCAGGCCATGTACTCACCGATGCCGACGTGTTCCACGCGGTGCCACTGCTCAAGGGGCAGATTTCGACTCGCGAATTCACCTCGGGCGAAATTCTGAAGCATGCCATTGGGGCGGACCTGCCGGTGCATCTGGTCGATATCGATGCGGAATATGCCCGGAATTCCGAACTCGCTGCGTTGATTGCCGATCGCGGGCTGGCCCCACTGTCGGATCAGCGACGCCTCGCGGCGAATTCGTAAAACCGTCTTTTCGATTTGAGCGTTCGACGGCCCGATTGTACGCTTGCGAGCGACTGAGCGGGGCCGTTGCTAAAGGAGCTGAAATGGCCTTGGTTCGCCTGTCCGACTATGTCGCATCAAGGCTCGTCGAGCATGGCGTGCGCCATGTCTTCATGCTCACCGGCGGCGGCGCGATGCATCTCAACGATGCGTTGGGCCGGGCCGAGGGTCTGCGCTATATCTGCTGCCATCACGAACAAGCGCTGGCGATGGCGGCGGAGAGCTACACCCGGCTGTCAGGGCGGATCGCCGCGGTCAATGTCACCACCGGGCCGGGCGGGATAAATGCGCTGAACGGCGTGCACGGCGCCTATACGGATTCGATCGCGATGATCGTTTTGTCGGGCCAGGTTAAACGCGAGACGCTGCTCGGCAACGCGCCGGTAGTGTTGCGCCAGCTCGGAGATCAAGAGGCCGACACGATCGCCATCGTGAAGCCGATCACCAAATTTGCCGCTTTGGTCGAGAATCCGCAGGATATCCGCTACCTGCTCGAAAAGGCGCTGTGGCTGGCCACCACCGGGCGGCCGGGGCCGGTGTGGATCGATATTCCGATCGATATTCAGGCGATGCCGATCGACCCATCGACGCTGCGTGGCTTCGATCCGCAGGTCGAGGGCTACGGTCATGATTTCGCACTCCCGTCCGAATATGGTTGGCTGAAGGGCGAGCCGCTGCGTGCGGCCGCGCGCGAGGTGATCGCGGCGCTGCGGGGCGCCGAACGGCCGGTGCTGCTGCCGGGCACCGGAGTGCGCATCAGCGGCGCACACGATGTGTTCCTAAAGGTCGCGGAAAAGCTCGGCATTCCGATCGCGCCGGGCTGGAATGCGCAGGACGTGGTCGATGACTCCAACCCGAATTATGTCGGCCGCCCTGGAACCGTGGGCGACCGCGCGGGCAATTTCGCGGTGCAGAATTCCGACCTTCTGCTCGTGCTGGGATGCAGGCTGAACATCCGTCAGATCAGTTACAATTTCGCGGCCTTCGCGCGCGCCGCGAAGAAGATCATGGTCGATATCGACGCCGCGGAAATCGGCAAGCCGACTTTGTCGATCGACATGCCGATCCATGCTGATCTCGCAACCTTCCTGCCCGTGCTGCTGGAAGAACTCGAAGGCTATGAACGCCCGGCGGAACACCAGGCCTATCTCAATTGGACGCTCGAGCGGCGCCGTCGCTATCCCACCGTCCTGCCCGAATATTGGGAGACCAAGGGCGTCATCAATCCTTATTGCTTCACCGAAGTGTTGTTCGAGCAGCTGGTCGATAACGAAGTGATCGTGATGGCCGATGCGACGGCGGCGGTGGTCACCGTTCAGGCGGCAAAGCTCAAACCCGGACAACGCATCTATTCCAACTCCGGCGCGGCATCGATGGGCTATGACCTGCCCGCGACGATCGGCGCGTGGCATGCGATGCCCGAAGGATCGGAGCGGCTGATCTGCATGGTCGGTGACGGCAGCATCATGCAGAATCTGCAGGAATTGCAAACGATCGTCGGACAGCACATTCCGGCGAAGATCTTCCTCTACAACAATTTCGGTTACCACTCGATCCGCCAGGCGCAGGAAGCGTATCTAAATGGCTTCTCGGTCGGCTGTGGCCCCGATTCCGGCGTGACCTTCCCCGATTTCGGCAAGATCGCCGCTGCGTTCGGCATCGGCTATGTGCGGACCTCGGAGCACGCCGACATGGCCGAAGCGATCCGGCAGACTCTGGCCTGCGACGGCCCGGCGATCTGCGAGGTGTTGATCGATAAGGCGCAGAATTTCTCGCCCAAGGTGTCGTCAAAGCGACTTGAGGATGGCTCGATGGTCACCGCACCGATGGAGGACCTGGCCCCGTTCCTGCCGCGCGCGGAACTCGAGGAGAATATGCTCATCCCGTTGATGAGCTGAACCGCGATGCAACTTCCTGCCTTGCTGTTCGATCTCGACGGCACCTTGATCGACAGCGCGTGCGATATCGCCAGAGCGCTTTCGATGATCCGCGAGGATCGTGGCGGCATGCCGATCGACCCGTCGTCGGTGCGACGGCTGGTCAGCCACGGCGTCGACATGGTGGTGTGCGAGGGGCTGGGTGCATATTGTCGCGACGTCGCTGCGGACGTGGTGATCTTCCGCGAGGTGCTGCGCGGCCTCGCGCCCGATCCCGCGACGATCTATCCGGGCGTGGTCGATGCGTTGACCGGTTTCGCGACCGCGGGGCACCGCATGGCGATCGTCACCAACAAGCCCGAGGCGCTGAGCCGCGGTCTGCTCGATGCGCTGGGGCTGGCGCGATATTTTGGTGCGATCGTCGGCGGCGACACCACACCCTGTCCAAAGCCCGATCCGACGCCGCTGCGGCTGGCGCTAGCGGCGATCAATGTCGGTGCCGATGCAGCGATGCTGATCGGTGACAGCGACGTCGACGCCGCCGCAGCCAAGGCGTGCGGCGTGCCGTTCCTCCTGTATGAAGCGGGCTATGGCGCGGAGGCGTGCCTGCCCGGCGACGTCCATGCGCGCTTCGCGCATTTCGGCGAACTCGATGCGCTGATCACGGCGTTTGCCGGTGCCGCGCGAACGACCTCGACCCGGCTGTCAAAAGGTTGTTGATCGGTGTCACATTTGCGATAGGGGCTGCCCTAAGGCCGGCTAGGCAGCAGTCGAGATCAAGGGTGCGCTTCTGCGGGAACGAGCACCAGGAAATGACAGGATCCATATGAGCTTGATTGGAAGCAATCGCCCCCGGTCAGCCGGTTCGGCGGGGTTGTCGCGGTTCGCGCCTCGGCCGCTCGCTATGGTGCTATGCTGGCTAACAGCGATGATCCTGGCGACGGGATTTGCCGATGCCCAAACGGCCGGTCAGACGCGCGATCCGACCGTGCCCTATGGTTCCCCGTTGGCGACGCCCGATTATTCGCAGACCAACAGCCAGCAATCGACTTCCGACGCGGCGCGGTCGCAGTCCGAGAATACACAAATCAACCCGGTCGATATCACGGATCCAACGAAAACCGGCGCCAACGAAAACGCCACCACCAACGATCGCATGTTCGATCGTTCGCCGAATCCCCGCCTGAAGCCCCTCGTTCCAAGCGAGTTCGAGATTTATCTTGAGCGCACGCTCGGCAGGAAGGTGCCGCGGTTCGGCGCCGATATGCTTTTACCCTCCAATCGAGACTATGCCGTTCCCGCCACGGCGACCGTTCCGGCCGATTATTCCATGAACGTCGGGGACACAGTGTCCATCGCCTTGACCGGATCGGTCGAGGGCAGTGTCGATGTCGTTATCGACACGGACGGCAAGATTTTCCTGCCTAAGGTCGGTTCCATCATGCTCACCGGGGTGCGCTACCGCGACCTGAAGGACGTGATCAGTCGCGCCGTGGGTCGGCAATATCGCGGCTATACCGTCACCATCGCGGTCAAGAAGCTGCATGGCATAACGGTCTATGTGACAGGCTATGCCAACAATCCGGGCGCTTATTCGGTCAACAGCCTGTCGACGATGGTCAACGCGGTGCTGGCAGCTGGAGGGCCGTCCTCGGGCGGCAGCTTGCGCTCTGCCAGGCTGTATCGCAACGGGCAGCTGGTGGGCGACCTCGACCTTTATGATCTGATCCTGAAGGGCGACCGCAGCCACGACGAAATTCTACAGAACGAGGACGTCATCTCGATCCCGCCGCTTGGCGCGCAGGCGGCGGTGACGGGCAGCGTCAACGCCGAGGCGGTATATGAGCTCAAGCCTGGCGAGACCTTGGAAAGGGTCATCGGCTATGCTGGCGGCACTGGTGACCTGGCCGACAGCACGCGGGTGCTGTTATACCGGCTAACCGACGCGGAGACGCTGCGCGGTCGGGAGATCGCGAGATCTGACACCGCCACCGCGCTCGTCGAAGGCGGCGACATCCTTCAGGTTCTGGCCAAGGGCACGATCATCCAGCCGATGAAGCGACAGGGGGTCGTGGTCCGGCTTGAGGGAGAGGTTGAACGGCCCGGTAATTACTATGTGGCGCCCAACACGCCACTCGACGAGGTCATGACGCAGGCCGGCGGGTTGACCAATCGTGCCTTCGTTTTCGGCACCCGGCTCGAGCGCAACTCGGTCAAGCTCCAGCAGCGCGACAGCTATCGCGAGGCGATCGATCAGCTGGAGCAGTCTGTCCTTGCTGCGCCGCTGAGCAATGGCGGTAACATCGGCGCGGATAATCGCGAGGAACAATTGGCGTCTGCACGCGCGATTCTCGAAAAACTGAGGCGTGCCGAGCCGGACGGTCGTGTCGTGCTAAACCTTACCGCAACGTCGACAATGCTGCCCGGGACGCTGCTGCTCGAAAACAACGATCGCATCTACGTTCCCCCGCGCCCGACGACCGTTGGCGTGTTCGGGGCGGTCTATCGTCCGGCGTCGTTCCTGATCGACGGTACCGAGCCGCTTCGTGTGCGCGACTATATCCAGAAGGCCGGCGGCCCGCTGCGGGCCGCCGATCGCGGCACTATGTTCGTCGTCCGTGCCAATGGTGAGGTATTGACCAAGCACAACGGAGCATTGTCTGCGCGCGTGCTCCCTGGCGACGTGATCTTCATGCCGGTCAAGACCCAATCGTCGTCACTCCTGGCCAAACTGCGCGACATCACCACAATCATCTTCCAGCTCGGCATCGGTGCGGCGGCATTCGTCGCGGTGGCGAAATGATGGCACCCCGCAACGTGATCGGTGAGCTTTCGCATGCCGGGCCGCTCAGCGATCCATGGCGACGCCGTGGGATATTCGCCGTCATGATCGTGATTTGCGCGGTGTTCACGCTATTTCCGCAAAAATATCTCGCGGCCGTGACGATGACGCCAACCGATCCCGCCAGCCTCGGCCTGAGCAGCGCCCTGGGCGAGTTCGGCGCGGTAAACAGCGTCTTCGGCAATCAGGCCGCAGTCGAAGTGGTGATGAAGGTCGGACGCAGCATTGAAGTGCGCCGGGCGGTGTCCGCGAAGGTCGATCTGATGCGGCGCAAGGGCTTCACCAATGCGGTAGACGCGGACCGGTGGCTCGAGCGTGAGGTGACCATCCGCTCGCTCCGGGGCGGTATCCTCGAAATGGCGACGTCGCAGAGAGATCCCGACTTCGCTCGAGCGCTGGTCGGGGCATTCGCTGACGCGACGCGCGACCAACTCGCCGCGATCGGACGCCGCCAGACCGCATACAAGCGTGGCATTCTGGTCAAGTTGATTGCAGATGCCGATGTAAAGCTGGCGAACACCCAGGCGGCCTATGATGAATTCCGGCGGCGAACCAGATATGCGCAGCCCGCTGCTGCGATTGCCGCGATCGGCAGTCGCGTGTCGCAGCTCAAGGATATCATCCGGTCGAAGGAAGTGCAGCTGACTGCTGCGCGTCAATTTGCGACCGATGAAAATCAGTCGGTTCGTCAATTGCTTGCGGAAATTCAATCGCTGCGCGGCTATCTGGCCGAAGCGGAGGCTCTCAATCCCTCTCAGGCCGATTCGGTCGGCGACGTCGTGGTGAAATCAACCCAGGTCAGGGAGCTGGAACGCCAGCTCATCATCGCGCGCGCACTCCACGACAATTACGAGCGCTTCCTCAACGGCACCGCGGTGGAGGACATCACCCAGACGGCGGTGGTGCGCATCATCGAGGCACCCTATGTCAATTCGGCGCGGCAATTCAACTTGTTGCCGATGATGCTCGGGCTGCTCCTGATCGGCCTTGCTCTAGCGATCGAATTCTACCGCTTGCGCCCGCCCGTGGGCGATCGGAAAGCCTCCGCGTGATGGCCGGCTCCGAAGCGCTGAACCCCGAGATTACGGTCGTCATCCCGTGCTATAACGAACAGGAGAATGCTGCGGCGATCGCCGCGGCGGTGATCGCTGTTATGGAGACCGTGAGCGATTCCTTCGATCTCATCTTCATCGACAATGCGTCCAGCGATGAGACGGTGCCGATCATTCGTGCGTTGGCCAACCGGGATCCGCGGATCCGGCTAATCGTCAATACGCGCAATTTTGGGCAGATGCGCTCGCCAACTCATGCATTGTTCACCGCACGCGGTCGCGCGGTGATCGGTATCTGCGCTGATTTCCAGGATCCACCAGAGTTGCTTGCAAGCTTCGTCACACGATGGCGCGCCGGTGCCGATATCGTCCTCGGAACGCGCGAATCGGAGAAGTCTTCGCTGGCCGTGGGGCTGTTCCGCAAGCTCGCCTACGAATTCGCGCGGCGATTCGGCGATTATCCCATCGTGCCCAACGCGACTGGATTTGGCCTGTATGATCGCAAGGCGGTGCGTGCGATCGCAGCCATGAAGGAACCCGAGCCTTTCTTTCGCGGCATGCTGGTCGAGACCGGCTACACTATCGAGACGATCCCCTATGCACGTCCGACGCGCAGCAAGGGCCGTTCCAGCAACACCTTTTTCACGCTGCTCGATTTCGCGCTGTCGAGTCTCGCGAGTTTCTCGAAGAAGCTGGTACGCCTGCCGTTTTTCTTCGGCATAATGCTCGGCATCGTTGCCGGCGCCATGCTGGTGGCTGCGCCGATTGCGTTGCTGCTCGGTGGTCGCATGATGCCGTGGCTTGTCGCAGCCGGCATCGAGCTGCAGTTTGCGCTTCTGTTCGTCTTTTTGGGTCTGATCGGCGACCAGTTGCGGCTCAACGGCGAACGGACGCGGCAAACGCCGCTGGTGTTCGAACGAGAGCGGGTGAATTTCCCCGAGGGTTATTGATCGGGTGAAGCGCCGACTGAACCTTGCGCGCCTTGTCGAGCTCTCGCGCTTTTATCAAGCCGCGGCGATAAACGCGCTGTTCGGGTTCGGGATGTACGCCATCCTGATCTGGCTGGGACTCAATCTCTACGTCGCGCAGATTGTCGCGCACTGCCTAGGCGTGGCCTTCAACTATCTTACATACAGCCGGCATGTGTTCCGCGATTCAGAGCCCGCCAAGACCCGGTTCGTGCTCGCTTATGCGCTTAACTACCTCGTTAGCCTGGCTTCGCTTGCGCTAGTCAGTCAGTTCCTGAAATCGCCTTATGTTGCGGGCTTGGTGGCGCTGGGACTCGCCTCGGGGATCAACTATTTCGCGTTGAAATACGCGGTGTTCGAAAAGCGCCGAGCTTGACCTTGATCCGCCGCCTGCCGATGCCAAATGGCCGATGGATCGAGCCGCTGCTGGCTCTGATCGTGGCAGGCGGGATGATCCGCGTCCTCGTTTATCTATGGCTCAACGGTTATCTGCCCCAGCCTTATTTCTACGACCCCGCCGATACCTGGATGGATTGGTTCAACACGGGCGATTGGGGTCGCGATCCGGGGACGTACGATAGCTGGGGAAGCGTCTATCCCCCGCTGACCTTCGTCTTCCTCAAGATATTCGGGTTACCGCAATGTTATATGGGCGGCGGATCGGATACCTCCTATTATGCGCGCAATTGCGATTGGCTGGGTGTCGCCACGCTGCACGCTTTCTACGTCTTGAACATCGTTCTGGTGGCGCTGGTTTTCATCAGGACAAATCGGCGAACGGCGCTCCCCCGCGCTTTCGCCCTGATGGCGGGCCTGCCGATGACCAGCGGACTCGAGCGCGGCAACATCATTCTCGTCACCTTCACCTGCGTCCTTCTTGCGTTCGGCCCGCTGATCGCATCGGCGCGGCTTCGCTGGACTGCGTTGGGGCTGGCGATTAATTTCAAGCTGTACGTCATTGCCGCGCTTTTTCCGCAGTTGCTGCGCCGACGCTGGCGCTGGTTCGAAGGCGCGGCGATTGCGACGGCGTCCGTTTACGCAATGAGCTACGGCCTGCTCGGCCGAGGTTCGCCTGCGGAACTATTGCGTAATATCACGGGTTTCCGCGATGCGGCCCAGGCCAACCAATTTCTGGACGTCCTGTACGCAGCGACATATGGACCGCTTTATTCGTTGCTCAATAATCAATCGTTCCCGATCATGACGCTGATCGGATCGAAATATGTCGATCTCTTGCTGGTCGTATTGCCGTTATTCACGTTAACCGTCCAACTGACGATCGTTGCCGCCGCGGCTGCGGCTTTGTTGAGGCCCGAGGTCGTCCCTATGCATCGGCTGACCAACCTTGGCCTCTCGCTTGCGCTGATTACGGTCGAATCAGGTGGATATACGCACATTTTCCCGATCTTCTTCACCTTCTTCGAGAAATGGGAAGGATTCGGACGAAAGTTTGCGATCGTTCTTTGCTACGTTCTTTGCTTTCAGTTCGATTTCATTATCGATCGGGCTCCGCCGGTGGTGCGAGAAACGTTCTTCGGCGGCCATAACACAATTGTTACCTACTACATCATGCTGGGGCCGTTCATTCGGCCGGCAGTGTTCTACCTCATCCCGTTTGCCCTTGCGTGCACGACATTGCGCGCGGTCTGGATCGACATTCGTCTTCAGGGGTGGAAAAAACGCTGGCGGTATCGTCATGATGTACCGATCATGGTCGGCATGGGTACGGCGCACCCGCCTAAATAATTGCCTGCGTCGCAGTGCGATCAATCCAACAAATCGGCGATCGGGATTGCGCGGTGCGCGATGTCGGGAAAGCGTGCCGTCAAGTCGGCGGCGATCGCCGGCGCAAAATCGATGCTGTTAAGCAATACTGTCCGCGGCGGCCCGCCCAGCGCCTCCGGCCCCTTAACCGGACGGCCGAGCAAAGTTGATCCTTGCTTGGCCGGATCGCGGTCGACGAAGAAGTCGATCCGCGCGGGATCGAAGAAGTTGGCGAGCATCTCATCAGTCAAGCTGCCGGCGCCCCACACCACGATCTTTTCGTCGCCGGCCAGCAGGGCATGGTCCGACAGCAGCCTCGGAGCCGGGCGAGGCAAGGAGAAGGGCCGCCCGACGACTCGGATCGAATCGGCATAGCGCGGATCGAGCCAAGCATCGGTCGCGGTCGCGATCACTTCCAGCCCATGTTGCGCGAGAAGCCATGCGAGCGATGTCGCGCTGAAGAAATGCAGATGTGACCGGTTATCGTCGATCGGCAGCTTGCGGTGCCCGGCGCCATTGGGTACCTCAATGAAGATCATGCCTTGGGGCTTGAGAACATCACCCATAGCCTTCAGCTCGGCGGCCGGGTCCTCCAGATGTTCCAGCACATGCGACATTAGAATCGCGTCATAACCCGGCTGAATGCTGCCTTCGGCGAGCAAGGCTGGCAGCGGCTCGACGAATAGCTGATCGAGATGCGTGGCGGCCTGCTCCCCCGCTGGCGAAAGCTCGATCGCGTCGTAGCAGGCGGGGGAGAGTTCGCGGCGCGTCATCGCAGCGAGTTCACCAGTCGCGCAGCCGATTTCGAGAATGCGAGCACCTTCGGCACAGAATCGCGCGAAGAAAGCCACCTGCGCGCGCAGCCGGGCGTCAGACGTCCCCAGCGAACACATTGCCGTCGCCGAATAGGCGAACGGATCGATGCTGGTGCGCCAGCCGTGGAAGCAGGTACCGCAATAGGCGCGCTCCCCCGTCGCCGTGGTCAGTACCGTGATTGACGATCCGTGGCATACGACACATTGGGACGGAGACATAGCACACACCTGTGATGGGATCGGGCGGGGAAGTTGGTTGACGCGGGCTAGAAGAATGGCCACGGGCCTGCAAGTAGCAGCGCAACCTGCCTTGGCGTCGAACGCAGCTCCCTTTTTGGCCGCTCGGGGTTCTACGCTCAGGTTTGCCAGGAAACGTCAGATCAAAGTAGCGCGCATGCCGTCATCGAACGGCACCCAATCGGCCCCAGCCTCGATTTTCTCCACCAGATCGGGATTGGCGATGAAGGCACGGCCCCAGGTCACGAGGTCGAGCGGCCCGGCTTCCAGCTCGGTCTCAGCCTGATCCACGGTCAGCGAGGCGCCGCCCATCAGCACGCCCGACCACATCGGCCGCACCTTGCGCAGGATTGGCCCGGAGGTTTCGAAATAATTCGAGTTGGCGCAGCTTACGTCAAGCGCACGCAAACCGGCGTCTTGCAGGGCGGGGATGAGATAGGCCAGCATCTCGTCGAGCTCGGGCCATTCATAGACTGAGCCCATGAAGCGCGATGGTGAAATGCGCGCGATCACCTGCCTGGACGGTGCGACCTTGAGCACCTCGCGCACCAGTTCGAGCGCGAACCGGCAGCGATTCTCGATCGACCCTCCGTAAGCATCTGTCCTGTCGTTCACCCGCGCATCAAGGAACTGATCGGCCAGATAGCCATGGCCGATATGCAGCTCGATCGCATCGAAGCCGACATCAAGCGCGCGTTGCGCGGCTTCCGTATAATAGGAATAGATGGTCGGCATCTCGCCCGTTTCCAGCGCGCGGGGCTCACCATAAGGCTTGCCGTTCTGGCGATTCATCCCCGTCGCCGCGACATTGGTCGAACTCACCGGCGCGTCGCCCGTATAATCGGCATGCGAAATACGCCCGCAATGCCACAATTGGCAGGCGATCGCCGCGCCCTTGTCGTGAACGGCGTCGATCGTCTGGCGCCAGCTCGCCGCCTGCCCGTCATTGGTGATATGCGGCGCGTTGTTCCAGCCGTCGCCGCTGGGGTGGATGATCGTGCCTTCCGTCAAGATCAGCCCAACACCACCAGCCGCGCGCGCCGCGTAATAATCGCGCATCGCATCCGTTGCATTGTGGCTATCGTCGGCAAAGCCCCGGCTCATCGCCGACATCACGGTCCGGTTGCGCAATTCGATGAACTCGGGATGCGACAAGGGTTCTAACAAGGATGTCAACGGCTGGTCTCCAGGCGATACTGATCAAAGAATTCATGCTGTAGATACGCGTGCAGGGTGGCCTGCCAAGACCGTTGCAAGTTGGCGCGTTCACGATTGAGCCGGTCACAGCTCAATATTGCGGTGTCGGGTCTTCGACCGAGTTCCGATTGCGATACGGCCGAGGCATCGACGGGGATGATCGTGAACCGCTCCGCCCAGCCGAGCGCAGCGACGATTTCATGCGCCAGTTCGGCAAAGCTGGCGTGTCCGTCGCACGCCATCTGATATACGCCGTGAGCGCCACGCGTCATCAGGTGAAGCGAATTATAGGCGAGGTCACGCGTCCAGGTTGGTTGCCATACGCGATTGCCGACCTCGAACCGTGTATCACCGCGAGCCATTGCAGCGTGCATCGTCGGAATGATCCGACCAACAAAGTTCTTGTCACCAGCTTCGCCGCCGAAAAATCCTGCCATGCGGATTATGAGTGGGTCTTCGACAAGGGCACGAACAAGCTCTTCCGCTTCAAGTTTCAGTTCGCCATACAGTGACAGAGGTCGCGGTGCCTCATCTTCCGGAATCGGATTGTCACGCCCATCGTAAACAAGGAAAGATTGGGGGTAAAGCAGCCGGGCGTTTGCATCGCGCGCAAGTATCGCGGCGTTACGCGTACCGGTTACGATTGTTTCCCGTGCCGCCTCTGGCTCGCGTGCGCATCCCTCGACATCGACTCGCGCTGCACAGTGAACTACCCAGCCGCCGGAAACCCAATCACACACGGACGCCATCGCTACCGCGTCGCGCACATCAAGCTCGTGGCGGCCGAGTGCGCGCACCTCGAATCTCGAAAATGCGTCGGATTCCAGCTTGAACGCCGTGCCGAGCATACCTCTACCGCCCGTAATAAGAACTGGTATCCTAGCCACCGTACATCCTCGCTAAACCCTTTTTAATGGACCTGATTCTCGCCCTAGGATTTCATCTAGAGGCACGTACATCGCTGGCTCGCTTAGCAACCTGACGATGGTTGTGGCAATGGACGCGGTGTCAATCTTTAGGAGTTCCTCGGTGATCGCACCTTGCGGGTCGATGCATCCTGGACGCAGATCTTGCCGCATGTCGCAACGTGCGCCTGCTTGGAACGCTGGTAGCGTTCAAAAGCTCGGTCAATCCTGCGTGGCGAAGGTTTCCTCGGTATCGATGCGCAGATAGCCACGGTCGCCGCCGGTATTGAATGGATGGGTCATCGCCGCCCCACGCCGCCCTCGGCGAGGCCGGCAATGCAAAGGTGACCGCGCAGCCGAGCGAGAAAGGGTTCAGGCTCGCCTGATCGTCAGGCTCACGCCGCCGAGAGGAGGATTTGATGCTGCGAAAAGGCGAAAGCCGGCCATCATCCGTTGCCCAGTGACGAACGGGCGAGACACGATCTCGTCCCCGAAGTGTCGGACGTGGGCGACAAGGACCAAGAGTCGCCAAGCGACGGACCGAGCGACACCGAGGCACCCGAGCGCGACTAGAGATATCCGGATGGCTCACCTATCGCGGCTGACGCCGCAGCTTGAGTCCTATGGGTTCGCCATCGGAGCGCTATCCGCCTGCGCCACCGGCTCCGCGCCTTCAGGGCGGGTAGCCATTTGTTGAGGCTGGGCCAGCAGGCTGGGGAAAACCGTCTCGATCGGCGTGGTGTCAGGCAGGATATAGACATATCCGCCCTTCTTCCGGAAACGGGGCGCCACGCTCTTGCTGTAAAAACTGTCGGGCACGTTGATGCAGCCAAAGGTTATGCGGTTGTCGTCGCTGGTCGGCGACAGCATCCGCTCGCGGCGATGTTCCTTTTTGCTGGCACCCGGCGGGATCGCGTGGAGCGCAACCGAGGTGGCATAATCGACCCAGAGCACCTTTTGCTTTCCGGCGGCCCGTCCAAATTTCGCAAGGAAGCGGCCGGCAGGCGTCGTCTTCTCAGCAGGGCCGATCTCGGCGAGGTTTTTGCTGCCTATACCAGGCGTGGCCTCGTCTCCGAGGGCGACACCAATCAGAACCGGCGCCGTGCCGAGCAAATTCCCCTTCGCGTCGAACAGGAAGAGCGCAGCATTGGGTTTGTCGATGATGATATAGGGCAGCGGACCATTGTCCCCTGATGCGGCGATCCAATCGGCGACGCGCAGTGTCGCCGCCGATTGAACCACTGCATCAGCTTCCGCGATCTTCGGCTTTGACGGCTTTGGTTTTGGCCGTTGAACACGCTTTGCCTGAACATGCTTCGTGGCTGGCGCGTGCGTGGGGACTGCAGCCTGTGCCTGAACGGGCACGGGCAGCGCGAGTCCGGCAATCGCCAGAAGGACGTTGATCATCGCTTGAGGGGCTCGACGTTAAGCAGTCGTCGCCCTGAGAAGCGGCCGATGCTGGAAATCACCATATGATCAGCATTTACTACCTTGCAGCGTCAATTGCGAGGCTTCTTCCGCTGATTTTCCACCATACGCTGCTCGACGCCATCCACACGGGCGCTGAGCTGATCGATACGCTGACCATTATTCTGCGCCTGGCCTGATGCTGCCTGCGCCTGTGCCAATGCCGACTTCGCCGTGCTGTCGGTTTCCGCCAATCTCGTCTCGAGCGTATCGACGCGCTGGCTCACGGGAGCGATCTGCTCGCGCACATAGCTTTTGGTGGCGCAGCCACCCAGGCCAAGCGCGCCGGCCATGATCACGGCCATGGGGGCAAGTTTCGTTAAAGTCGGCGACATCAGGTTCTCCCTTATGATTGACGACAGGTGCAACCAAAATGGTGCCTTCCTGTTCCCGTCTTTCTGTTGGGCTGTGCATCTGTTCCGGTGAGCCGATGCAACCCGGGAATCGGGACGTTGTCGCTTATTGCCGGCCTGAGGGCTTGCGCAGGGGCCCTGGACGGGCGGCAATCAGCGCTATCCGGGGCACGCGCGAGCGGTCGGAAATGCCGCTATTTCCCGCCGGACGCGAAGGCCGCGATCTCGGTTGCGACCTGACGCGGCTGCTCGTGATGCAGCCAGTGCGTGGCATCGTTGAACCACCGAATACGACCGTCCCGGCAGGTGCGGGCGGATTCGGTCGCCAGTGCCGGGAGGAGGAAGGAATCCTTCCGGCCCCACAGGATCAGGGTCGGCATCGAGATGGGGCCGGGCCGTGGCTGCGGCAGGCGCAGCGCGCGATAGTAATTGAGCATCGTGGTGAGCCGACCCGGCTGGGACCATTCCTCGACATAGGCTGCGAGTTCGCTGTCGCTGAATATGAGCGGCCGGGCGGAGCGGATCAGTGTGTTTCGCAAGCGGCTGA
>JBDTXU010000542.1:0-42546 GCA_040006055.1 Sphingomonas bacterium | reverse complement strand
TGTCGCGGAAGGTATAGGCGACCTTTTCGTTCTGGACTCGCCCGCCAGCGCTCAGCGTCAGGTGCTGAACGACTTCCCAGTCGAACTGCGCAAATGCAGCGAGCTGCTCCGATTTGGAGGTCGCGTACCAGTTGGCTGGCGAGAAGGCCGGGCCGCGAAGGAAGGGCCGCTCGAACGCCACGTTCGCGTAATAGGCCCCGAGCGTATAGCGGAACGGCTTGTCGCTCGGCGAGAGCAGGCGGATTTCCTGCGTAAACAGCTTCGAGTGGAACTCGCCGACCTGGATATTGCTGCCATTGGCGTTCGTGGACGACGTGTCGTCATGGTCGAGATAGTCGCTGAGATGGAACTTGTCGTAGGAGCTGAGCCACACCAGGGTCATCCCGCCCAGGCCGACCTCACCGCGCAACGAACCGCCGCCACCCTCATATTTTGTGCGCGAATTATAATTGTTGCTGACGTTCTGATTGTCCGGGCCGATGGTAACGCCGGGGAATACCACCGCCGCTGTCTGCCCGGCGACGCCGCGGAGGGTCGCGAGGGGATCGAGGCGGATAAACGGCCGGCCGACGGTGGTGTTGCCGTTGAGATAATTGCCCGACAGCGTGATTTTGACGTCTTCATTGGGTTCCCAGCGGATCTTGCCGCGGGTGTTGAAGGCTTCGTGCCCGTTCACCTTCTTGCCATTGACCAGGTTGCGGACATTGCCGTCCCAGGCGGAATAGCTCGCCGACACGACATAGCCGAGCTCCGGCGTGATCGGCCCCGACACGCTGAAATTGCCGCCATATTCGCTATCGGTGGTCGCCAGCGCATTGGCGCGAAAGTGGAAGCTGTCGGTGGGGTTGCGGGTGATGATATTGATCAGGCCCGCCGAGGCGGACTTGCCATAAAGCGTGCTCTGCGGCCCGCGCAGCACTTCGATCCGCTCCACATCGGGCAGGTCGGTAAAGGCGCGCGCCTGGAAGGCGAGCGGCACTTCGTCGACCAGCACCGCGACGCTCGGCTCGACGCCGATACCAAAGGCGAAGGTGCCCACGCCGCGCAGCGAGACATTGGCGTTGACCGGGTGTTCGGCAGGCCGAACCGTCAGCGAGGGCGCGATCCTGCCCAGATCCTGAAACTGGGTAACGCCGGTCGCGCGCAACTGCGCTTCGCCGAGCACCGACACCGCGAGCGGCACCTTCTGGACATTCTCCGAGCGTTTCTGGGCAGTGACGATGATGTCGCCCGGCAGCGCGGCGTCAGCTTGCTGCTCGGCCGCTTGGGGCGCCTCGGGGGCCTTGGCCGCATCCGCTTCTTTGGCCAGCGCCGGTGTGGCGCTCAGCGCGAGCGACGCGGCGAGCGCGCTCAGGCAAACATTCTGGTGGAAAATACCCATGCCATCGTCCCCTTGGAATGTGCTGGGTCATACCGATATGCCCGCATCTATGACGATCGCAGTATCAAATGGTCAGACCACATGCAAGGCCTGCCTGACCAGATGTACACCGCATTGGCTGCCTACTCGGTGATGTGTTGCTCCCGCGCAACTGCGCTGATAGACGTGTGGCCACCATGACGATGCGAAAATTGATCAGACCAGCGGGACAGTCAGCCAGCAGAACGCTGCAGCCGGACGGGCGCAAGCTCTATCAGCAGGTCGCCGTCGCGGTATCGGACGCGATCCAGCGCGGCGAGTTCAAGCCAGGGCAGCGGATTCCATCCGAACGCGAACTGGCTGACGAATATAAGGTCAGCCGTCCGACCGTCCGCGAGGCAATGATCGCGCTCGAGGTGATCGGCATCGTCCGGTCGCGCCATGGTTCGGGCATCTTCGTCGTCGACAATCCGCCGCTCGATGCGCCGATGATCGGGCTCGATATCGGCGCCTTCGAACTGACCGAGGCGCGCCGCCTGTTCGAGGCCGAAGCGGCCGCGCTCGCCGCGGTATCGATCACCGACGAGGAGATCGCGACGCTCGAACGCCTGATCGGCGAGATGGAGCGCGAGAACCAAGAGCATGTCAGCGGCGAGCATGCCGATCACGAGTTCCACCTCACCATTGCCCGCGCAACGCGCAATTCAGCGGTGGTCGATGTGGTCGAGTCGCTATGGGATACCCGCTATCGGTCGCCGCTCTGCCAGCATATGCTAGAGCGCGCCCGGGCGGTGGGTGTCGTGCCGAAGATCGACGAGCATCAGGAGATTCTGGCGGCGCTGCGCGAGCGAAATCCCAAGGCGGCGCGCAAGGCGATGCGCGACCATCTCGGACGGGTGATCGAGGGGCTGTTGCGCGCAACCGAAACCGATACGCTTGAGCGCGCCCGCGCCGAGGTCGAGGCGAAGCGCACCGATCTGGCGCGCCGGGTCGCGATTTAGGTTGAATCGACCAGATCAATTCAAGTCGTCACCCCGGACTTGTTCCGGGGTCCATGGTTCCGCGTAAGCAACGCTTGAAGCTTTTGCGGAAACATGGATGCCGGAACAAGTCCGGCATGACGGCAAAAATGGGCGAATGTGACCAGAGTCCGTTCAGTATAGCAGGGTTGCGTTGCGCGCGCCGCGAAGCGGCAACAGGCCTTAAACTTCGATCCTGACGCCGCTACGCCTGTCATGCGTAACGGTTGCGCCGGCACCGCCATTCACCACCAGCGCGCGCGTCTCACCCTGCGGCAACAATATGGTGATGGCGTTGTCGCCAAAGGCGCCCGGCCCATTGCGCCCGATCTCCACGACGATCCGATCCGCATCGGCCGCGCCTGTGAGACTCCACCGATCGATTGGCCCGTCCCCGTCGCCGGCGTCTTCCACCGCTGACCAGGCGAACGCGCCG
Organism: Sphingomonas bacterium; assembly: GCA_040006055.1. Lineage (GTDB taxonomy): Bacteria > Pseudomonadota > Alphaproteobacteria > Sphingomonadales > Sphingomonadaceae > Sphingomonas. The sequence goes on along the minus strand of JBDTXU010000542.1, from coordinate 39,731 downwards.
TTGCGTGGTGGGAAGAGCCATAGCCCACGCCGATAGGGTTCCGGTTTCCACCCGCCCTTCGCGAGATCGACCAGCATGCCCGATCCGGCGCGCGCCAGCAGCGGCGGCGGACCTTCGAGCGGCGCGGAGAGTAGTGCCTCAGTGCCGCCCTCGATCCGCTGGCCGGTCCACAGCTCGATCCATTCTGCCCCCGCCGGCGGGCGCACAGCCCGGGTCTCGGCACCCTGCTCCATCACCGTCGCGACGAGCAGATCGGAGCCGAGCAGATGCTCGTCATTCTCCTCCCAGGCTGCCGCATCTCCCGGGAAATCGAGCCAGGTCGGCCGCACCATCGGTGAGCAATCGGCGTGATAGCGGTGCAGCAGGTCATAAAAGAACGGGATGAGCGTCTGGCGCAAAGCCATCAGGCGGCGGATCGCGGGCAGCGCCTCGGGATACATCCACGGCTCGTTGACGCTCTGGTCTTCATTCCAGCTATGGATGCTGAAGCGCGGCATCATCACGCCCGCCTGCACCCAGCGCACCAGCAGCTCCGGGTCGGGTGCCGGCCCGGAAAACCCGCCGACATCATGCCCGCTGTTCGACACGCCCGACAGCGCCAGCCCGATCGCCATGCGGGCATTGTAGCGCAGCGTTTTCCACGCAGTGAAATTGTCGCCGGTCCAGGTCTGGGCATAGCGGTGAAGGCCGGCCATTCCCGATCGCGTCACGACATAGGGGCGCCGCCCGGGCAAGGTCTCGGCCTGGATCTTCCGCGACGCGCGCATCATCAGCTGCGGCTGAACCGGGCGCATATCGGCAGCGGGACGCGCCTGGCCGAACCCGGCAAAGCGCGCCCGCGCATCCCAGATCTCATATTCGTTATTGTCGTTCCACGTCGCGATCATGCCGTGATCGAGCAGCGCCGATTTGGTCTCGGCACGCCACCAGGCGGCCGCGGCCGGATTGGTGAAGTCGATATAGCTGCCGACCTCGTCCCAGAATTGTGCTTCCACCGGGCGCCCTTCCGCATCGCCGACGAACAGCCCTTTGGCGGCGACGTCGTCATAGCGGGGATGGCTGCGCAACAGGGCCGGCTTGATGTTCGGCACCAGCTGGATGCCCGCATCGGCATAGCTCGCAACGAACGCCGACGGGTCCGGAAACTTCTCCCGGTTCCAGTGGAAGACATAGCGTTTGTCGCCAATCGAGGTGTAGCCCGACGAGAGATGGAACGAGGTGCAGCCGATATCATGCTCGGCGAGCTTGTCGATGAAGCCCGCCATCTGAGTCGCCGCGTCGGGCGCATCGGTATAGCTCATCGTCGAGCCCGAATAGCCAAGCGACCAGCGCGGCATCAGCGCGGGGCGGCCGGTCAGCCAGGTGAAACGCTGCGTCACAGCCAGCGGATCGGGGCCGGCGATCATCCACAGGTCGAGATCGCCGGCGTCGGCCACCATATGGCGATACCAGCCATGGTAATTGTCGAGCTCCCGCCCGAAATCGACCGCGACCGCAGCGCTGGTGTCGTAGAAGGTGCCGTGGCAATGCCCCCCGGCATCGGCCACCAGCATATAGGGGATCGATTTGTAGAGCGGGTCGCTATGCTCCGCATCATAAGCCATCGCGTCGAGATTGGTCAGCCGGAAGCTGCGCCCGGCGCGATCATTGTCGCCTGACCGGTCGCCAAGCCCGTAAAAGCGCTCGCCCTTGGTACGCGCCGCATAATGATGGACACGGCCGTCCCACCAGCCGAAATCATAGGCTTGGGTGGGGCGATCCTGCGCCATCAGGCGCCAGCTATCGCCATCGCGCTGCTCCCATGTGCAATGCAACCCATGCAGACGGATGGTGACGCGCAGCCGCGCCGTTTCCGCGACCAGCACGCCATCCGCGATGTCGATACGGACATCGGGGCAGGCGAAGCCCGCCACATCCATCCGGTCGCGGCCCGGCTCGGCAATATCCTCGGCTCCGGGCGCGATCGCCCAGCTTGGCGGGCTCTTGATCGTGCCGTCGGCGAGCAGCAGCAGTCGCGCGATATCCTCCTCGAGCAGGAAGAGATGCGCCACCGCGCCGGTATCAGCGGTCAGGGTCAGGCGCCCCCGCTCGCGCGCGGTCAGCGTGAACAAGGGCGGGTTCGACAAGGTCGCGTGTCGCATCAACGGGATTCCGGTTTGGGGAGGGTCAGGCGGCGGAGGAAGACGATCAGCACCACCGCGCCGATCAGGTCGAAAATACCGAGCGCACCGAACAGTGGCGCATAGCCGATGCGATCGGCATATTGGCCGATCAGCCAGGTGAAGAGCAGCCCGCCGATCCACCCCGCCTGCCCGACAAAGCCGTTGGCGGTGCCGACCTCCTCGGGCGTGAAGACATCGGCCGACAGCGTGTTGATCAGCACCGAGATCATCTGGTGGGCAAAGCCGCCGATGCAGAACAGGGCGATCGCCGTATAGGGGCTGACCGCCAGCCCGATGCACCCGGGCGCGATCATCAGCACCGCCGCCAGGCTGATCCCGAGCACACGCGACGGCACCAGGGTCATATGGAATCGCTTCATGAAGAAGGGCGAGAGATAGCCGCCCAGCACCCCGCCAAAATCGGCCGCGAGGAACGGCAGCCACGCAAAGGCGGCGATATGCGCCAGATCCATATGGCGCTCGGTGGCGAGGTAGAGCGGTATCCAGAAGCTGAAGGTTTGCCACGCCGGTTCGGCAAGGAAGCGCGGCACGGCAATCACCCAGAAGCGCGCCGACGACAGGATTTCGCGGGCGCTGGCCTTGCGGGGGCTGATGTCGCGGTCCGCCGCGATCATTGCCTGTTCCTCTGGCGTGATCGCCGGATGGTCCTTTGGCGACCGATAGAGAGCGTACCATGCCGCTGCCCAGACGAAGCCGATCGCGCCCGTCACGATGAAGGCGAGCCGCCAGTCGCCCCACAAGGCCACCGCGACCACGAGCGGCGGCGCGATCAACGCTCCGAGCGACGTGCCGGCATTGAACCATCCGGTCGCAACCGACCGCTCCTGCGCCGGAAACCATTCAGCGATCGCCTTCATGCCGGAGGGGATCGCCGCCGCCTCGCTCAGCCCGAGCAACCCGCGAAAGAAAGCGAGGCTAACCCAGCCGCCCGCCAAAGCATGCAGCATATTGGCCGCTGACCATGCCACGCCGAAAAGCGCGAAACCCGCCCGCAATCCGAAGCGATCGACGATATAGCCGGCGACTGGCTGCATCACGGTGTAGGCGAGCTGGAACGCCATCACGACATAGCTGTACTGCGCTGTCGAGATCGCCATGGATTTCTTGAGCTCAGGTGCGAGCACCCCCAGCGAATTACGCGCGAGATAATTGGCGATCGTGCCGGCGCAGATCAGCCCGACAATCCACCAGCGCAGATGCGGCATCCGCCTCACATTGACCTCTCCCCGCTTTTCGCCGCGACGCCTTTGATGCGTTCGGGTAGTTCGACTAGCGCAGTCGGAGTGGCTTGTCGATATTGGTCAGGCCAATAAACCAGAGCAGAGTTCGATCAGGTAAATCAACCGTCACCCCGACTTGTTCCGGGGTCCATGGTTCCGCGTACGCAACGGTTGAAGCTCTTGGAAAGCATTGATGCCGGAACAAGTCCGGCATGACGGGCAAAGCTGATCGAATTTGACCCTAATGCCGCTTGTGGCGGCTTGAAGATTCGCTGCGGCCGACAGGCGATCATGCCCTGGCCGGCGGGGCATGGTCGCGCGTTACTGGCCTGACCAAAGAAAACGCTGGGCTTCAGTCCTGGCTGAGGCAGGCTGCCCGCATCTAACCCTTGACCCGATACTAACCCTCATGGTGCAGGATCAGCGTCATGAATGAAGCCCTCCCCGCTTATGCCCAGGCCGCGATCAAGGCCGACCTGCTCGCCGCCGGCGTGTCGGGCACCATCTATGCGCTGGTGATGCCGGAAACGGAGGTCGCCCTGGCGCAGGTTGTCGATGGATGCGACCGGAACGCACTGCTGGCCGATCCCGCCGCGCTCGATGCAGCGCGGCGCAACGGGTGGTTCGATCGCTACCACGAGCCATGGACGCAGAAACAGGATGCGCTCCACGAAGAATATTTCGACCGCTGGCTCGATTGGGCCGCACCCGTGGTGGCGGTGGACGGCGGTGTCTTCCCGTTCCGCTATCCAACCGCAGGCGCGAGCGAGGGCATCTACAAGCTGATGGCTGAACATGCCGGCGCGATGCGCGCTGCGGGCACGGAACCAAGCATCCACCTGTTCGACGGCGACTATGAAGGCTTTCCCGCCTTTGCCGCCGCGCTCGCCATCCCCGTGATCCGCCACCGCCGCGATGACTGGGCCGATATCGGCGCGAGCATGCCCGTGGGCGCGCAATTCTGGATCAGCCAGCCTTCGGCGATCGACGGCCAGGTCTGGCCGCACTTCGCTGAGTTCCTGGCGCATATGGCGGAAACCGCGCCACACGCAGCGGTGATCCCGGACCTCACTTATGTCGGCAGCGTCGCGCGCGCTTATCGCATCGCGCTCGACTTCCCCAACGTCCCCGCCTTTGTGATCAGCCACTCCAAGCCGTTCGGCGGCTATTATCTCCGCGTCGGCGGCGTCTTCTCGCGGCGGGAGAGCGCGTCGCTGTTCGGCAATCGGTGGTTCAAGAATCTCCTGTCGCTTGCCTGGGGCGTGGAGATGATGGCGCGCATGACGTGTTCGCTTTGCCGCGCCGCTATAGGCCGGTGCAGGAGGCGGCCTGTGCGCGGGTCGCGGAGCAACTCGGCATCTCCGGCCTGCGCCCGGCGGACGTCATTCTGCTCGGGATCGCCCCGCCACCCGCAGAGCCACCCCGGCTCATCGCCAGCGTGTTGGGCGGCGAGGGCAGCGACCGCATCGTGCGGCTGTGCCTGACGCCGACGATGACGGTGATGATCGATCCGGCCATGGCGCCGACCATGGCCGCCACGCTCGTCCGGGATATCGCCTGATGCGCCGTGACAGCCTGAACCTGCTGGTCGAGGCCGATGACGTCCACAGCTATGTCGATGCGCTGTGGAGCGACGGCCCGATCCGTCAGTCGCACCGCGATGGCGGGCTGGTGCACCGCCTGGTCGATCGCTTCGCGCATCTCCCGCGCCTTTTCTTCGAGGCGTCGGATCAATATCATGAATGGACGCATTTCTCGCCCTGGTGGGGCGCGATCCTGCGCTGCGATTATGACAATCCGACGATCCGCGATCTCCGATACCTGCACGAAATCTATCATGCCGCGACGATCCCGCATGTCGCCGGGCTGAACCAGGCGGCGATGGCGGCGCGGTCTTTCCAGAATGAGCGCGAGGCGAGCACCTTCACCGAGATCGCCATCTATCTTGAGCTGCCCGAATTGCGCGCCACGAGCTTCCCGCACACGATCTTTGCCGACCGGCTGATCTTTCCAGACGGCGATCTGGCTCGGCCGGACCCAATCCTGGTCGAGCGGTGGCGTACCGATCGCGACCAGGTCTTCCAGGACCTCATGTACCGCCGGCTGAATGTCGTGCTCGCCAGCCCCGACGAGATCGATCCCGGCGATCCGCAACTGGTCTGGCTGCGCCGCTATGCCGAGCAGGGCGCCGCCTGGTGCGAGGTGTGGAGCGAGCGCCATCAACAGGTGGACACGGCGATGATCAGGTTGCGCGAGGATTGCCGCACCGCCGGCCGTCAGGAAGGCGCGGAGCGCTATCTCGAATGGCTATTCTCGCCTGAGGTGACGGACGGCAGCGACGTCCCGTTCCAGCGCGAGGCGAAACGCTTCCGTGCGACCTTCGACGCCTTGCTGCAAAGCTATGACGAGGCAATGGTGCGCGTGGATCAGGCGGCCATTCGCCACCTCTGAGGAACGCGGCGTGTGGGATGATTTCGGCGCCTATGATTACATCGTCGTCGGCGGCGGCAGCGCTGGCTGCGTGCTGGCGAACCGGCTGAGCGAAGATCCCCGCCGCCGCGTGCTGCTGCTCGAGGCGGGCGGCAAGGACGATTATCTCTGGATCAAGATCCCGGTCGGCTATCTTTATTGCATGGGCAATCCGCGCACTGACTGGTGCTTCAGGACTGGTCCCGAGCCATTCCTCAACGGCCGCGAACTCAATTATCCGCGCGGGCGGGTGATCGGCGGCAGCTCGTCGATAAATGGCATGATCTATATCCGCGGCCAATCCGGCGATTATGACGGCTGGCGCCAGGCCGGGAACCTGGGTTGGGGCTGGGACGATGTGCTGCCCTATTTCATGAAGGCGGAGGATCATGTCGCCGGGCCAAGTGCGGTGCACGGCTCCGGGGGCGAACTGCGCGTCGAACGACAAAGGCTGCGCTGGGATCTGCTCGAAGCGTTTCGTGCAGCGGCAAGCCAATATGGCGTGCCCGAGACGCAGGATTTCAACACCGGCGACAATGAAGGATCGGGCTTTTTCGAGGTGACGCAAAAGCGCGGGCGACGCTGGAGTGCGGCCGATGCTTTCCTGCGGCCGGTGGCGAAGCGCCCCAATCTGCGGATCGAGACTGGGGCGATTGTCGATCATGTGGTGATCGAGCAACGCCGCGCGACAGGTGTCGCCTTCCTGTTGGCAGGCCGGCGCTTCGTGGCAAAGGCGAACGGCGAAGTCCTGCTGGCGAGCGGGTCGATCGGATCGCCGGTGTTGCTCCAGCGATCGGGCGTGGGCGATGCGGAGAAGCTGCGCGCGGTTGGGGTCGAGCCGGTCCATCATCTTCCCGGCGTCGGCGAGAATCTGCAGGATCATCTGCAGATCCGCTGCGCTTACCGCGTCGAGGATGTGCCGACCCTCAACATCCTCGCCGGCTCCTGGCCGGGCAAGGCGCGGATCGGCCTCGAATATCTGCTGAAGCGCGCCGGGCCGATGTCGATGGCGCCGAGCCAGCTCGGGCTGTTCCTGCGCTCGAACCCGCGCTTCGCGACGCCCAATCTGGAATATCATGTCCAGCCCCTGAGCCTTGCAGCGTTCGGCGGCGGGCTCGATCCGTTCCCCGCCTTCACTGCCAGCGTCTGCAACCTCCGGCCGCTGAGCCGGGGCAGCGTCTGGATCGGCTCCTGCGATCATGCCGAACCGCCCCGCATCCAGCCCAATTACCTCTCCGCGCCCGAAGATCTGCAGACCGCGATCGACGCCGTGAAGATCACTCGTGCCATCGTCGCCCAGCCGGCACTTGCCCGCTATCGCCCGGCCGAATTTCGGCCCGGGCCTGAGTGCGAGAGCGACGAACAGCTTGCCGAGGCGATCGGGAACATCTCGACCAGCATCTTCCACCCGGTCGGAACCGCCGCAATGGGTGTCGATGATCGCGCCGTGGTCGATCCCCAGCTCCGCGTACACGGCATCGCCAGCCTGCGCGTGATCGACGCCTCGGTCATGCCCCGCATCACCTCGGGCAACACCAACGCCCCGACCATGATGATCGCGGAGAAGGGCGCTGCGATGATCCTCGACAGGCGTGCATAGAGTTGATCGGTGGGTACCGATTTCAGCTTTTCATGATGCAATAGCAAAGACTCGTAGTCGATTGTTGCCAAAGCCAAATCGTCACCCCGGACTTGTTCCGGGGTCCACCGTGCCGCACCAAAGTGCCGATGAGTTGTGCGGCACGGTGGATGCCGGAACAAGTCCGGCATGACGGTTTAAACACGATCAGATGGGAGACTCTACACAGTCTGTCAGCGACAGTTGTACAATGTTCTGTACAACTCGAAAATGTCAGCGCCCCGCATGACATTCCCAACACGCCCACCGCGATTCAACCGCTGCCGCCACCGCGCTACATGCCACCCATGGCTACAAGCTCGGCAGATCCAGCCCCTGTTCGCGGGCACAGTCGACCGCAATCGGATAACCAGCATCCGCATGCCGCATCACGCCCGTCGCAGGATCATTCCACAACACGCGTTCCAGGCGGCGCGCGGCTGCCTCGGTGCCATCGGCGACGATCACCATGCCGGCATGCTGCGAATAGCCCATGCCGACGCCGCCGCCATGGTGGAGCGACACCCAGGTCGCGCCCGAGGCTGTGTTGAGCAACGCGTTGAGCAGGGGCCAGTCCGAGACCGCGTCCGATCCATCCCGCATCGCCTCGGTCTCCCGATTGGGGCTCGCGACCGAGCCTGAATCGAGATGGTCGCGGCCAATCACGATCGGCGCCTTGAGCTCGCCGCTCGCGACCATCTCGTTGAACGCCATGCCGAGCCGATGACGATCGCCAAGCCCAACCCAGCAGATCCGCGCCGGCAGCCCCTGGAACTGGATTTTCTCGCGCGCCATGTCGAGCCATCTGTGGAGCGGCGCATTGTCGGGCAGCAGCTCTTTCACCTTGGCGTCGGTCCGGTAGATATCCTCAGGATCGCCCGAGAGCGCGACCCAGCGGAACGGCCCGATCCCGCGGCAGAAGAGCGGGCGGATATAGGCGGGGACGAAGCCGGGGAAATCGAACGCGTTGGCCACGCCCTCGTCCTTCGCCACCTGGCGGATATTATTGCCATAATCGACCGTCGGCACGCCCGCCGCCTGGAAATCCAGCATCGCCTGGACATGGATCGCCATCGACGCCTTGGCCGCGTCGATCACCAGTTGCGGGTTGCGCTCGCGGCCCAGCGCCCATTCCTCGAGCGACCAGCCCTTGGGCAGATAGCCGTTCAGCGGATCATGCGCGGAGGTCTGATCCGTCAGCAGATCGGGGCGGACGCCGCGCGCATAGAGCTTGGGCAGGATTTCGGCGGCGTTACCGAGCAGCCCGACCGAGACCGGCTTCCCTTCCGCCTTTGCCGCCTCGATAATCGCGAGCCCCTCGTCGATGGTGTCAGCCGAACGATCGAGATAGCCGGTGCGCAGCCGCATCTCGATCCGGCTCGGCTGGCATTCGATCGCCAGGCAGGAGGCGCCGGCCATCACCGCCGCGAGTGGCTGCGCGCCGCCCATGCCGCCAAGTCCTGCGGTCAGCAGCCAGCGGCCGGAAAGGTCGCCGCCATAATGCTGGCGGCCCATCTCGACAAAGGTCTCGTAGGTGCCCTGAACGATGCCCTGGGTGCCGATATAGATCCAGGAGCCGGCGGTCATCTGGCCGTACATCGCCAGCCCCTTGCGATCGAGCTCGTTGAAATGCGCCCAGGTCGCCCAGTGCGGCACGAGGTTCGAATTGGCGAGCAGCACCCGCGGCGCATCCGCATGGGTGCGGAAGATGCCGACCGGCTTGCCCGACTGAATCAGCAGCGTCTCGTCGTCCTCCAGCCGGGTCAGCGCCGCGACGATCCGGTCATAGCTCTCCCAGTCGCGTGCGGCCCGCCCGATGCCGCCATAGACGACCAACTCCTCGGGCCGCTCGGCGACATCGGGGTGGAGGTTGTTCATCAGCATCCGCAAAGGTGCCTCGGTGAGCCAGCTCTTCGCGGTCAGGGTGGTGCCGGTGGCGGGGCGGATGATGCGGCTATTGTCGAGGCGAGTCATGCTGGGTCCTTTGCGGCAAAGGCGAGGCACGCCTGGAGGATGCGGATCAGCACCGGGCGGATCGGGCCGGCGTCGGGGTCGAAAGGGGCGGGCCAGTTGCCAGGCGACGGCCTTACGGGCTCATCCATATACCCGCGCATCGCGAGCTCCATCTGGATGGCGTGCACGCCCCCGGTTGGGCGGCCATAATGCCGCGTCGTCCAGCCGCCCTTGAAATGGCCGTCGAGCACATGGCTCAGCCCGGACGCCGCGCATTCGGCCTCGACCATCGCCGCCAGCGCCGGATCGCAACTCGCGCCGGAGAAGGTGCCGATATTGAACTGGGGAAGCTCCCCCTCGAAGAGCCGTGGGATGCGGCTGCGGATCGAGTGCGCGTCATAGAGAACGACCCGTGGATGGAGCGCACCCAACCGGGCCAGCTCGGCCACGATCGCCTGATGATAGGGGTCGAACCACAGGCCGCGCCGGCGGGCGATCTCCTCGCCATCGGGCGCGCATCCATTGCGGTAGAGCGGCGCCCCGTCGAAACTCGTTGTCGGGCACAGGTCCGTCGTCGCCTGCCCCGGATAGAGCGACGCACCGGAAGGGTCGCGATTCACATCGATAGCACTGCGCGAAATGGTCGTGCGGATGGTAGTCGCGCCGAGATCGGCGGCGAAGTCGTAAAGCCGGTCGATCCACCAGTCCGCATCGCGCTGCGCCAGCCAAAGCGAGGCGAAGCCCGGTGCGATATCGAGCGGAAGATCAGTCCCCGTATGTGGGAAGCTGACGACGAGCGGAGCAGTGCCGCAGCGGACCTCAATGCTCATGCCCCTACCTCAACACGTCATGCCGGACTCGTTCCGGTGTTCGAGCTTTGGCTTTCCCCCGGAAAGCCAAGATTGTGTTCGGGGAACACAATCTCGCTCGAACACATCGTGCAACAGGCGATGACGGTGGACATGGAGGGATGGACCCCGGAACAGGTCCGGGGTGACGACAGGGGGTTGGCGAGGCGCTCATGCCACCACACCCGGCAAGGCGATCCCCACCGCCTCAATCAGCGCACCGGAGCGGATGATCGCATTGGCCGCCTCCATGTCGGGGTGCATGTGGCGGTCATGATCGAGCGACGGCACATCGCGCCGCAGCCGCGCCCGCGCGCCCTCCAGCGCACCCGACGAGGTGAGCGGCGTGTGAAAATCGCACCCCTGCGCCGCCGCCAGCAATTCAATGCCAAGCACCGCCCCGAGATTCTCCCCCATCTCGAGCAATCGCCGCGCGCCATGCGCCGCCATCGAGACATGGTCCTCCTGATTGGCCGAGGTCGGGATCGAATCCACGCTCGCCGGATAGGCGCGCTGCTTGTTCTCCGAGACCAACGCCGCCGCCGTTACCTGCGGGATCATGAAGCCCGAATTGAGCCCCGGCTTGGGCGTCAGGAAAGCAGGCAGGCCGGACAGCGCCGGATCGACCAGCATCGCGATCCGGCGTTCCGCGATCGAGCCGATCTCGCAGACCGCAAGCGCCAGGATATCGGCGGCGAACGCCACCGGCTCGGCGTGAAAATTGCCGCCGGACAGGGCTTCGTCAGTCTCGGGAAAGATCAGCGGATTGTCCGAAACGCCATTGGCCTCCTCCTCGAGCGTCGTCGCGGCCTGGCGCATGATGTTGAGCGCGGCGCCCATCACCTGGGGCTGGCAGCGCAGGCAATAGGGGTCCTGCACGCGCGCGTCGCCGGTCGCGTGCGAGGCGCGGATCGCCGAGCCGGCCATCAGCGTGCGCAGGGCCGCCGCTGTCTCGATCTGTCCGGCATGGCGGCGCAGTGCGTGGATACGGGGATCGAACGGCGTGTCCGACCCCTTCGCTGCCTCGGTAGACAGCGCTCCGGTGATGAGCGCGGACCGGTGCAGCGCCTCCACCTCGAACAGCGCGGCCAGAGCATTTGCGGTGGAGAATTGCGTGCCGTTGAGCAGCGCCAGCCCCTCTTTCGGGCCAAGGACCAAAGGCGCCAGTCCGGCCTTAGTGAGCGCGTCGATCGCGGGCAGGCGCTGCCCGCCGGCGAAAATCTCGCCGACGCCGATCATTGTCGCCGCCATATGCGCGAGCGGCGCGAGGTCGCCCGAGGCGCCGACCGAACCTTGGGCCGGGATCACCGGGGTAAGCCCGCGCGTCAGCATCGCCTCGATCAGCGCGACCGTCTCCGGTCGGGCGCCCGACGCCCCCTGGGCAAGGCTGGCGAGCTTCAACGCCAGCATCAGCCGCACGACCGGGATCGGCGAGGGCGCGCCGGTCCCGGCACTATGGCTCAGCACGATGTTGCGCTGAAGCAGGGCGAGATCGGCTTCAGCAATCCGCACGCCGGCGAGTTTCCCGAAGCCGGTGTTGATGCCGTAAACCGGCTCACCCTTGGCAAGGATGCGTTCCACCGCGGCGGCGCTTGCGGCGACCACCGGCGCTGCCGAAGGATCGAGGCGAAGGTCGGCGCCGCGATAAATCCCGCGCCAGTCGGCGAGCGGCACCGCGCCGGGCTTGAGGGCAATGATGGTCACAGGCCTTTCCAGATGCGGGCGTGGAGCGGGTTATGGCCGATATGACAGACAAGCTCAGCAAGCTGCTCGACGTCCCAGATGGTGAGATCGCAGGCCTTGCCCGGCTCGAGCGTGCCGATCTCGTCCTGCATCCCGAGTGCATGGGCGGCATTGACGGTCACGCCGCGGATGCACTCCGTGACAGTGAGCCGGAACAGCGTTGCACCCATATTGAGGACGAGCAGGAGCGAGGTGAGCGGCGACGTGCCCGGGTTGCAATCCGTCGCCAACGCGATCGGGACGCCGGCGGCGCGGAGTGCTGCGATTGGCGGCAATTGCGTCTCACGCATGCAATAAAAGGCGCCCGGCAGCAGGGTCGCCACAGTGCCGCTCGCCGCCATCGCGGCGATCCCCTCGTCATCGAGATATTCGAGATGATCGGCCGACAAGGCGCCGTGGCGCGCTGCGAGTCCCGCGCCGCCGAGGTTCGACAATTGCTCGGCATGGAGCTTGATCGGGAGGCCGTGCGCGGCGGCGGCGGCGAAGACCCGCTCGGTCTGCGCCGCCGAAAAGCCGATCCCCTCGCAAAACGCGTCGACCGCGTCGGCCAGCCCGGCATCGGCCGTGGCGGGGATCATCGTGTCGCAGACCAGCCCGATATAGCCGTCGGAATCGCCGGCCCATTCGGGGGGCAGGGCATGCGCGCCGAGGAAGGTCGTGCGGATAGTCACCTGCCGCGCCGCGCCGAGGCTCCGCGCCGCGCGCAGCATCTTCATCTCGTCGGCGAGCGTGAGGCCATAGCCCGACTTCACCTCGACGGTTGTCACCCCCTCGGCGATCAGCGCGTCGAGGCGAGGCATGGCGGTTTCGACCAGCATCGCCTCGCTGGCGGCGCGGGTGGCCGCCATGGTCGATCGGATGCCGCCGCCCGCGCGGGCAATCTCCTCATAGGTCGCGCCTTCGAGCCGCATCTCGAATTCCCGGGCGCGGTTGCCGGCGTGGATCAGGTGGGTGTGGCAATCGATCAGGCCGGCGGTGATCCAGCGGCGCTCGCAGTCGATCGTCTCGGCCGCGGCAAAGGCAGGCGCCTGGTCAGCGGATCCGGCATAGACGATCCGGCCCGATCGCGCCGCGACCACCCCATTCTCGACCAGTCCGAGCCCGTGGCCGACGAGCGTCGCCAGCCGGGCGTTCCGCCAGAGCCGGTCGCAGCGAAGATCATCCGGAGTCGTCATTTTGCTAGACTTGGCCAAGCGCACGAATATGTCTAGACATAATCGAAAGCGCGCTGGAGAAATGTCGATGCGGACATTGTGGTTCGAAACCGCGCTGGTCGACGGCGATTGGGCCGACCGCGTCCGGCTGGAAATTTCGGGCGGGTTGATCGCCTCGATCCGGACTGATGTCGCGGCCGAGCCGGGCGATGAGCGCCACGCGATCGGCCTTCCCGGCCTGCCCAATCTCCACAGCCACGCCTTCCAGCGCGGCATGGCCGGGCTTGCCGAGGCGCGCGGGCCATCGGGGGATGATTTCTGGTCGTGGCGCGATCTCATGTACCGCTTTCTCGACCGGCTCGGCCCCGACGATGTCGAGGCAATCGCAGCCCAAGCCTATGCCGAGATGCTGGAGAGCGGCTTTACCCGCGTCGGCGAGTTCCACTATCTCCATCATGACGTGGCCGGCCGGCCCTATGCCGCACCCGCTGAAATGGCCTCGCGCATCGCCGCCGCGGCGGAGACGAGCGGCATTGCGCTGACGCTGTTGCCGGTCTTCTACGCCCATGGTGGTTTCGGCGGCGCGGCACCGGACGCTGCGCAGCGCCGCTTCCTGAGTGACATGGATGGCTATGCGAAACTCCTCGAAGGATCGCTCACTGCTGTGTTGCCGCTGCCCGATGCCGTGGTCGGCGTGGCGCCGCACAGCCTGCGCGCGGTGACGCCCGAGGAACTGGCCGCGATCCTGCCCCTGGCAGGCAACGGCCCGATCCATATCCATATCGCCGAGCAGCGCCGCGAAGTGGCCGACTGCTTGGCTTGGAGCGGCAACTGCCCGGTCGAATGGCTGCTCGAAACAATGCCGGTCGACGCGCGCTGGTGCCTTGTCCACGCGACCCACATGACCGATGCCGAGCGGATTGCGCTGGCGCGGAGCGGCGCGACAGCGGGACTTTGCCCGATCACCGAAGCCAATCTCGGCGACGGCATCTTCCCGGCCGCCGCCTATCTCGCTGAGGGCGGCGCCTTCGGCATCGGCAGCGATTCGAATGTCCGGATCGATGCCGCCGAGGAGCTGCGCCTGCTCGAATATGGGCAGCGGCTCCTGGGCCATGCGCGGTGCGTGCTCGGCCGGCCGGAGCGGCCGTCGGTCGGCGCAAGCCTGTTCGCCGGTGCGCTGCAGGGCGGTGCGCAGGCGCTCGGCGTCGAGGCCGGTATCGCGCCGGGGCGTTCAGCCGACATCCTCTCGCTCGATACGCGAGACCCGGGTCTCATCGGCCGCAAGGGCGACCCTTTGCTCGACAGCTGGATCTTCGCGTCGCGCAGCGGCATCGACTGTGTCTGGCGCCGCGGGCTCAAGGTCGTGGAGGCCGGGCGGCACGTGCGCGCGGACGCGATCCGGCAGCGCTACGCCGCCACCCTGGCCCGGCTGCTCGACGCATGACGATCGAGGCGCGGATCCGGGGCGATATCGAGGCGCGCATCCGCTCGGGTGAATGGCCGCCGGGCACGCGCATCCCGTTCGAGCATCAGCTCGTGGTCGAATATGGATGCGCCCGCGCGACCGTGAACAAGGCGTTGAGCCGGCTCGCGCGCGAAGGCCTGATCGAACGGCGCCGGCGCGCCGGCTCGTTCGTCGCACCTCCCCGCATCCACTCAGCGATCATCGGCGTTCCCGATATCGGCGCACTGATCACCGCGCGGGGGGAGGCCTATCGCTGGCAGCTCGCCTCACGAAATTCCTCTTTCGCACCGGCAGAGGTCGACACGAGATCCCGCGGCCGATGGATGGCGCTGGAAGGCGTTCATCATTCGGGCTCGCTTCCGTTCGGCGTGGAGGCGCGGTGGATCAACATCGGAGCTGTGCCCAAGGCGGAGCAGGCCGATTTCGCGATTGAGGCGCCCGGCACCTGGTTGCTCGGCCATGTGCCCTGGACTGATGCGCGGCACCGGATCAGCGCCGCCGCCGCATCGGCCATGGTCGCGCGCGTGCTCCGCATCAGGGAGGGTGACGCCTGCCTCCAAATCGAGCGATGGACCTGGCGCAGCGGCGTGCCCGTCACCTTCGTTCGGCAGGTCTTCCCGGGCGACCGCTATGATCTTGTCGAGGATTTCACGCCGAGATGATCGCCGTTCAGGACTTGCGATCGGCCTTGATCGCAACCGTCACGGTGACCGCCGCGGGCACATCGGTCGTCGCCGCCCACTCGCCCTGGCCCACGCCGAAGACGGTGCGGTCGATCGTCGCCGTCCCCGTCATGGTGGCGACATCGTCGGCGATGCTGAGCGTGAAGGGCAGCTTCAGTGGTCGCGATACCCCGCGCAGGCTGAGCGTGCCGGACGCCTCGTATCGGTTGCCCGCAAGGTGGCGGAATCGAGTCGCCTTGAAGGTCGCGGTGGGGTGCGCGGCGACCGAGAGCCAGTCAGTCCCCGGCAGGGCGCTCTCGGTATCGGAAACGCCGGTCGTCGCTGACGCCATGTCGATGCTGACATCGACCGAGGAGGTGTCGAGCGCCTCCGGCCCGAACAGGATCACCGCTTTCCATTTCCCGAACCGGCCATCGACCGGCCCCTGCGACCAGGCGGTATGGAAGCGGAGCGTGGAGGCTGACGGGCGGACAATCCATGTGTCCGCCACCGCCTTTGTTGCTTCAGGGGTAGGCGTGGCTTCGGGTGTCGCCGGCGCACTGGGTGTCGCGACGGGCGCAGCCGGCGAGGGTGCCTCAACTGCGGGAGTCGGCACCGGTGCTGAAGATGCTCCCGCAAGCGCGATCGGCGCGAGGTGAATCCGGTTGCCGGTCGCCAGGATCAGGGCGAACGCCGCGATCACCGCCACAGCGGCGATGCCGAGCATGCGCCGCGGCGCGGGCAGCATCCGCGCGAGATCATCACCGCGCTCGACAAATTGATGCTTGAGCGCGCCGGCGATGTGCAGGACGATCAGCAGATAGGCGATATAGACCAGCGACTCATGGCCAAGGCCCGACAGGTCGCTGACGAACGCCTTCGCGGCTGGCGCCAGTGTCGGGATGCCTGGCACATGCGGCCAAGGCAGCGCTCCGTAGAGGAAGGTCGGCACCGCCGTCTTGCTCGAGGAAACGATCAGCCAGCCGGTCAGCGGCAGGCCGATCAGCAATATGTAGAAGCCGGCATGGACGATGTTCGCAAGCCGCTTTTCCAGCGCGCTCATCGTCGCTGGAAAGGCCGGGGCCGGCTTGGTCAACCGCCAGGCAAGGCGGATCAGCGTCAGCAGCAGGATGGTGATGCCGATCGACTTGTGGAGCTGATAGACCGCGAAAGTCTGCGGACCGCGCGGCGCATCCATCCGCAAGCCAAGGCCGATCTGGAAGGCGAAACAGGCTGCGATCAGCCAGTGGAGCAGCATCGCCACGCGCGAATAGCGGGGGTTCGTCCCAAGCGGCGGTGCAGCTTCGTCTCGCAGCTCGTCCATGTTTTCCGCGCTCCGTCAATCGACCCGCCGCGCTGATATCGCAGGCGGCATGGTTCGGATAGGGGCGGTTTGAGGTGTTCGCCATCGATCGGCGGTGTGGTTGGTCGTCTATATTACCAGGAAATCGCGATCCCGGCCCGAACGTTCATCGGGCGAAGCGGCGTGGTCTGGTCGCGCGTTCCCAGGATGATCGGGTTGCCGAGCGCGAAGCGGTTGTCCGACTGGTTGGTGAGATTGTCGATCGCCAGCGAGAGATCGATATTGCGCCATTTCCAGCTGCCGCTCACATCGACCACTGCATATCGGCCCTGGCTGATGTCGAGGAAGTCGCCCGGCCCAAGCACCGAGCGGCCGACATAGCGCACTGAACCGCCGACGCTGAAGCTGTTCTCGCCGCGGCCCGCCCATTGATAGGACAGGCCGACATTGCCGGCAAAGGGCGGGGTTTCGGGCAGGCGCCGGTTCGCCAGGATCGACAATTGGGCGAGCGGACCATCGAGCCGATTGTGCGTAAAGAGGAATGCGAAACTGGCATGGAGCCCGCGGATCGGTACCCAGTCGCCGGTTCCTTCGACCGCGACGATGTTCGCATCGCCGATATTGGCGGTATAGGGCTGGCCGCGCCGATTGAAGAGATCGGCCTGAATGTCGGTCCAATGGGCGAAGGAGAGGCTGGTGGACATGGCGAGCCCGGTCGGCCCGCCTCGTTCCATCCGCAACCCAACCTCGCCTACCCTGATCGAATCCGACTTGAAATCGGCAATCCGCCCCACGCCGCGCGCGACCGCGATGCCACCGGTCCGATAGCCTGACTGGAAGCGCGCGAAAGCAGCAAGCCGTGGTGCGATCAGCCACGAGACGGCCGCGGTCGGATCGAAGCGCTTGGTCGATCTCCCACGCACGAAATCTTCGGCGCGTGGCCGGGTGGAGGGTTCGCCGTCAGTACGCGCCGTCGTTGCGCGGCCGCCGACGGTGATTGAAAAGCTCGGCGAGAGCGGAAAAGTGCCTTCGGCAAAGGCTGATACGCTCTTGGTGATATTGGTCACGCCGATGATATCGGCCGGATCTCCTGGCGTGCCGAAGGACCGTGTCTGCGCGTCGCGATCATAGAGCAGGGCGATGCCAGCCACCCAGGAAGTGCCGCCCGGGATGGTTCGGACCAGACGGGTTTCGTGGGTCAGCAGCAGGTTGGCATCATTATTCTCATAGACGGTCGGGCTGAAGATGCCAATCGAGCGCGATGCATCATAGGTGTCGCTCGCATGAGTGCTGACGAGACCGGTTGCGGAAACCAGTTCGAGCTCATTATCCCATTTTTTGCGGGCCACGATACGACCAAGCACAACCTGGTTATGGAATGGCTCGGCGAGGATCGAACCCCGGCTCAGCGGTCCGTATCGGACTTCGGCATATTGCGCGTCCGCTGCGTCGATCCGCTGGATAAGCCCGCCGGCGTCCAGGCTCCAGCCATCGCCTGCATCGATCCCGATCGATATCCGCCCGCCCACGGTATCATTGTTGTTGATGTTCGAGAGTCGGCGCAGGCGGTCGTCGATATAGCCCCCATCGCGGACACGGTAACCGACAACCCGGACGCCGATCTTGTCTTTCAGCAGCGGTACGTTGAGCATGCCGCTTATATCACCGCCGATGCCACCGCCATTGGTTGCGGTGATCCCGGCGGCGACCGAGCCTTCCGATTTCGTCAGATTGACCGGATTGGGCGTCAGCCGGATGATGCCGCCGATCGCGCCCGCACCGTACAGCGTGCCCTGCGGCCCTTCCAGCACCTCGACCCGCGATATGTCGTAAATGTTGAGGCTCGGCTCAGGCCCCGAATAGCCGAGCTGGACATCGCCAAAATAGATGCTCGCGGTGGATTGGGTGGAACCGTTGAAACTGCTGTCGGCGATGCCGCGAATGAAGATCTTGTTCCGGCCCGAGCCGAACTCGGTATTCTGGAGTACAGGCGTCTCGCGCGCGATATCATCCATGTCGGGTGGCCTGTTCCCCGCTGAGCGCGGGGTCGCTTTGCTCGCGACGACGAGGCTGCCCGGAAAACGCAGCAAGGCGACAGGCTGCTTGCTAGCGGTGACGATGATGTCGGGCCTGACCACCTCGCCAGGCACCGGGGCAGGCCGTGACCGCGCTGCGGCCTGCGACTGCAAGGGCGTATGGACGATGCGATAGCTATTGGCGTCGATCGCGATGGCGCGGTAGCCAGTGCCGGCGAGCAGCCGGTCGAGCGCCCTGCGAACCGGCATGCGTCCGGCGATTCCCTTGACATGAATCTGCCTCAGACCCGGCTCGGTGCTGATGATATCGGCACCGCTCTGCCGCGCGAGCGCGGTCAGCGCTGCATCGAGGGTGGTCGGGGCAATGGAGATCGGAGAGTCGGCTGCCCGGGCGGTGATGGGCAGGCACGACAACAGCAGCGCTGCAAAGATGCTAGCGCGCGTCGCCCTTCTGCGGCGAGAGAGTCCACCGCTCGCCATCGCGTCGCCACCCTGCCCCGACCAGCGCAGCGAGGTGCGGGACATCCCGCCCCGCCACGCCAGTCAGGCGGACCATGCCGGTAAAGGGCCTTACCGACAAGCCCGGGTCCAGTACCAGATTGGTGCCGTAGAGCCGGCGCATCGTGTCGGCGACATGCGCCAGAGGCTCACCGGCAAAGGCGAGCCGGCCGTTCCGCCAGCCGCCGATCGTATCGACCGCGACATGCGCCAGTGTAACACGACCAAGATCCTCGCGAGCCGACAGGGCTAGCCCGGGCGTCAGCTTCACGGCTTCACGATCGGGTTGGAACAGCACGGCGCCTTCCGCCACCTGGACGTCGAGCCGCTTGCCCTCGCGGGCCACGTTGAACACAGTCCCCATGTCGCGCACCGTCAGGTCGCCGGACCTCAGCGTGAAGGGATCGCTCTCGTCATGGCGGACATGGAAGGTCGCTTCACCGGTCTCGAGGCTGGCAAGGCGTGGATTGCGGCGGTCGAGCTGAAGCCGGCTGCCGCCGCTCACCTCGATCCGCGTGCCGTCTGCCAGCACTACATCCTGTCGCTGGCCGGGCTTGGTGTCCAGCCAATAGGGGTCGCTCGCGGGTGCCAAAGCAACAGGCATCAGCAGGGCGACGAGCCCCGCCGCGACAGCAGTGCCGCCCACCGTCCACATCCAGCGACGCCGCACTGGCGCTGGCGTTTCGAATATATCATTGGCCGCAACGGGAGGCGCGCTCCGGGCGACGGCCGGCTGCGCCGCCAGCAATGTGTGATCGAGGCTGATCCGGTCGAACGCCTCGGCATGCGTTGCGTCGGCTTCCAGCCAGGCGACGAAGTCATGCCAGTCAGGCGCAGTCATCTCGTCCTGGCGGATATGCCAGCCGATAGCCTGATCGACGATGTCGCCCCCGATGCCGGTCACGATGCTAATCCTCTTCACCAGCTAGACGATGCCGCCCGGCGAAAGCCTCACCCGTTATTGCCCCCGTTTCATAAATTTGCCGATAAGCTCGCTGAAGGAGCTTTTCGACTCCACTTACGCTGATACCGAGATGTTCCGAGATATGCTTTTGCGGGAGCTCGTCGATCCGGAACATGCGGAATGCAGACGCCATCCGCTCAGGCATTGCGGCCAGCACGGCTTCGATTTGCGCAAGTCTTTCGCGCGCGATCAGCGTTCGCTCGATATCGGGAAGATCGTCCGCCACCGGCTGGGTGTCGAGCCATGCGGTGTCGCGCGCACCGCCGCGCGCGGCGGAGATCCGTCGGTCGGCAGCAAGATTGGCGGCCATGCGGTAGAGATAGGCGGCGGGTTGCGCGACCGGCTTGGCGACCAGCTGATCCAGCTTGATCCACATGTCCTGGAGTGCATCCTCCGCCTCTTCCCGGCTACCGAGCCGCGCGACCAGGAGCCGCATCAGCATCGGCCGTTCCTCGAGGAACACGGCTTTCAGCCCGCCCGCCGTCATGGAACCGCGCGGTTCTTCAAAGGCAGGCAGAACGCGGAATTATCAGCACTTCCATCGCGTCGCGGCGACTCAGGATTGGAATTCCAGACCATGTGCTGCAGCAATGTCGCGCATCTCTATGGTGCGCAATGCCGCAGCTTCGCTCTTGCGTCCCGTCGCGATCCTATCGCCCGCGAGATCGCCCGCCCCGGGATGGCACATCACGAGGTGGACGGCCCCCGGCTTCGTCAGGAAGCGCGGAAATAACGACGCATAGTCGCTCGCGAAATCATAATGGCCGCCAAAACTGTCATTGCAGGCGAGGCCGTGCAGTGCCGCAGCCTGTTTCAGCCCCCGCGAATGCAGGGCGTTCGCCAGTGCCTTGCCGCGAAATGGCCGAGACATCATCGCCGCAATCCCCTCCCTGCAGTTGCGCACCCAGGCACCCGGCGCGCGGCGGGCGGTTTCGGCCAGCATGATTTCCCGGATGCCCGGCAGCACATGTGCATGCTGATGACCATCGACAAAGGCGGGCACGCGACCATGTTCTTTGATGAAACGATCGAACTGGGCGGTGATTTCGGACCTGATCTCGTCGAGCGGAAGCCGCTTCGCGATCGCGCTGCGGGCGAGCTGATTGATTGCGGGAAGGTGGCCGTCCGGGGCAAGCCGAGGCATCGCCGTCAGCGGCGGTTCGCCGGTAAGCACGAGATGGAGGCCGATCTGGATCGTATCAGGGAGCGAGCGCAGCACGGCGCTGTCCCTCGCCCAGCCGGCGCAGACCGCCATGCAACTGATCGCGTTGATCCTGCCTTCAGCCGCGAGCTCGGCGATTATCCTGCTGATTTCCGGCGAAAGCCCGAAATCATCTGCACAGAGGATAAGGCGTGGCATCGCTGGAAATTCCGCTGTTCTGGCCTTCAAATGGGCTGTCTGGACCTGCATTCTGGAATTGCCTTTCGCGCATCCGCTCGCTGGTCAGGCGACGCGCCTTGAGTCGCGGCCCAAGAAATTCGTAGAAGAACCGGTCGCGCCACTGCGGCGGCGCGGCGTGGTAGAGAAGCCGCTCGGCGAGCGTCCAGCGGATCGAATCGCGGTCGCGGTCGCGGTGCGAGGGCATGCACCAGAAGCCGGGGCCATATTCGAGCGATCCGGTCTTCACCACGCGGTGCATGATCTCATGGTCTTCGAGGACATAGTTCCAACGCGACGCATCGAACCCGCCGGTGCTGCGCAGGCTGGCGGTGCGGAACACCTGGCCGGCGCCGCCGGTATGGCATTGGCGCGGCAACAGGCTGGCGACGATCATGATGTGCCACGCCTTGGCGATCTGTTGCCGGCGCGGCGCCCCTTTGCGGATGAAATAGGCGCCGGCGGCGGCGCTATCGTCGGCTTCGAGCAGCTTGCCCGCCTGGGCGAGGTAATCGGCCGGATACCAGGTATCTGCGTCGCACGTCGCGACGAAAGGGGTGCCGACCAGATCGAGGCCGGCAGCCAGGGCATGGACCTTGCCGGCGCGCGGCTCGCGGATGAGCGTGAAGCGCAGGCCGAGGCGCCGGCACTCCGCCATCGCGAACTCGCCGCTGCCATCAGTCGAGGCATTGTCGATCAGGATCAGCCGCAGCGGCTGATCCTGCACGGCGAGGCTCTCAAGCGTACCCGCCAGAAAATGTCGCTCGTTGAAGAAGGGCAGCAGGATCGTCCAGGCGCATTCGGGGCGCCGGTCGGATTCCGTCTCCTCAGGTTGCCAGGGCGAATGCCAGGCATGAATCGCCCCAGTATCAAGCAGCATCGGATGGTCCGGAATTGGTCATGATCGAAAAGAAAGAGTCGCAGCTACGTGGAGAGGGAGTGAAACCGGTGTTCAGGAATGATGCTCGGCCCCCCAGCCGTACGAGCACATCAAGCCTGCCGTGCGCGTCGCTCCGCGATCCGCGCTCGAAAACTGGCCTGATACCCTGACTTGCCGCCGCAAAACGCAGCGACACATCGGTAAACGCCGTCGGCGATCACTCCCCCTCCGCTTCCAAGACGATACCGCCGGGCGATAGCCACACCGAAAAAGCGGAGAATCGAAAGATTTTGTTAGGAAGTGGCGGCGTGCCCGCCAGGCGTCAGTGCCGGAAAGGCAGATCGCGGCGCAGATAGACGATCGTGCGATAGTCATTCCGCGGTGCACTGAACACCGGGCGATAGTCCGCGGCGAGTGCCGCGCTGACGATCGCGAAGCTCTGGACGTTCCACGCCGCGAGTGGGCGGCTCCCGCTCACGATCACAGGCGGGCGTTTCGCCATGATGCGGCGAACTTCGGCCGCCGCATCGATTCCCGCCGCGCCCTGTTCAGGCGCGTAAGCGAGCGTCGAGGGGAAGGCATAAGCGGTCGGCAGGCATGCATGGGCGAGGTGATAGGTGATGGAATCGCCGATAAAGACATAAGGACATTCGCCGCGACTGTTCGCCTCGACGACATGAGCGACCGCATAGGCACCATCTGCATCGCTCGGCCGGATCAGCGCTTCGATCACGAACACCAGCGCGCCCGCGCCCAGCGTCGCAACCATCGCCCGCGGAACACGTCCGAAAGTCGGCGGGGCGGCGATCGCCAGCGGGGCGACGAGCGGCAGGGCATAATGGTCGAAATAGGTGCCGAGTATGGCGAACCCCGCAACAGCCACGATCAGCCAGGCAAAGGCGAGCCTTGTCTCCTCGCTTCGCGGCCGCACGCGCCCCGCCTCCCGCCACGTCAGCACAGCGCAGATCGCAAACGGCAGGAGCTGCGCGCTGATGCCGAGCAGCCGGCGCGCGATCAGGTCGGGCGGATAGGCATAGCTGGATCGCAGCAGGAAGGATGCGAAATTGGCAAACCAGAAGGCCTGGAACGCCGCTGGACCGCGCATTGCGTAAAATGCGAGCGGGAAGATCGTCGGCGCAAGGCCGAGCGCCACCCACAGCAGCGCCGCACCTGCGATCACCGGCCAGCGCGCCTCCGCGCGGCGCAGATACCAGAGATGCGCGAGACCGAAGAACGCGCCCTCGATCGCGGGTGTATATTTGGTCTGGATCGCGAGCCCGGCGAGCAGGCACGCCGCCGCGCCATTGGCGATGATCCCCGATATTGCCTTTCGCGCAGCCAGCTCGGGCAGGCGGAGCGTCAGCACCGCGGCCCCAGTCATGAACAGGTTGAAGAACACCGGCGACTGGCCCGCCCGTCCGCTCAGCAGCGGCAGCCAGATCAGATAGGCGGCCCCTGCCGCGAACGCAGCAAGCGGCGTCGCCCCGATCCGCCGCGCGGCATGCTGTACCAGCCACGCCGTCGCGGTCGCGAACAGAAAGGCGGTAACCTGATAAGCGACGATCCCATCACCAGGCAGCAGCCGGATCGCCGCGAAGATCGCGAACAGCCCCACTGGCTTGCGATCCCAGATATCGACATAGGGCAGGGCGCCGTGCAGCATCCGGTCGCCGACCAGCAGATAATATTGCTCGTCGACATGGATGACCGGATTCCCGAAATCCCACGCCCGCAGCGCCAGCGCGACCAGCAGCAAAGCTGCTGCGACGGTTGCGGATGATCTCGGGGCAAGCCTGTCCATGGCGCGGCTGTAGCCGCCGATCAGGCGGTAAGTCGATCGACCTGCGCCTCGAGCAGCGCGCGCGCCTTTCGTGCGGGAAGATTTTGCTCAACGCGCAGCCTCTGCCAGGTTTCGAAGCTCAGCAGCAGGTCGAGCGTCTCGAACCTGAGCTCATCCCCGCTGATCTCCTCGGGTAGCAGCGACTTCAGCCGCGCCCGCATCATCGCAAGCGTGCGGGCATGCTCGGTCTGGATCGATTGCGATTCGTGGCGATGCGCATCCGCCGCGCGCTTGAACGGCATCAGTTTCTCGTATGTCGATACGCGCCGCTCGAGCGTCTCCGCCAGTTGCCCGCGCCAGTCGGGCGCGGTGAACGGCACGAGCCACATCTGATATTGCCGCGAGAGCCGCGCCGTCATCTCGGCATAAAGGCTCTCCATGTCCTTGAAGTGCCGGAAGACGCTGCGCAGCCCGACTTCGGCACGCAGCGCGACCTGCTCGGCGCTGGGCGTGATCTGGCCCTCGGCGACGATCGCCAGCATCGCCTCGACAATCTTGTCGCGGCTGGTTTCGGATCGCCGTCTGCGTCCGTCGGTGGAGCGTCGGGTTTCGCTCAATGCCTAGTTCCACCAATAGATATAAGTTTCTTTCGGGCGCGGCTTCGTGCCCAACGGCCGGTCTATCGCGATCGGCGACTGGATCAAGCTCGGCCATGAGGGTTTGACACTCTCGGCGTCATGCCGGGCGAGCAAAGCGGTCAGCTGGGCGACGATCGCCGGCTGGCTCGCCGCCACATCATGCTGCTCGGTCGGGTCACTCTTCAGATTATAGAGCAGGGGCTTCTGTTGGAGTCCGGGTATCCGGCCAAGCACCTGCAGCTTCCAGTCGGCGTCCCGCACCACCTTGTAGCCGCCGCTGCGCCAGAACAGGATCTGGTGCGGCGTGCCGGCCTGTTTGCCCGCGACAAAGGGTAGCAGATCGACCCCGTCGATCGCGCGGTCGCCGGGCATCGGCACACCGGCCGCCTTGCCGGCGGTGGCGAAGATGTCGAAATGGCTGACTGGCCCGGTCACGATCGTTGCCGGCTTGATCTGCGCCGGCCAGCGCATGAAGAACGGCACCTTCATCCCGCCTTCGAAAAAGGTCGCTTTCCAGCCGCGATAGGGCCGGTTGATGTCAGGCAGGCCGATATAATGCGCGCCGCCATTGTCGCTGGTGAAGATCACCAGGGTATTGTTGTCGAGCCCCTGTGCCTTGAGCTCGGCCGTCACCCGCCCGACACCACGGTCAAGCGCCCGGATCATCGCCGCATAGACCCGGGTCCGGTGGTCGGCGATCTGCGGCAGCGCGTCATAATCTGACCTGAGCGCCTGGAGCGGCGTGTGCGGCGCATTATAGGCGAGGTACAGGAAAAAGGGCCGGTTGCGATTGGCCCTGATCGTGTCGACCGCCTGATCGGTCAGATAATCGGTCATGTAGCGCGCCGGGCGGAAATGCGCGCTGCCATTATACTGGACGCTGAACGGCAGGTTCGCCCAGATATATTTGTCGATCGGGTCGAAATCCTGCTTCGAATTTTCAACGTTCGGGTCATTCTCGGGCAGGAACATCTGCCCGCCGATGATGAAGCCAAGGCTCTCGTCGAAACCCTGTTGCTCGGGCCGCATGCCCCTGGCGCCGCCGAGATGCCATTTGCCGAGGTGCAGGGTGTGATAGCCCTTGGTGCGCAGCAATTCGGCGATGGTCAGTTCGCTTGCCGGCACGCCCTTGCTGTCGGGCGGCGGGTCGTTCGCGGCGGCGCCCTCGTCCAGGATCGTCTTGTGCCCCCAGTCGCTCGGGAAACCGGCGATCGTCCACGCGAACCGAGTGTCGGTCGGCGTGAATTCGAAGCCGAACCGGGTCGGATAACGTCCGGTCATCAGCGCGGCGCGGGACGGCGCACAGGTCGCGTTGCCGGCATAGCCGTCGGGGAAGCTCACCCCGCTATGGCCGATCGCATCGATATTCGGCGTCTTGAGCAAGCCGCCGGCGACGCCGCCGCCATTGAAGCTGATATCATTATAACCGAGATCGTCAGCGACGATCAGGATGATATTGGGCGGACGCTTGTCGGCCGGAACCAGTGCCTGATCCGGACCCTTTTGCCAGGCAACCGCGTGGTTCGGGTAGACATGCGGCCCCAGCCAGCCGGCGAGATGCAGCAGCACATAATCCTTGGCAAGAAATGCGCCGACAAGGACGAGCGCAAGCGCACCGAGCAGGATCTTGAGCCAGGTCTTCATCGCGGTCCTCTAGCGGTACGCGCGAAGCGTGCGGCGGCCCACGAACAGGATCGCGATCATCACCATTTCGGCAGCCATCGGCTGGAACGCGGTCGGCGAGACGCCGTCCACCGCAAGGCTAACGAACCGCGCCGACAACGCGATGGCGAGCAGGATCAGTGGCACCGCAAGCGGTTCGGGCCGGCCGCGCACCGCACCCAGCAGCGCGAAGGTGCCGCCGGTCACGAAGAACGCGGTGAAGTCGGCGCGCATCGTCGCCAGACCCTGAATGCCATTGGCCGAGAGGAAGAAGGCGGCACCCAGTCGCGCCGGATCGGTCAGGAAGCCGAGCCCAATCGCCATGTTGAACAGCCCCACCAGCGCGATGAGGGCGCGCATCGCATTCCGCATGACCGCTGCTCCATGGGGATCCTTTTGCGGCACCCTAACAGCGCCGCCGGGCTTTGCAACATTTCGGCATTGATAATGCCATTACCTCCGGGCATCATCGGTCGCACGGGAGGGGGTCGCTTGCGCAGCTATTGGAAATCCGGCTTCGGCGTGGTGGCGCTGTTCGTCCCGCTATGTGCGCTCGCCTCGAACATAGAAGCCGCCGAGAAACGGCCCAATATCGTCATCCTGCTCGCCGACGATTGGGGCTATAGCGATGTGGGCAGCTTCGGCGGCGAGATCCGCACCCCCAATATCGATGCGCTGGCCAAAGCCGGGGTCCGCTTTTCGGATTTCCATGTCGCCGGCACCTGTTCGCCGACCCGCGCCATGCTGCAGACCGGGATCAGCAACCACCGCGCCGGCCTCGGCAACATGCCGGAGACGATCCCGTCCGAGCATGTCGGCAAGCCCGGCTATGAGACTTTCCTCAACGGCCGCGTCGTGACGATGGCGAGCCTGTTCCGCGATGCCGGTTACCGCACCTATCTCACCGGCAAATGGCATCTCGGCAAGGCATCCGGCACAATGCCGACCGCGCGCGGTTACGATCACGCCTTCTCGCTCGCCGACGCCGGTGCCGACAATTTCGAGCAGCGCCCGATCGAGGGGCTCTACGATAGCGCCGACTGGACCGAGGACGGCAAGCCGGCGGCGCTGCCCAAGGACTATTATTCGTCGCGCTTCGTCGTCGACAAGATGATCGACTATATCGAGCGCGGCCGGTCGAGCGGGAAACCCTTTTTCGCCTCGGTCAATTTCCTCGCAAACCACATCCCGGTCCAGGCGCCGGACGCTTACATCGCGCGCTACAGCGCGACCTATAACGGCGGCTGGGCGCGCATACGCCAGGCGCGCCGCGACAGGGCGATTGCGCTCGGCATCGCGCCGGCGGGCACGGCGATGGTCACGATGGGCACCACGCCCGACTGGAAAGGCCTGAGCGCCGAGAAGCGCGCCGCGCAGGCCCGCGCCATGGCGGCTTATGGCGGAATGGCCGAGGCAGCCGATGGCCAGATCGGCCGGCTGGCCGCGCATCTCAAGGCGACCGGCGATTATGACAACACGATCTTCGTCTTCCTGTCGGACAATGGCGCCGAGCCGATCGACCCGATGGCAAGCTGGTTCAGCCGGCTGAACAGCTGGGCGCATTACGACACGATCCCCGCCTCACAGGGCCGGCGTGGCTCCCTGACTGCGATAGGCCCAGGCTGGGCGAGTGCCGCCTCATCCCCCTTGCGCGGCTATAAATTCTCGGCGGGCGAGGGCGGGCTGCGCGTTCCGCTGATCGTCGCCTGGCCGGCCAACCCGACATTTCGGGCCGGCGCGATCGCCGGACGGCTGGCCTATATCACCGATATCGCACCAACCTTGCTCGCGCTCGCCAACATGCCCGGGCAGAGCGGGCTCTATCGGGGCAAGCCGGTCGAGCCGATGATGGGGTCAAGCCTCGTGCCGATGCTCACTGGCGCAAGCGACGGCGTCCATCCCGTCACGCAGCCGATTGGCTATGAACTGTCGGGCAACGCCGCGCTGTTCCGGGGCGATTACAAGCTGGTCAAGAATTTGCCGCCCACCGGACACGGCGAATGGCACCTCTACGACATTGTCAGCGATCCTGGCGAAACTCGCGATCTCGCGGGCGGAATGCCCGGCCTCTTCCGCACGATGAAGGCCGATTACGCCGCCTTCGCCGCGCGAGACGGGGTGCTGCCGATGCCGGCCGGCTACACAGCGGCGCAGCAGATCAACGACACAGCGTTCAACAGCACGATGAAGCCGAAGCTGCTGCGGGCGTTGGCCGGGTTGGCCGCCCTGGCGGTGACCCTGATCGGAGCGCTCCGTTGGCGACGAAGTGCGCCAACATTAAGTCTCACGCCGGACTTATTCCGGCAACTACTCTGCGGCTTGAATCCGGTCGTGAAATGAAGTGATCCGCCTGTACCGCGATGGGCCTCGGAACGAGTCGGGGTGACGGAGCGCTTAGGCTCCCTCGCGCTCCAATAAATCCTCGGCATCAAGTCCAAGCAGCTTGATATGCGCGCTGATCCGCGGCCAGCTGTCCTTCAGGAAATGGGTGCGTTCGGCCAGCCGAAGCTTCTCCGCCGCCCCCGCCAGCACGAACATACCGACGCCGCGACGGACCTCGACATAGCCGTCATCCTGGAAGCTCTGATAGGCCTTGGCGACCGTCAGAGGATTGGCGCCATGTTCAGCGGCAAGCGCGCGAACCGAAGGAAGCTGGTCCCCCGCGCGATACTCACCACGCAGGATCGCGGCTGAAATGGTGCCGCGCAGTTTGATATAAACCGGGCTGTCGTCGCTGTTGAGCGCTGTCATGCTGCCTTAATACACTGCTTGGGCGGAGAGTCCAGCGCTATGTCCAGTATCGGACAATTTTGTCCGATTCCGGACGCGGGCGCTCCTCCAAAGGCTTCGAAACTGTCCCAATGAACAGGAATCCCGCAATTTTCTCATGTGCCGCGCCAAAAGCATCGCGCACCGGATCGGCATAAGCGGCCCACCCGGTCAGCCATCCGCCGGCGAATCCGAGGGCGTGGGCGGCGTGGAGCAGGTTCATGCACGCAGCGCCGGCCGACAGCTCCTGCTCCCAGAGCGGGATATGGCTTTCGAGCTTCGGCGAGGACAGCACCACCACCAAAGTCGGCGCCTGATGCGCGAACTGGTCGAGCGCCTCGATCTCGAGCCGCGCCGCCTGTGGCCGCTCCGCCAGATAGGCGGTAGTGATGATCTCGCTGAGCGCATCGCGCCGGTCGGCCGGCACCACGACGAACCGCCACGGCGCGAGCTTACCATGATCGGGGGTGCGTGCCGCGATCTCCAGCATCTGTGCGATCTGCGATTCGTCTGGCCCGGGCGCGACGAGATCGCGTGGTTTGCCGGAGCGGCGGGTGGAAAGAAGGGCGAGCGGGCTGCTGGTGTCGTTGAACATGCCGCCATCTAGGGGGTGGCGCGCGTATTTACACCCCGGCGGATGCCGCTAGTCTCCATTGTTACGAACAGCGCCGCTTTCGACGGCGTGAAGACATTCAGGGAAGCGAACAACATGGTGGACACCCCGACCGCGGACAGCCCGCGAGAGCCAGACATCTCCCACATCAATCCGGCCAGCGAGGCCGTCTGGTTCGGGCACCCGCCGCAGCTCAAACGACTGTTCACCACCGAGATGTGGGAACGCTTCGGCTATTACGGCATGCGGGCGATCCTCACCCTCTATCTCACCAAGCATTTCCTGTTCAGCGACAGGACCTCAGCCGGCATCTATGGTGGCTTCACCGCTTTGGTCTATCTGACGCCGCTGGTCGGCGGCCTGATCGCCGATCAATATCTCGGCTCCAAGCGCTCGGTGAAATTCGGCGCGATCATGATGGCGCTTGGCTATTTCATCCTCTGCTTTGGCGGCAGCGGCGCCACGCCCTTCGCGACGATCGACGAGCAACGCTATGAGGTCATCGTCGAAGGCAAGGGCGATTCGGGCAAGCAGTTCGTCATCGATCAGGGGCAGAAGCTCCAGATTCGGGGCAATGACGACAAGAGCGTGTCGCTGCTCGCCACGGACGGCCACGAAGCGCGCAAGATTTCCCCGACCGGCTTCAAATCGGACGGCGAGCGCTCATCCCTGTTCGTCTTCGTCCTGCTGCTCGGCCTTTCGCTCGTCACGGTCGGCAATGGCTTCTTCAAGCCCAATATCTCGACCATCGTCGGTACGCTCTACGCTGATGGCGATCGACGACGCGATGCCGGCTTCACCATGTTCTATATGGGCATCAATCTCGGTTCGCTGATTTCGCAATTCTTCTGCCCGATGCTCGCGGAGGGCGTGGGCTGGTGGGCCGGCTTCGGCCTCGCCGCTGTCGGCATGGCCTGTTCGTGGCTGCTGTTCCAGTTCGATGGCGGGCGGCTCGATGGCTATGGCGAGCGCCCCGCCGACGCCAATGCCGATCGTGACTGGTGGATCTATGGCGGTGCGGTGATCACCGTGCCGCTGGTCGTCTTCCTGTTCTGGAACCTGATGAATTATGTCGCGCCGCCGTCCGGCTCGGGCATCATCGGCTATGTCTCGTCGCTGCCGATCATGGGCAAGGCGCTGTTCGGCACCTTCCTGATCGGCGTGCCCGCCATTCTGATCTGGTCCGCGATCAAGGGCAGCAGGACCGAGTTCCAGATGATGATGGCGGCGATGGTGCTGATCGTCTTCAATGTCGTCTTCTGGACTCTGTTCGAACAGGCTGGCTCCTCGCTCACGCTGTTCGCCGAGCGCAACACCGTGCTCGAAATTGGCTGGACGGCGCCGCTCTTCGCGATGTTCCAGGCAACCCCGGCCAGCTATTATCTGTTCTTCGCGATCGTGATCGGCGGCGTGTCCTGGCTCGCCTTCTGGTTCTTCGCGGCCGGCGAGCGGACGGAAACCCGGCGCATCATGGCGATCGGCTTTGGCGTGGTCGCGCTGCTCGGCCTGATCGGCATGCACGTGGCCAGGCTTCACGGCTTCGCCAGCGAGGCGGTCTATGTCATGCCCGCCGGGCAGACCCAGATCTTCAACGCGCTGTTCATCGTCATGCTGGCGCCGATCTTCAGCGTCATCTGGAACGCGATGGCACAGCGCGGGTTCGAGCCCTCGATCCCGATCAAGTTCGCGATTGCGTTGATGGCTGTCGGCGCCGGCTTCCTGTTCCTCGTATGGGGCACCTATTATGTGGGCACGGACTATAAGGTCGGGATGGCGTGGCTTGCCGGCCTCTACCTGATCCATTCGATCGCAGAACTCTGCATTTCGCCGGTCGGCCTATCGATGATCACCAAGCTGTCGATCGCGCGCATCGTCGGCATGATGATGGGGGTCTGGTTCCTGTCGATCTCGGTCGCGCAATATGTCGCCGGTGCCGTCGCGCAATTGGCGAGTGTCGAGACGGTGGGCGGGCAGGTGACCAACCTCAAGGTCAGCCTGGAAACCTATACCGGCGTGTTCACGACCATCTCCTATATCGCGATCGGCCTCGGGCTGCTTCTGCTGCTCCTGTCCTGGCCGCTCAAATACTGGATGCACGGGGTCAAGTGATCGTGTAGAGCATCGTGCTGAAAAGTGGGCACCGGTTTTCAGTTTTTCACGATGCGGCAACAAAGGCTTAGAGCAAGCAGGCCGATTCCGATTTCGGACTGCTTGCTCTAGTCTCGCCGCGGGCCTTTTAGGGAAATGGCGATGGGCGGAACCGGGATGGTGCTCGCGGCGGCGGCGACGTTTGTGGGCACGCATTTCCTGCTGTCGCACCCCTTGCGCGCGCCGATCGTGGGGCGGATCGGCGAAGGGCCCTTTCTGGGCCTTTATGCGCTGGTCGCGGCGATCACCCTTGGTTGGCTGGCATTTGCCTATCGCGCGGTTGGCCCCGAACGGCCCTGGTGGCCGGTCGATGACGACTTCTGGATCATCGCGACGGTGCTGATGCTGGCCGCGAGCGTGCTGCTGATCGGCTCGCTGCTCGGCAATCCTGCGATGCCCAACCCCGGCACGCCGGGCGACCTGCCCGATGAAGCGCGCGGCGTCTTCGCCGTCACCCGACATCCGATGATGTGGAGCTTCGCTTTATGGGGTGTTTCGCACATCCTTGTCTCCCCGATCGCATCGAACCTCATCCTGTGCGGCGCGATCATCCTGCTCGCGCTGGTCGGTGCGGCGCTGCAGGACCGCAAGAAGGAGGCGCTCCAGCCCGAGCGCTGGCGCGCCTGGGAAGCGAAGACCTCCTATTGGCCCTATGCCGCGGTCGCCGCTGGCCGGGCGCGCCTGGGCGGATACCGACCGCATGATGTCATTGGCGGCGTGGTCCTCTGGCTCGGCGCGACCTGGGCCCACACACCGCTCGCCGGGATGCCCGCCGGCATCTGGCTCTGGATCGGCTGAGGCATTGATTCAACTCCGCCGTAAATCGGTGCACCGCGTGGACGGTACAACCTCGCGCCGCACCCGTTCTCACAAGTGAATCACTACAAAGCGACGCTCGCCACGGCGGGGCCAGCGTTGACCGTAATCGGACGGTTCCTACCTGTTCGCACCTCTCGCCGACATCGAGGAGCGTTCGCCATGCCTGTCGTTGCAATTCTTGCCCTTACCGCAATTGCCGCCGCACCGGCACCAAAGCCCGCCGCCACGGGTGCGGCAAAGCCGGTTTGCCAGAACGCCGGCATGTCCTTCGCCGATCGTCTTCCGGCGCCCCCGACCACCCATCCACTGACGGCTGAACCGCCGGCGAAGCTGATCCCCGGCGTGCTCAGGACGGTCGATGGTTGCAGCCGACCAGTCGTGGCCCGCGAGGATGTCGGCGCACCGCGTCGTTGATTCAATCCAGCGGAAGAATGATGCAGGCAGCCATTCGACGGGCTTGATAAGCGCGCCCGTCGTTCGTGCTTTTCCGCTCTTTCGCAGTGTCGATGAGATAAATTGACCGGCTGGCTGTTTTGGCCCGGGCGCTGGCTGTTACCTGGCTGTTACGCGCGCTGAGCTGGCTGTTTTGCTGGCTGATAGCTGGCTGATAGCTGGCTGTTATTCGATAACAGCCAAACTCCCTACAAGACATTGAAACACAGCGGAAAAATGGGGCGAAAATCCCAACATAACAGCCAGCAAAAAATTTCGGCAAATAACAGCCAGCATTCGCCGTAATCAAACCGTCACCCCGGACTTGTTCCGGGGTCCATGGTTCCGCGCACGCAACGGTTAAAGCTCTTGCGGAGACATGGATGCAGGAACAAGTCCGGCATGACGGTAAAGCTGATCGAATTTGACCCTAGATGTCCTTGACCAGCCGCCCGTAAAGTTCCGGCCGACGGTCGCGAAAAAAGCCGAAGGCGGCGCGGTGGCGCTTGACCCTGTCGAGATCGAGCGTCGCGACAAGCACGCCGGTCTCATCAGCCCCGAACTCGGCGATCAGGTCGCCGCGCTCGTCAGTGATGAAGCTGTGGCCGTAGAAATGCTGACCATGCTCGGTGCCGATCCGATTGGCGGCGACCACCGGCACGACGTTCGATACCGCATGCCCCACCATCGCGCGGCGCCAGAGCCGAGACGTATCGAGATCGGCATCATGCGGTTCACTGCCGATCGCGGTCGGGTAGAACAGGATCTCAGCGCCCATCAGCATCATCGCGCGCGCCGTTTCGGGATACCATTGGTCCCAGCACACGCCCACGCCGAGCGTCGCCGATGGTCCCGGCCACACCTTGAAGCCGGTATTGCCGGGGCGGAAATAGAATTTCTCCTCATAGCCCGGGCCGTCCGGGATATGGCTCTTGCGATAGACGCCCATCACCCCGCCATCGGGGCCGATCATCGCCAGGCTATTATAATGATGCGGCCCGTCGGATTCGAAGAAGCTGGTCGGGATATAGACGCCAAGCTCGGCTGCGAGCTTTCGCATCGCCAGCACGGCTTCGTGCTCGCCGACCGGCTTTGCGTTGGCGAACAGGCCTTCATCCTCGACCCGGCAGAAATATTCGCCCTCGAACAATTCGGGCGGCAGGATCACCTGCGCGCCCTTGGCCGCGGCCTCGCGCACGAGGTCTGAGACATGGGCGATGTTCGCGGCCATGTCGTTGGTGAAGGCGAGCTGGAGCGCGGCGACGGTAAGTTCGGTCATGCGCGGCCCCTTAGCGAGTTTCGGGCGAAAACGGCACCCCCCGAGGTATCAGGTCAGGCGGGAATCTGCTGGCTGATGCAGTGGAAGCTACCGCCGCCGGTCAGGATCGCATCGGCATGGAGCCCGATCGCCACCCGGTCCGGGAACAGCGCCTGGATCGCAGCGACCGCCGCCGCGTCGTTCGCGGCGCCGTATTGCGGAACAACCACCGCCACATTGCCGATATAGAAGTTCATATAGCTGGCCGGAATGATCTCGCCGTCGCGCAGCACCCGGCCGGGCGAGGGGACACTTACGATCTCCACATCATGACCAGCGGCGTCACGGACAGCCTGTAGATAGACCTCTCCGTTCGGATCATCCTCGGCGGGCTCAGGGATCGCGAGCCGGCCCGGCGCCACGAACCGCGCCAGATTGTCGACATGCCCGTCGGTATGGTCGTGCATCAACCCGTCGCCGAGCCAGATCACACTGGTATAGCCCAGGTCAGCCGCCAGCCGGGCCTCGATATCGGCGCGCGACAGGTCGGGGTTGCGATTGGGGTTGAGCAGGCATTGCTCGGTAGTAACGACAAGCCCGGTGCCGTCGCCGTCGATCGCACCGCCCTCAAGGATCCAGTCGCGCGCCTCATTCGCGATTCCCCGCCGGCCCGCGAGCCGGTGGCCGATACTGTCGTCGCCGGGCAGGTCATATTTGCCGCCCCAGCCGTTGAACCGGAAGTCGCGCGCCCGGCCGTCGCCGGCGATGATGGCGGCGGTATCGCGCAGCCAGATATCGCCGAAAGGCTCGACCACGATCTCCGCCGCATCGCCCGCCATGGCCCTGGCGGCGTCTGCCGCTTCCTCATTGGCGGCAACCAGCAGCACGCGCTCGCCCCGGCCATCCGCATGGACCGCGAGTGCGAACGCCACGACCTCGGCACGTGCCGGTTCGAGATCATCCTCCCATAAATCGCGATGGCTCGGAAACCCGATCCAGACTGCCTCGTGCGGCGCCCATTCGGGTGCCGGTGTAATCTTGATCACTTCGTTTCAGCTCTGCTCTTGTCGCGAATCGCGCGGAATTCGGCAGTCGAATGCCAGTTGGGCCAGGCCTTGCCATCGGCAAGTTGACGGCCGAGCTGGTAATATAGGGTCAGGTCCTGCACCGCACCCGACCAGTCCCAGCTCGCAACATATTCGTCCTGCGGCTTGTGATAGCGGTGCTCGATATAATCGACTGTCGCGGCATGGCCGGCCGCCTCGCCGCCCTTGACCAGATCCTCTCCCGATCCGCCGTCAAGCATCGGCACGCCGAGCTTGGCGAAGCTGAAATGGTCGGAGCGGAAATAGCCGCCGCGTTCCGGATTGGGCTCGGGCTTGATCACCCGGTCCTCGGCCTTGACCAGCGGCACGATCAGATCCTCCAGCTCGGATTTGCCCGCGCCGGTGATGACGAAATCCCGGGCCGGGCCAGAGACGTTCAGCACATCCATGTTCACCCCGCCGACGGTGCGGCTGAGCGGATAGATCGGGTGTTCGGCATAATAGCGCGAGCCGAGCAGCCCCGATTCCTCCGCCGTCACCGACATGAAGGCGATCGTGCGTTTTGCCGGCCCCGCCTTGGCCTGCGCCTCGGCCAGCGCGACCAGCCCGGCAACGCCGCTCGCATTGTCGAGCGCACCGTTGCAGATATCGTCGCCATTGACGGGGGTGCAGTGGCCGAGATGGTCCCAATGCGCGGTGTAGAGGACCGTGTCGTCGGGCGCTGACGTTCCCGGCAAGATTCCGATCACATTCTTCGATGCCTGGCGGCGGATAGTGTTGGTGAAGGACACCGACGCCTTCACGCCGAGCGGCACTGCCTTGAAGCCTTTCAGCTTCGCCGCCTCGGCCAGCGCGCCGAAATCCTTGCCGGCGCTGGCGAACAATTCCTTCGCCTTGTCGAGCTGCATCCAGCCGATCGCCTGGGACTGGTCCATATGGTCGCCTGCCGCATCGAGCTCGAGCTGCGGCCCGCTCCACGAGGATTGTACCACGCCCCAGCCATAAGCGGCCGGCTCGGTATCATGGACGATGATCGCGGCCGCGGCGCCCTGTCGCGCTGCCTCCTCGAACTTGTAGGTCCAGCGGCCATAATAGGTCATTGCCCGGCCTTCGAAGAGCCCGTCCCGGCCCGGCATCTGCCAGTCGGGATCGTTGACGAGGATGACCACCGTCTTCCCCTTCACGTCGAGCCCGGCATAGTCGTTCCAGCCGCGTTCGGGGGCGTTGATGCCATAGCCGACGAACACGACATCGCTGTCCTTGATCGCGATACCCGGCGTCACCCGGTAGGTCGAGATCACCATGTCCTTGCGGTAATCGAGGCTGACAGGCGCGGTGCCGCCGGTGAAGGTCAGCGGCGTGACGTCCTGCGCGGCGATCTCGACCAGGGGCACATCCTGGAACCAGCTGCCATGATTGCCCGGCTTCAACCCGGCGGCCTTGAAGCGCTCGACGATATAGGCGGTCGCCTTGTCTTCGGCAGGCGTCGTCGGCTTGCGGCCCTCGAGGCTGTCGGACGACAAGGTCTTCGTCACGTCCTTGAGCGTCTGGACACGGATGTCGGGCGAATCGGGCGCCGCGGCGACAAGGATGATCGCGGCGGGCAGCAGGAAAAGGGCGCGCATCGGGACTCCCGGGATGGATTGAACGCCCCGGGTTCTGGCAGCGTGCCGGGGCCGGTGCAAGCGGCGTAGGTTGCGGTCAAATCGGTCGAGATCACGGTTGCCCGGATCGTGCGAGCCTCTAATATCGGGGCTTAACGTTTTGAAATTGGGGGCTGTGTGAAATCCTGGATCCTGGCTGCGGCGCTTGTCGCCATGGGTACGAGCGCTCAATCGGCACTCGCCGCGAGCGATGCCGCTGCGAAATTCGGCGCTCGAGAGCAAGTGGAGGGCGCCAGCATCTCACCCGACGGCAAGTCGTTGGCGCTTATTCAGCCCACACCCGGGCGCGGATCGGTGTTGATGATCGTCAATCTTGTCGGCGCGCCGACAATGAAGCCAATCTTCGCGCTGGACGGTGCGCCGATGCACCTTGGTGGGTGCACCTGGGCGACCAACTCCCGGCTCATTTGCAATACCTGGCTTTTGCAGAAGGAGGCAGGCGAACCGACTAGCTATACCCGTCTGATAACGCTCAATTCCGATGGCTCGGACATGAAGATCCTGAGCGCGAGGGCCGTCAGCGACGCGCTTGGCGTCGCCCATGGTGGCGGCAACGTGATTGACTGGCTGGGGGACGATTCCGGCGGTGTGCTGATGACCAACAATTATGTGCCTCAGCGGAGTGTCGGCCATATCGTCCCGGATTCGCGCCAAGGCCTGGGGGTTGACCGCGTGGACACCAAGACCCTCGCCCGTAAAAATATCGAGCCACCAAAAGTCTCAGCCATCGAATATATCGCGGATGGCCGTGGCACCGTTCGGATCATGGGAATTCAGCCGAATACAAACACCGGCTATGACGGCAACCGGATCATCTACACTTACCGCAAGCCCGGTAGCCGTGAATGGCTGCCGCTTAGTACGGTGACCATCACCGGCAGCCTGTCGGACGGATTCGATCCCTATGCCGTCGATCCCGACCTCAATGTCGTTTATGGTTTCGATGATAAGGACGGTCGCCGCGCCCTGTTCAAGATTGCCCTCGACGGGAGTATGAAGCGGGAGCTCGTCTACGCGCGGCCCGATGTCGACGTGGATGGCCTTGTTCGCGTCGGTCGCCAGCATCGAGTCGTCGGGGTCAGCTTTGCCGGTGAAAAGCGCACGACCGCATTTTTTGATCCGACGCTCAAAGCGTTCGGGGCGTCGCTCTCCAAGGCGCTTCCGAATCAGCCTCTGGTGAGTTTCGTCGATGCCAGCGCCGATGAGAGCAAGCTGATCTTCTGGGCGGGCGGCGATACGGATCCCGGCCATTTTTATCTATTCGACAAGCCGACCAAGGCGCTCACCGAGATCTTGCCGGTTCGCCCCGAATTGGCGAAAACGCCTTTGGCGGTGGTCAAACCGGTGAGCTTCCCAG
Source organism: Sphingomonas bacterium (assembly GCA_040006055.1). GTDB lineage: Bacteria > Pseudomonadota > Alphaproteobacteria > Sphingomonadales > Sphingomonadaceae > Sphingomonas. The sequence goes on along the minus strand of JBDTXU010000542.1, from coordinate 1,171 downwards.
CCGCGGACGGGACGATGATACCCGGCTATCTGACGCTGCCACCGGGCGGCGAGGGCAAGAATCTGCCCGCGATCGTGCTGCCGCATGGTGGGCCGAATGCTCGCGACGAATGGGAATTCTCCTGGCTCCCGCAATATTTCGCCAATCGCGGCTACGCCGTGCTTCAGCCGAATTACCGGGGATCGACAGGCTATGGCACCAACTGGTTCCAGAAGAATGGCATCCAGTCCTGGCGAGTTGCAATCGGCGACGTTGATGACGGAGGGCGCTGGCTGCTGAAACAGGGCATTGCGGCGCCAGGCAAAATCGCAATCGTCGGCTGGTCTTATGGAGGATATGCCGCGCTGCAATCCGCCGTGCTGGATCCCGGCCTCTTCAAGGCGGTCGCGGCTGTGGCACCGGTGACTGACTGGCAATTGATGATCGACCGACGCCAGAATTACAGCGACTACAAACTCCTCCAGGCCCAGATAGGGAAGGGGCCGCACGTCGTGGAAGGGTCGCCGGCGCGCAATGCCGCGCGCATCCAGGTGCCCGTGATCATGTTTCATGGCGATCTCGATCAGAACGTGGCGATCGAGCAGTCTCGCGTTATGAAATCCCGCCTAGAATCCGCCGGCGGCAAAGTCGAACTGGTCGAATATAAGGGGCTCGATCACCAGCTCGAGGATGACAAGGTTCGCACCGAGATGCTCGACAGGATCGACACTTTCCTCCGCACCAATCTTGGTCTCTGACTAAACGAAAAAGGGCGGCCCCTTCCGGGACCGCCCTTTTCTGCCCAGCCGAAACCGTAAGGATCAGCGCGAGTAGAACTCGACGACCAGGTTCGGTTCCATCTTCACCGGATAGGGGACCTCGTCGAGCGTCGGGACGCGCGCGAAGGTCACCTTGGCGTTGCCGTCCGGCGCCACATAATCGGGGATATCGCGCTCGGCGAGGCTCTGCGCCTCCATGACAAGCGCCATTTCCTTGGCCTTGGTGCCCAGCGTGATCTCCATGCCCGGGAACACGCGACGCGACGCGATGTTGCACTTCACGCCGTTGACGAAGATGTGCCCGTGGCTGACGAGCTGGCGTGCTGCCCAGACGGTCGGCGCGAACTTGGCGCGATACACGATCATGTCCAGGCGCTGCTCGAGCAGGCCGATCAGGTTCTGGCCGGTGTCAC
>JBDTXU010000541.1:0-1786 GCA_040006055.1 Sphingomonas bacterium | reverse complement strand
CAACTCAGCCGATCTGCCCGAAGCACCAGCGCAGGATCGATTTCTGCGCGTGGAGGCGGTTTTCGGCCTCTTGCCAGATCAGCGACTGCGGGCCGTCGATCACTGCTGAGGCGACTTCCTCGTCGCGGTGCGCGGGCAGGCAATGCAGGAATTTGGCGTCGGGCTTGGCCGCTGCCATCAGCGCCTCTGTGACCTGATAGGGCATCATCGCCGCAAGCTTGGTCTCGGCATGGAGCTGGCCCATCGAGATCCAGGTGTCAGTGACGACCACATCAGCGCCCTCGACCGCCTCGCGCGGATCGCTGACGACACGCGCGCGGCCGCTGGCCCGGGTGATCATCTCCTCCTCGGGCTGGAAACCCTGGGGGCAGGCAGCGACGACATCGAACTGCATCAGACTCGCCGCCTCGACGATCGAGGCGAGGACATTGTTGCCGTCACCCAGCCACGCGACCTTGAGCCCCGGCAGCGGCTTGCCGCTCTCGATGATGGTCAGCAGATCAGCGACGATCTGGCAGGGATGCGAGGCGTCAGTAAGGCCGTTGATGACCGGCACCGAGGCGTGCGCCGCCATCTCCTCGACCTTGGCGTGATCGTCAGTGCGGATCATGATCGCATCGCAATAGCCCGAGATCACACGCGCCGTGTCCGCCACCGTCTCGCCGCGGCCGAGCTGGGTGGTGCCGGCATCGAGTATGATCGAAGTGCCGCCGAGCTGGCGGATCGCCATGTCGAACGAGACCCGGGTTCGGGTCGAGTTCTTCTCGAAGATCATCGCCAGCGTGTGGCCGGCGAGCGGCGCGTCGGCATCCGCCCTGCCCTTCGGCCAGCCGCGTCGCGCCGCCTTGCGATCAAGCGCGTCGGCCAGCATCGCGGCGATGCCGTCGGCGCCCGCGTCGGACAGGTCGAGAAAATGGCGTATGCCCATTTCAGTCACCAGCGGGCACATAGGCCCGCGCCGCCTCGCTCAGTTTCTCGATGCATTCGGCGATATGGCTCTCGTCGATCACCAAAGGCGGCAGGATACGGACGACATTCTCGCCCGCCGCCACGGCCAGCAGGCCGTGATTGTCGCGGCAATGCGCCACGAAAGCCCGGCTGTCGGACTTCAGCTTGATCCCGAGCATCAGACCTTTGCCACGAACGCTGTCGAACAGGTGATCATGGTTGGGCATCATCTGCTCGAGCCCCGAGCGAAGCCGTTCGCCCATCGCAGTGACATTCTCGAGAAAGCCAGGTTCGAGCAGCACGTCGAGCACTGCCTCGCCAGCCGCCATTGCGAGCGGGTTGCCGCCATAGGTCGAGCCATGCGTGCCGATCACCATGCCCTTGGCCGCCTCTTCGGTCGCTAGGCAGGCGCCGAGCGGGAAGCCGCCGCCAATGCCCTTGGCGACCGCGGCGATGTCAGGCGTCAGGCCATAATGCTCGTGCGCCAGCATCTTGCCGGTACGGCCATAGCCGGCCTGAACCTCGTCCAGCACCAGCAACAGGCCGCGCTCGTCGCACGCCTTGCGCAGGCCCTGGAGGAACTCGTCGGTCGCCGCGCGGATGCCGCCCTCGCCCTGGATCGGCTCGACCAGGAAGCCGGCTGTATTGTCGTCGATCAGCGCCAGCGCACCTTCGAGATCGTTGAACTGCGCATAGGCAAAGCCCGGCAAGAGCGGCTCGAAACCGTCCCGCATCTTGGGCTGGTTGGTCGCGCTGATCGTGCCGAGCGTGCGGCCATGGAATGCCGTGTCGAAGGTGATCAGCGTGTGCCGCTGCGGATTGCCATTGGCGTAGTGAT
>JBDTXU010000540.1:0-5997 GCA_040006055.1 Sphingomonas bacterium | reverse complement strand
CGCCCATGAACCGCGCGTTGCCGCCGGTCGCCGCGGTCAGCGCCTGGAGCGGGGTAATGCCCGCCTTGACCATCAGCTCCAGCTCCCAATGCGCGAAATAGCCGGGGAAACGGGCGCTCGGGCCGCTATCGGTGCCCATGCCATAAGGAATGCCGGCCTTCGCCTCGCGCGCGAAATTCTCCATCGCGCTCTTCAGCACGCCCGGATATTTGGGGAAGTTCGGGCCGGAAGCGAGCCGCTTGCGGCGCGCCGGGTCCTTCAGCTGCGCAATCGTCGCCGGCGTCACGCCGCGTGAGAAGAAGGGATCTTCGACAAACGGCAGCAGATCATAGGTGAAGCTCGCCTCGCGGCTGAGCGTCGCCGCGATCTGCCAAACGCCTTTCGCCTTCATCTCGCGGAGCAGCTTTGCGTCCATCGGCGCATCGCGAACTTCATGGCCGAAGCCGTTCACGCCCTCGCGGGTCAGCTCGCGGGCATTGTCGAGGTAAAAAACATGCGCGATCGCCTTCTTGCCCTGCTTGTGTGCTTCGGCGATCACCGCCGTGCTGATCGGCGGCGGCAACCGCTCGGGCAGGCTGCCAAATTCGTCATCGACCCACAGCTTGATGAAATCGGCGCCCTTTGCCACCTCGCGGTCGACCATTGCCTTCGCTTCGGCCGGAGTCGCGACCTGCGCCTCGAGCCCAGCCACGCCGCCATAAGAGCCCTTGAACACGACGCCGCGCCCCGCGGTCCACACCCGCGCCCTGCCAGCCGGGTCGGCGCGTATATCGCGGACGATATCGTGGATCTCGTCCTTGTCGGTGCCCAGCACCTGGACGCTGGTGATGCCATAGGCCGCATAGAGATGGAGCTGCCGCTCGACATTCTCGCGGGTGTAATATTTGAGATCCTGGGTGATCCCGTCGACCAGGCCGAGATGGACATGGCTGTCGATCAGCCCCGGCATCACGAACTTGCCCGTCAGGTTCTGAACCTTCACGCCTTTCGGCGCCTTCAGCCGCGCGGCCGGGCCGACCCAGTCGATCCGGCCGTTTCGAATGATCAGCGCCGAATCCCGCACGGGCGCCCGGCCGGTGCCGTCAATCAGGGTGAAGTGCGATAATATGACAGTCTTTGCGCTCGCCGGTGCCGATAGCAATGCAGCGCCGGCCAGCAATCCGCTCAGCGCAATCTTCCTGATCCTGCCCATCACAACCACTCCGCTTTCAAGGGCGCTGAACGCCCGATTTCTGTTCCTGGAAGCGCGAAGGTGCCAGCATCTTGCCGCGGCGTCATCGGCTGATCATGAGCGGATCGATGGTCGGATATCCGATGGCGAGTGGCGCCCGCCGCGCGAGGCGCGATCCCGGTGCGCTCCCGGCCGCGACGGCCGGCGGAGAATATCGGTCGGTCGGTAGCGTCCGCAGCTCGCCCCTTCCTATCCGGGGCGCCCTTTTCGAGGCTGGTATCTGAGTCGTGGCGGGGGGCGAACCCAATGTGCGGCAATTCCCGCTTGCTGATCGCCATGATTGTCGTGTTCCGTTCGATGGTAAAAAGTCCGCCCGCCCCGGTGAGGGGGCGGGCGGAGACAGGGGAGGTCAGAATTTAGCGCGCAGCCCCACCGAGATCAGGCGTCCCAGCGGGTTCGACACGAAGCCGTTGAACCCGAACGCGCCACCGATGATGCCGGCGGTGTTGCCGTTGTAGAATGGCGGATCCTTGTCGAAGAGATTCTTCACATCGACATAAACCTGCCAGCCGTTGAACGTGCTTTCGTTCTTCAGCGTGTACGCCACGTGAAGGTCGAACGTGTTGTCCGCCTTGACGATGTCGCCACCCCCATTGGGGTTGCCCACCGAATCAACTGTGGTCGGGGTGACCGCGCTGCCGATCCAGTTCTTGTACGATCCCACATGGTTCCAGAAGAGGTCGGCGGCGAAGCCGCTCATCTCCCAGCCCAGCTGCGCCCGGCTTTTGAACTGAACCGACGGGAAGGTCGTGTTGTAGCCCGAGGTGTTCAGGATGCTGAATTCTGAACCGCCACCGAAATTCTGTTTGAATTTCGTAAAGTAGGTCCCACTTGCGCCGATCGTGAAGGTGCCCAGGTCGCTGATCGGCGTCCGGTAGTTCCACGAAACGTCGATACCCTCGACCGTCAGATTGAGCGCATTGCGTGAACTCTGGTCGAGCGTGAAGAACACCCCGGCTGCCGGCAGCGCGCCGGAGATGGTGCTGCCGTTTGCGATATTGGCGAAGGCATCGATCTGCGCCTGTGTGGCGCCGGTGGGGTAGATTTGCAGCAGGTTACGCAGGCCGGCCGAGTTCACGATTGCGTTCGGGCTCGGCGAGCTCACGCCACCGATGAACTTGTTGTGGAACCAGGTCGCCGCGAAGGTGAAGCCCGGCAGGAAGCGCGGGGCCAGATCGATACCGAACGAGTAGCTCTGACCCTTTTGCGGCACTTCGTTCGTGAAGCCGCCGCCAAGCTGGCGACGGAGACCGAGATTGTTATTCCCGCCAATCGTGCAATTCACCGAGGTGGCGAGGCACGGGTTGCTGGTGTTGGTGACCACTGCGTTGGGCACGTTCACGACGTTCGGGTAATTGGCCACCGGCACGACGATTGATCCCTGGGTGCCGACGCTGCCGGAGGCATAGAGATAACCCTGGGTCGGATCGCCGATAACGCCGATAGGCGGAGCCACGAAGGCCGTGGCATAGTTGCCGCGCAGCTTGACGCCTTCGACCGGCTCCCAGTTCGCTGCGAACTTCGGGTTGGTCGTCTGGCCGACATCGTCATAGCTGTCCCAGCGACCCGAGATATCAACATCGACCCGGTGGAAGAGCGGGATGTTCATTTCCGGTGAGATTACCGGAATGACGATTTCGGCATAAGCCGACTTTACGGTGCGGTGGTAATAATATTGGCGGAAGCTCGCACCGTTTACCGAGGCGCCAGTGCCGTTGGGTCCGTTGATCTTCTGGGTTTCCTCGGCCCAGTAATATTCACCACCGAACGCCATTTTCAGGTCGCCCGCTGGCAGCTTGAACAAGGTGCCCTGGAAATCGAGCTTGATCTGGTTGAACGTGTTGTAGTTCGTATTCTGGCTGTCGGCGCCGTAGAGCGACCTCAGCACGGCAGCCGACGTCCGGTCGGTGCCGCCGGTATGCCACACGTCGAGTGCATTCGCCGCATTGAGCGGCAGGTTGAGCGCGATGACATTCTGGCCTGCGATATCGGTGGCGGTGGTGCTACCCGAGGACTGGGCCGTCCCGTTCAGCGCAAGCAGGGCGCAGCTGGTGCAGAAGCCGTCGATCGTGTTGAGCGCCGAACGGTTCTTGCCGAACGCGTCGCTCAGCTTGACGCTCCAGCTGTCGGTGAGGTCATATTCCGCCATTACATAGGCGTAGATCGAGTCTTCTTCCGACTCGCCGGTGCCATATTTGCCGTCGGCCCGGGTTGCCAGGAAGTTGATCGTTTCCTTGTTGGCATCAGGCGTGCCCGCCGGAGCTACGAAGAAGGGATTCACCTGCGGGAGGAGGGTTACCGTGCCGGTCGGCGAGGTATAAGAGGCAATGCCGGCACCCGGACCGAACGCCGTCGCATTGCCGAGCGTGCCCGGGCCGTTCTTCTGCGTCGTCTTCTGGTTGTTGTAATTCAGCATCGCAGTGACGCGAAATTTGTCGGAGAACTCGTTATACACCTTGAAAATGGTGTTCGCGCGATACTGGCCAGAGGTCAGCACGCTATAGACCGAGTTGTTGCACGGCGCGTTGGGTGCAGTGTTGGGCACTGTGGTGGTCGCGCTGGGTGACAGATAGATGCCGGATGGATTTGCAGCGCCGCCGGGACGGCCGGTTACCTGGATCGTCGCCGGGTTGCAGTTGAAGCTGTTGGTGTTGGTGCCGCCGATGGGACGATAGTCGCCCATGCTCGAAAAGTCGCGGTCGCGGTTGTAGAGCGGGGTGGCCTGGGCGAACTGGCCGGCGACATAGACGCCGCCGGTGTCCCATTTCTTGCCCCAGATGAAGTTGAAATCGAAATTGTGATAATGGTCGGCGGAGCCGTAGCGGAGGTTCGCTTCGAGGCCGTCAAATGTCTTGCGCGTGATGAAGTTGACCACGCCCGCGACGGCATCCGAACCGTACACCGAGGATGCGCCGTCGGCGAGAACCTCGACGCGCTCGATCGCGCTGGTCGGGATGATGTTCGGATCCGTCTGCGCGAACTGCGTGCCGCCACCGGGCAGACGCATGCCGTCCATGATCACCAGGGTGGTGTTCGAGGACGAGCCGGCAAGGCTGTGGATCTGCGGCGAATAATAGGAATAAGCGCTTTCGCCCTGGGCGAGCGAGCCGTTGGTGGTGATAGCCGGAACGGTGTTGACCAGTTCCGAGACGTTGATCGGCGCGGTCTTCTCGATCGTCGCCTGACCGACGGACACGAGGTTGGACCCGATCGGCGCGACACCCTTGATGCTGGTGCCGGTGACGATGATGTCCTTGGCGTTATCGATCGCCGAGCCATCCGGCAGAGTGTCCTGCGGCAGCGACGTATCATCGGACTCTGTGGTCGTCGGTGGCGTGGTTGAAGGTTTGGTTTGCGCAAAAGCTGCGCCTGGAATCAGCGCCATCGCGACCGACAGCGCCATCACTGAACCGCTTAATTTGATTTTGGACGAGAATCGCATCTCGCTCCCCCTTTCAGATTGGTTTTCCTCTCGATCTCCGAACCCTCGATTTTTTATTGGATATCATATATGATCGGAAATCGGGCAGAGGTCTATAATCGCTCCCGGCTCGCGTCAAGCAGTTCCGTTACGGCCCTTCATGCTGATCGTGGCGAGCAAATCCCCGCGGGCCGGCGAGGCAGCCCGGCCTGCCGTAGCTCGATTCAACCTTTGGCCATCGCGCTTATCGTGCGGCCGGGACCAATGCCGCATTGGGCCCGGCTCTTTCCCATCGTCGAGAAGATCAAAACGCCATCGCCGCGCGATGGCGGCCTGTGGCCAGTATGATTGCAAGTTCTAATTGCGATTCTCATAACTATTTACTTGATATTCCGGTTTCGGATAATACTGATTTCTGTATCCTAAGACATCGTACAGAAAATATATCGCAACGTTTCCCCATCGTCTTCAATATCGCTTGCTGGCGGGGCCGCGATCCGATTCAAATTATCGCACGTCGAATCGCAAAAATGCAGGGCAAGCGGATGCGGGTCATCGGGGATCAGGACAGGACAACGAAATTGATCCCCCGGTACGACAGAACCTGAATGAATATTGCAGGACGACTTCGGGGTGCCGAAGCGGATGAAAGAATCGCGTTATAGCAAGCCATTGATAATACGTTGAAAGGCGCAAACGCTGCAGCAAGAGCTCCGCTTTCGCCTACATTTCCCGTCAATATTCACAAGCGCCGCTAAGTAAAGTTGCCGGCGCCTGACGCTCAGTGCGCCTCGGCGAGCAGCGTGCGCGCGGTGGGGGTCGTCCAGTCCATCCCGCCCGTCATCCGCCAGACCTCATGACCAGCCGAATCGTAAAGGATGCTGGTCGGCAGGCTGGCATTATAGGAGACGCTCAGATTCGCCTTGGGGTCGAGATAGGGCTGAATCCGCGTGTAACGGCCCTTGGCCAGGAACGCCGTCACCTTGGCCCGGGCCTCGTCGCCAAGATCCTGGCTGACCGCCACCACGGCCATGTCCTTCGCCGCGGCATCCAGCGTCGCCATCTCGGCAACGCAAGGCACGCACCAGGTCGCCCAAAGGTTCAGCAACACTGGCTTGCCCTTGAACGCGGCGATCGAGGTCGGAGCGCCCGCGGGATCCTGGAACGGCGCGGCCGGAGCCGCCTCGCCCTTGTGGCTGCGATCGAGCGTGCCGATCGTGTCGACGATCACCTTGTCGCCCGGTTTGGTTGCGCCTTCCGCTGGCGCGCCGCTATTCTCGATGGCCGGCGTGTTGGCGTTCGCTTGCTCCGAGGTGGAGACTTGCCTATCGCAGCCCGCCAACAG
>JBDTXU010000539.1:0-8115 GCA_040006055.1 Sphingomonas bacterium | reverse complement strand
ACGAAAACAGCCCGATCATCTGGACAGGGAGCTAGACGGGGAACGCGCGGGATTCCGGACAGGGTGCTTGCGAATAATTTCTGGGGAAGGCGCCGAGGCGCTGATGGGGGTGTTTCGGAGAGCTGCGGATGCGGCCGTCTTTCCCTGTTAATTGGCAGGAACAGGGAAAGAACAGGGAAAGAAATTTCTTCTTCCCTGTTTTGGGGCAATTTGTTGGAGATATTCTCATTTATGATCAGTAGCTTGAATGCCATTCTCCCTGTTATTCGATAACAGGGAGAGTTGTTGGAGATAACAGGGAGGCCCGTTGGAATTAACAGGGAGCGCCATCCGCCGAACAGGGTGGCTTGATTCAACAGCAGCGTGAAATCGGCTTTTATGCGGCTCTTCATTATCGGAGTGCTGACATGACCGCGCATAAGTTTGAATCAGACGACGAGATGGACGGTGAAATCGGCCCGGGCAGGCCACCGGTCGAATATCAGTTCCAGAAAGGCCGATCGGGCAATCCGGCGGGCAGGCCGCGACGCTCGGGCGCGCCGGGCGACCGGCTGCGCGGCTCGAACGAGCCGACCCGGCAGATGATTCTCGACGAAGCTTACCGGGCAGTCGAGGTCCACGAGGGTGACACCGTCCACTACCTTTCCATGAACCAAGCAGTGTTCCGCGCCCTCGGCATGGCGGCGCTGAGCGGCAACCAGCGCGCAGGAGCGCTGGGCGGCGATGGTTCAGGCGGCCGAGTATGGACAGAAGCGAGCGCAGCTGGCGATCTTCAATGTGATCGAGCGCGACGAGCAGGAACGGGCGGCGAAACGGCGGGAGCGGCTTGGGACTGAGGACGGGCATGATCCTTACGCGGAGGATATCATCGTCGACCAGCGATCGGGATCGGTTGTGATCCGGGATGTTGGGGATGAGGGCGAGGGCTGAACGGAGATCGCCGCGGGGGATCGGGTTACTCCGGCCCGGTACAATTGGATACGCGCGGTCAGCCCTTCGCGTGGTTGGCTCGCCGCGTAGTTTGGCGATTATCGCGCGTGGCATATAGCTGTGGACAGTCCGGCAGCTCCGCGCATCACGGGCCAGAAGGCAGCCGTTGATCAGTGCCGGACTTGAGCTCGTTCGACCCAGGCCCGCTTCGCCACTTCGGCCGCTGAGAGATAGAAAACGACGATAAGGCCAAGCGCAAGCGTGATCCGCCAGGGTGGCATCACGAACCCGAACCAGGCGCCGGGAGGCGTGAATGGCAGCAGCATGGCGACGGCCAGCGCGCCCAGCGACGAAGCGGCGAGCCACGGCCTGGGCAGATCGCGCCACGGTCGACCGTTGGTGCGTATGATGAAGATCACCAGCACCTGTGTCGCCATGGATTCGACGAACCAGGCGGTCCGGAATATCGGCGGCGTGGCATGGAACAGGAAGATGAGGCCGCCAAAGGTCAGCAGATCGAAGATCGAAGAGAGGGGTCCCATGATGACCGCAAATCGGACCAGAGCGCGCATGTCCCAGACCTGTGGACGCGCGACGGCCTCAGGCCGAACCGAGTCGAAGGGAATGCCGATCTCGGAGACGTCGTAGAGCAGATTGTTCAGCAGGATCTGCGTCGGCAACATCGGCAGGAACGGGAGGAATAGCGACGCCGCCGCCATCGAGAGCATGTTGCCGAAGTTGGAGCTGGCGCCCATGCGCACATATTTCAGGATGTTGGCGAAGGTTCGCCGGCCTTCCTCGACGCCGTCAGCGACCACCGCCAGATCGGAATCCAGCAGGATCATGTCGGCGGCAGCCTGCGCCACGCCGGTGGCACCCGCGACCGAAAGCCCCACGTCCGCTACCTTCAGTGCCGGGGCATCGTTGATCCCGTCGCCGAGATAGCCGACCACGTCGCCCCTGGCCTGGAGCGCCTTCACGAGACGGGACTTCTGGTCAGGTGCGAGGCGGCCATAAGCGTCCACTGACTGGACCTGAATCGCGAGGGCGTCGTCGGAGAGGTTGGCGACGTCAGCGCCGGAAAGCACCCGCTCGGCGTTGAGCCCGACCAACCCCGCCAGCCGCTTCACGACGACAGGATCGTCGCCGGACAGGATCTTCAACCGGATCCCGGCCGCACTCAGGCGCGCGATGGCCGCAGCGGCGGTTGGCTTTGGCGGATCCTCGAACGCGCAAAGCCCCTCGAACACCAGGTCGGTTTCGTCGGCATCGGCAAGCTCATGCGGCTCTCCAGTCCAGCGGCGCGACGCCACTGCGACGGCACGCTGGCCGGCCTCAGCAAGGGCATGGACCTGGGCAAGCGCGGTAGACCGGGCGCCATCGCCCAGGACGACCGTCGCATCGGCAGCCCGGCTTGAGGCACAGAGTGCAAGCACGGCTTCGGGAGCGCCCTTGACGATGAGCAACCTGCCTTCCGGCCCTGCCGCGAGCACCGAGCCGACCCGCCGGTTGTAATCAAACGCCCGCCGCTCGAGCGACGTCCAGCCGTTCGCGGCATCGGCCACGCCAGCGATCAGCGCGGCATCCATCGCGCCGCGATCGCCGCCAAGGGCCGCGGCAATGGCGCCGAGCCGCGAAGCACGAGGATCGGTGCCGCCAGCCGGATTCAAACTGCTGGCGAGGCTGATTTCGGCCGATGTCAGCGTCCCGGTCTTGTCGGTGCAGAAGATGGTCATAGCGCCGAGATCGTGGATCGAGGCGAGCCGCTTCACGATCACCTTGCGCCTGGCCATTCGTACCGCGCCGCGTGAAAGCGTTACGGTGGTGATCATCGGCAGCAATTCGGGCGTCAGCCCGACCGCGAGCGCCACGGCGAACAACAGCGACTGCAGCAAGGGGCGGCCGAAGGAGATGTTGACCGCCAACACCACCACCACGAGCGCGAGCGTCAACCGGGCGGTCAGGAGCCCATAAGCACGAAGGTCGCGCTGGAACGGCGACGCGACCTCGGATTGGGAGAGCGCGGTCGCGGCCGCGCCGAACAGTGTCGCTGCGCCAGTCCCGACGACCAGCGCGACCGCCTCCCCAGTCTGGATGACCGCACCCCGAAACAAACCGCCGACCGCTTCAGCCGCCGTCGTACCGGTTACCCCGCCCGGTTTCTTCTCGACGGGATAGGGTTCGCCAGTGAGCGCCGCTTCGTTGGCCGTACAGGCCGAAGCGCTCAGCACGAGAGCGTCTGCCGGCACGATGTCACCTGCGCGCACCCGGATCACGTCGCCCGGCACCACCGTCTCGACCGGCACCTGCGCGAAGCTGCCATCACGCCTGACCTCTGCCTTGAGCGCGACAGATCGGCGCAGGACGTCGGCGGCTTGCTCGGCATGACTTTCCTGAAAGGTGTCCAGCCCCACCGAAAACGCCAGAATGGTGACTATGATCGCGCCGCCGATCGCGTCTCCTGTGGCAATCGACACTATGCCGGCTGCGAGCAGGATGAGGGATAGTGGCTCGAGCAGTCGGCGGAGGATGGCGCGTACCGGATTGACGCGACGATGCCGGACATCCGCATTTTCGCCGAAGCGCTTCAGCCGCTCTGCCGCTTCGGCCGTGCCCAAGCCATCCTGGCCACAACCCAGCGCCTGGCATTGCGCGTCCGCTGACAGCGTCCAGAACGGCGGCCTGGCCAAGGGAGAGGCCGCTGTCGTCATCTTTCGGTCGCGCTTATCGAACGAAGGGCAGCAGCGCCGGAGGCGGCAATGTTGAAGCTGTTATCCCGCTCGCGATACGCTCGTAAGCGACGGCCAGGCGCTGATGCGCGTCTCTGGCGCATATGTCGTGGGCGTCCAGAGCCGCAGTGCGCGACTGGCGCGCGCGGAGCGTGAAATAGGCGAGTTCTGAAGAAGTCTTCACCATAATTTCCCAGAAAAGCGGGAGCGCACTCGTCTCTCAGTCGCGGATGCCGAAAGTTTGCCCGCGACGATTAGTTGTACTCCGAGTCATCGCGAAAGGCGAATGATCAGAAAATCAGCCACGTTACCCAGAATCGCCGGGCCATATTCCTTTCTTGTTCGTTGTAGGGAGGCACTGACGAGCTGCCAGCACCCGCAATCTGACAAAATATGGCCGAAGCACCACGCCGAGATCTCAGCCGAGATACTGGCTCACTGGCCGCAGCTGCCTGACCGGGAGATACGAATGACCGACACCCTGTCACCCGACCTCCTGGGGAAGATGGACGCGTATTGGCGTGCCGCCAACTATCTGTCGGTCGGGCAGATTTACCTGCGCGATAACGCGCTGCTCGAGGCACCGCTAACACTGGCGCACATCAAGCCGCGCCTCCTCGGCCATTGGGGGACCACGACGGGGCTCAACTTCCTCTATGTTCACCTCAACCGGCTGATAGTCGAGAATGATCTCGACATTATCTACATCATCGGCCCGGGCCATGGCGGCCCCGGTCTTGTGGCGCACACTTATCTCGAAGGCTCCTATACCGAGCTTTATCCTGCGATCGAGCGCAACCGGAACGGCATGCAGCGGCTGTTCAGGCAATTCTCCTGGCCGGGCGGCATTCCGAGCCATGTGGCACCCGAGACGCCCGGATCGATCCACGAAGGCGGCGAGCTCGGCTATTCGCTTGCGCATGCCTATGGTGCCGCGTTCGACAATCCGGACCTGATCGTCGCCTGCATCGTCGGCGACGGCGAGGCCGAGACCGGGCCACTCGCAGCGAGCTGGCATTCCAACAAGTTCCTGAACCCCGCGCGCGACGGAGTCGTGCTGCCGATCCTGCACCTGAACGGCTTCAAGATCGCCAACCCGACTGTGCTGGCCCGGATCAGCCATGACGAGCTGACGGATCTGATGCGCGGCTATGGCCATGAGCCGCTCTTCGTCGAAGGCGACGATCCGGTGCTCGTGCACCAGCAGCTTGCCGCGACGATGGACCTGGCGCTTGAGCGAATCCGGGCGATCCAGGCCGAGGCTCGGGCGCCCGGCGCCTCTGCCGGAGGGGCTGAACGTCCGCGCTGGCCAATGATCATATTCCGCACCCCCAAGGGATGGACCGGGCCGAAGCAGGTCGATGGCAAGCCGGTCGAGGGAACCTGGCGCGCCCACCAGGTGCCGATCGCCAGCTTTACCAACCCCGAACACATCGCCCAGCTCGAGGCATGGCTGCAAAGCTACAAGCCGCAAGAGCTGTTCGACGCCAATGGCAAGCTGATCGACGAGCTGGCGGCACTGGCGCCGACCGGGCACCGCCGGATGGGCTCCAACCCGCATGCCAATGGGGGCCTGCGCGCGCCGCTTGCGATGCCGCACTTCCGCGATCATGCGGTCGCGGTGCCGTCGCCCGGCGGCGTGACGGCAGAGTCGACGCGCGTGCTCGGCGGCTTCCTGCGGGATGTGATGCGCATGAGCCTGCCGCTCGCCAATTTTCGCCTGTTCGGGCCGGACGAGACAGCATCCAACCGGCTGGAAGCGACTTATCAGGTCTCCGGCAAGGCGTGGATGGCCGATCTCGCCACAGTAGACGAGAATCTCTCGCCCAATGGCCGGGTCATGGAGATATTGAGCGAGCATCTCTGCCAGGGTTGGCTTGAGGGCTATCTCCTCACCGGCCGCCACGGCTTCTTCTCCTGCTACGAAGCGTTCGTCCACATCGTCGATTCAATGGTCAACCAGCACGCCAAATGGCTGAAGGTCAGCGCGAAGATCCCGTGGCGCAAGCCGATCGCTTCGCTCAACTATCTGCTCACCAGCCATGTCTGGCGGCAAGATCACAACGGCCTCTCGCATCAGGACCCGGGGTTTATCGACCATCTCGCCAACAAGACGGCCGATGTCGCGCGCATCTATCTGCCGCCGGATGCGAATTGCCTGCTCTCGGTCGCCGATCACTGCCTGCGCAGTCGCGGCTACATCAACCTGATCGTCGCCGGGAAAGAGCCTGAGTGGCAGTGGCTGAACATCGACGAGGCAGTGACCCACTGCGCGGCAGGCGCCGGCATCTGGGCGTGGGCGAGCGATGAGGGCGAGCCTGATATCGTTATGGCCTGCGCCGGCGATGTCCCGACGCTCGAGACTCTCGCGGCGGTCATGCTCCTGCGCGACTATGTCCGCGATATCCGCATCCGCGTCGTCAACGTGGTCGATCTGATGGTGCTCCAGCCGCAGTCCGAGCATCCCCATGGTTTGCCTGACGCTGATTTCGACGAGCTGTTCACCACCGACAAGCCGGTGATCTTCGCCTTTCACGGCTATCCGGCGATGATCCACAAGCTCACCTACCGGCGCCGCAACCATGGCAACGTGCATGTGCGCGGCTACAAGGAGGAAGGCACGACCACGACTCCGTTCGACATGGTCGTGCTCAACAATCTCGATCGCCACCAGCTCGCGCTCGACGCGATCACCCGAATCCCGCGCCTGCGCGACCGGATAGCGGAGGCGACCGCGCGCTACTGGACCATGATGGAGCGCCACAAACTCTGGATCGCCGAGCATGGCGAGGACATGCCTGAGATCCGCAACTGGCAATGGGCGCGATGATCGTTCTCACCCTCAACAATGGCTCCTCCTCGCTCAAATTCGGCCTTTACCGGGTTGAAGGCTCCGAGTTTTCGGCGCTGATGACGGGAGAGACCGAGGGCGGAGCGCTGCAGGCGCAGGATGCCGGGGGCTCGGCGCTGCCAGGAACGCCGCTGCGGGCTGACACACAAGAAGCGACACTGAAGGCGATCATGGCCCATCTGGCGACCAGCGGCCTGCCGGCGCCGGAGGCGATTGGACACCGGATCGTTCATGGCGGCCCGGCGCTTCGGGCGCACTGCCTGATCGGTGATGATGTCATGCGAAACCTCGAGGCGGCCTGTGCCCTGTCGCCCTTGCATGGATCTTCAGCCCTCACGATCATCCGCCTGGCCGGAAAGGCCTGGCCCGGGGTGCCACAGGCGGCGTGCCTCGACACGGTTTTTCACGCATCGATGCCCGACATCGCCCGCACCCTGCCCGTCGCGCGGGAGCTCAGGGCCGAAGGGGTGCAGCGCTACGGCTTCCATGGCCTGTCCTGTGAATCCATCATCCGGCAGCTGGGCCCTGACGTTCCGCCCCGAACCATCATCGCCCATCTCGGTAGTGGCGCCAGCGTCACGGCGGTGCGCGACGGGTGTTCGGTCGATACCAGCATGGGGCTCACGCCCTCAGGCGGGGTCGTCATGGCGACGCGCAGTGGCGATATCGACCCCGGCATCCTGATCTACCTGCTGCGCCAGCAAGGCACCGACGCTGCCGCGCTGGAGGATCTGATCGATCATCGATCCGGCCTGCTCGGCGTCTCCGGCCTGAGCGGCG
The DNA here is from genome assembly GCA_040006055.1 of Sphingomonas bacterium. GTDB lineage: Bacteria > Pseudomonadota > Alphaproteobacteria > Sphingomonadales > Sphingomonadaceae > Sphingomonas. The sequence continues at coordinate 825 of JBDTXU010000539.1, read as the reverse complement.
ACCTGCGCGCGCTTCGCAAGGCGGAGCCTTTCGACCCGGACGCGCGGCTGGCGATCGCGATGTTCTGCATGTCGGTGGCGAAGGCGATCGCCGGCATGATCGTGGCTCTCGGCGGGGTCGATGCCATCGTGTTTACCGGGGGCATCGGCGAACATGATGCGGCGGCGCGGGACGCGATCTGTCGCCACCTCGACGGGCTGAACATCCGGTTCGATGATGACCGTGACGAAGGCGCCGTGGATCGCATCGAAATCGCGGGATCGAGTTGCCGGCGGCACGTTCTGCCTGCACGCGAGGACGATCAGATCGCATTGCATACCCGCGATCTCGTCGCGGCGGGCAGCTGAACCAAGGTTTGCTTTCAAGTATCGCCGAAGCCCGGAGACTCGACGTGACCTGGCGCATGGTGGGTATTCAGCGACAAAATGACTCTGACCGGTTTTTGGACCTATCCTCGATCTCGGTGACGGGAGCAGGGGATCGGTCAGCATTTCCTTTGCCCCGCGCGCAGCGCAGGTTCGTCAGCACTGGTGCGGCGTCCTGCCAGGAACGGTGACCTGCATCGGCAGAGTTTGACCCTGCGCGGAACATCCGCTTCCGGGGAGGTCGCCCCGAAAGCGGACGTCATAGTCCCTGATAGTCCCTGGCTTCTCCGGTTCAGTCCCTACCAGCCAAAGGTCACGCCGGCGCGGCCACCGCTCGAGCCCTTTACGGTCGAGCCGGCAAAGCCGCCGCTCACCCAGACATGGTCGGTTACGCGCGCAATCGCCGAGCCGGAGAAGCCCTGTTCGCCGCGATAGGTCGCCAGATTGAACGAGATGGCGA
>JBDTXU010000538.1:0-4149 GCA_040006055.1 Sphingomonas bacterium | reverse complement strand
TGCAACGGCATTGCTGCGAGAAACTGGGGGTGCGCCACGTCCTTGCCGATGTCCGCAATGTTACGCTGGCCGAAGATGGCGACATCCGCAGCGTTGTCACCGAGCAGGCCGGGGAAATCGAGGGCGATCTGTTCGTCGATTGCACGGGGTTCCGCTCGCTGCTCCTGGGCGACACGCTCGGCGTGCCGTTCAAGGAGTGCGGCGACGTGCTGTTCTGCGACACTGCGCTCGCCGTTCAGGTGCCTTATGATAGTGACGCGAGTCCGATCTCCTCGCACACGATCTCCACTGCGCAGTCGGCTGGATGGATCTGGGATATCGGCCTGCCCACCCGGCGCGGAACCGGCCATGTCTTCTCGAGCCGGCACATCTCCGATGACGAGGCCGAGCGCGAGCTGCGCGCCTATCTCGGGGAGGCGGGCCGCGACCTTCCCGTGCGCAAGATCAAGATCCGGGCGGGGCACCGCGAGACCTTCTGGAAACGCAACTGTGTCGCGGTGGGCCTCGCCGCCGGATTTATGGAGCCGCTGGAGTCGTCCGCGATCGTGCTCATCGAGCTTTCCGCCAAGATGATCGCTGAGCAGATGCCGGCATGCCGCGAAGTGATGGATGTGATCGCGTCCCGCTTCAACGCGACCTCGCAGTATCGCTGGGGCCGGATCATCGATTTCCTCAAGCTTCATTATGTCCTGACCCAGCGCACCGACACCCAGTTCTGGCGGGACAATGTGCTGCCCGAGACGATTCCGGAGCGGCTGCAGGAGCTGCTGCTGTTGTGGAAATACCAGTCTCCCTGGTTCCATGACGAGTTCGACCGGATCGACGAGGTATTCCCGGCTGCGAGCTATCAATATGTTCTCTACGGCATGGGTTTCCGTACCGAGGTGGAACCGGACGCGATCGCCGGCGAGGCACGGCAGGCGGAGCGTGCGAGGCGCGAGAATGCGCAGCGCACCGATCGCCTCCGCGCCGGGCTGCCAAGGCACCGCGACCTGATCCGCAAGATTGTCGCGCAGGGCCTGCAGCCGGTGTGAGGCGCAACGGAAGAGTCACATAAAGGCGCGGCAAACGCGTCGCCATAATATTGGTCGGGGAGGATCTGATGAAAGCCTGGTTCGTCGCAAGCGCTGCGCTCGCCCTGTCGCTGCCGGTGTCTGCCCAGGCAGTCGAAACCAGGCGCTCCTCCTTCGGGACTTTGCCGGACGGGCGGTCGGTCGAGGCAGTCACCCTGTCCAACGCCAGAGGCATGCGCGCGACCGTCATCAATTACGGCGCAATCCTGCAATCGGTCATCGTGCCGGACCGTGCGGGCAAGCGCGCGGACGTAGCGCTCGGCTATGCCGACATGGCCGGCTATCTGAAGGCCCCGAACTATTTCGGCGCGACCGTCGGCCGCTATGCCAATCGCATCAAGCTCGGGCACTTCTCGCTCGACGGCAAGGACTATACGCTGGCCATCAACAATCGGCCCAATGCCTTGCACGGCGGCCCGACTGGCTTCGACAAGCGGCTGTGGACAATCGAGAAGGTCACCAATGGCCGGACCGCGAGCGTCGTGATGCGCTATGTCAGCGCTGACGGCGAGGAGGGCTTTCCCGGCCAGCTGACTGTTACCGCGACCTATTCCCTCAACGAACGCAACGAAATGTCGGTCGAATATACCGCGGTCACCAACAAGCCGACGATCGTCAACATTACCAATCACAGCTTCTTCAAGCTCGGCGGCGAGGGATCGGCGCACTCGATCTATGATGAGGTGATGACCATTCCCGCCCAGTCAACCACGCCGGTCGACCGCACATTGATCCCGACCGGCGAACTGCGGCCCGTCGCCGGCACGCCGTTCGACTTCCGCAGGCCCAGGGTGATCGGAGATCATATCCGCGACGCGCGCGATCAGCAGATCGCGTTCGGCCAGGGCTATGATCACAATTTCGTGATCGCCCGCAGCATGAGCACAGCACCGCGTCTCCACGCGCGGATCGAGGATCCGCGGAGCGGGCGGGTAATGGAGCTGCTGTCGAACCAACCCGGGCTGCAGGTCTATACCGGCAATTTCCTGGACGGCACCGCGATCGGCAAGTCGGGCCATGCATATCGCCAGGGCGACGGCCTGGCACTCGAGCCCCAGCTTTTCCCCGACACGCCAAACCAACCCGCCTTCGGCTCCGCGCGGCTCGACCCGGGCCAGACCTATCGCAACATCATCGTCTATCGCTTTTCGACGCTCGGAGGGGCCCACGCAAAGCGCTGAGGCAAGGAAAATGAGCCGCAAGACCGGCCGCTGAGGAGAACGACATGACCAAGGAACGGGCAATCGGATCGGGCATCAACCGGCGTGACGCGCTGACCCTCGGGGCCGGAGGAATCGGCCTGGCGATGAGCGGGGTAGGGAGCGCAGCTGCCAGCGCTGCGCCCGGGCGCGCGGCGGGCAGGAGCACAAGCGGCGCCGGCACGACCCCGCGCTCAGCCATCGCCAATACCCAATATGGCAAGGTCCGCGGCTATGTCGCCAGCGACGTCTTTACCTTCAAGGGCATCCCCTATGGCGACGACACCGGCGGCGACAATCGCTGGCTGCCGGCCAAGCCGCCAAAGCGCTGGACCGAGGAATATCCGGCGCTCGCTTATGGCGCCAACTGCCCCCAGACCCTGCACAATTTCCGCGCTGCGGAGCACACTTTCCTGCAGCAATGGGACGATGGCTTCCTCGGCGAAGACATGTTGAAGCTCAACATCTGGACTCCGTCGCTCAGCGGCAGCCGCCCTGTTATGGTCTATTTCCACGGCGGCGGCTTCAGCTTTGGTTCGTCCTACGAGCTCGCCTCGCATGACGGTGCGCAGATGGCGCGCCATCACGACGTGGTGCAGGTCTCGATCAATCACCGGCTGAACGTGCTTGGTTTCCTCGACCTCGCGGAGGTGGGCGGTGCGCCCTATGAGGAGTCGGTCAATGTCAGCATGACTGACTGCATCGCCGCCCTGCGCTGGGTGCAGGAGAATATCGCCAATTTCGGCGGCGACCCCAACAAGGTCCTGATCTACGGCCAGTCCGGCGGCGGCTCCAAGGTGACGACTTTGCTCGGCATGCCGACGGGCAAGGGCATGATCCACCGTGCCATCGTGCAGTCGGGCGGGGGCGGGAACAACCCCTCGCTCGAGCAATCGCGCGAGTTCTCCCGTCGCGTCATCAAGGAGCTGGGGGTCGGCGCGAACGATTTGGCCGCGCTTCGGAAAATGGACTGGAACCGGCTGTACACCGTCGGCGGCAAGGTCGCGAGCGACATCAACGGGCCCGCGCGGCCCGGGGTCGGGGCGCCTGGTCCAGGCACCGGCGCGCCGCGCGTCGGATGGGCACCGACTGTCGACGGCAAGGTCATCACGCTGCGCTCGTTCCAGGATGCCGCGCCGGACATTTCGCGAGACGTGCCGGTCATTATCGGCAATGTGAGCGAAGAGGGCATGCGCTTCAGCCAGAACCCGACCGAGGCCGAATGGCGCGCGCAGCTGACTGAATCGCTCGGCGCGGCCAAGGCCAATGCCCTGGTCGATGCGATGAAGACGGCGCATCCTGAAAAGGCGATCCGCACCTTGTCCTACGGAGTCGGGGGCCTGTCTGGGCGCAACAACGTCCAGCGCATGGTCAAGCTCAAGTATGAGCAGCACGCGGCGCCGGTGTATCAATATCATTTCCAGTGGCAGTCGCCGCAGCTCGATGGCGTAGCGGGCGCCTGGCACACCGCCGAACTTGCCTTCTGTTTCGACAACACGGCGCGGTGCGAGCAGGGCACCGGGAATACGCCCGAGGCGCAGGCGCTCGGCAAGACGATGGCGACGGCCTGGGCGACCTTCGCGCGCACCGGCAACCCAAGCCAGCCAGGTCTTGCCTGGCCCGCGAGCGACCCGACGCGCTGTCAGACGATGGTGTTCGACACGAAATCGCGGATGGTGGACGATCCGGAAGGCGTTCCCCGCCGCATCCTGCTCACCTGAGGGGTGCTCAGCCGGTCGCGCGCGGCTCGTTCATGCGGACGAGATCGGCAAGTGTCGCGGTGACGGGAGTCGGGACGCCGAGGGAGGCGGCCTCTCGTGCCACCGCGCCGTTGATCGACTCGATTTCGGTCGGCCGTCCGGCAAGCCGATCCTGCA
>JBDTXU010000537.1:0-18399 GCA_040006055.1 Sphingomonas bacterium | reverse complement strand
ATCTCCGACAGCGCGAAGAAGAAGCTGATGCAGACCAACGCCGAGCGCGTGTTCAAGCTGTGACTGAGCCCGGGGTCACCGCCTCGCCCCGCACACCGCCAACGCTGGTGCCGAAAGGCGCGCGCTATGCGCTGGCGCTGGTCGCGCTGACCAATGCGGCGAGCCTGCTCGACCGGCAGATCCTCGCCATCCTCGCGCCCGCGATCAAGATGGACCTGCATGTCGGCGATGCCGAGATGGGCCTGTTGTTCGGCACCGTCTTCGCGCTGTTCTACGCCTTGTTCTCGCTTCCGCTCGGGCGACTTGCCGATGGCTGGATCCGCACAAGGCTGCTGGCGATCTCGCTGCTGTTCTGGTCGGCGGCGACCGCGCTTGGCGGGCTGGCGAACAGCTTCGGCGTGCTCGCCATATCGCGCCTCGGTGTCGGCATCGGCGAGGCGGCGAGCCAGCCCGCCGGCACCAGCCTGATCTATGATTATTGGCCTAAGCGCCGGCGCGGGTTCGTCATGGCGGTGATCGCCTCGGCGATCGCGCTCGGCATCGGCGGTTCGCTCATGCTCGGCGGGATCGCGGCTGACTGGTGGGACGGGCTGGCCAGGGCCGGCCGCGCGCCGGTGCCGATGCACGGCTGGCAGTTCGCGCTGATCGTCGCTGCGATGCCGGGGTTCGCGCTCGCGCTGCTGATGTGGCGATTGCGTGAGCCGGTGCGCGGCGGGATGGACGGCATCGATACAGCGCCCGATCCGCACCCGTTCCAGGCCAGCGGTGCGGTTCTCGCCGCCGTGCTGCCGGGGACGCACTGGCTCAGCATGCGCAGGCGGAACGCGCCGCGAGCGAGCTGGCTGTTCAATCTCGGCGCGCTTCTGGTGATCGTCGTGGCAATGATGGCCCTCACGCATGTCGCGAACGGCCTTTCCCCGCGCCCGCCGCTTTCGCTCCTCGGCGTGACGATCAGCGCGCACGCGCTGCAATGGGGCGTGATCGGCTTCGGGTTGTTCGTGATCGTCAACCTGCTCCAGTCGATGCGGCTCTCCGACACCCAGGCGTTCAATGTCATCGTCAAGTCGCCCACCTTGCTGATGGCGATGATGGTGGGCGCGCTCCAATCGGTGATCAATTACGGGATGATGGCGTTCAACCCGAGCTTCATCATCCGCTATTACCACCAGTCGATGAAGGACACCGCGTGGCAGTTCGGCCTGCTCGCGGCGGTGATGGGGATCATCGGCCCGCTGATCTGGGGGCCACTGTCCGATCTGCTGCAGCGACGTTTTCCGGGCGCCGGCCGCGCCTGGGTCGCGCTGTTCGCGATGGGACTGTCGCCGCTCCTGTCCTTCTGGGTCTATCTCGCGCCGAGCGTGGGCGATTTCTATTTCCGCTTCATCTTCTACGGCCTGGTACTGACTGGCTGGCTGCCGCCGCTCTACGCGATCCTCTATGATCAGGTGCTGCCACGCATGCGCGGGATGACATCGAGCCTGTACCTGCTGGTGATGACCATTCTGGGCCTCGGCATCGGCCCCTATGTCGTCGGCTTGCTGTCGGATGCGACGGGCGATCTGCGCTGGTCGATGCTCAGCATCAACGCGGTGGGGATACCGATCGTTGTGTTGATGCTGCTGATTGCGCGGCGGGCGCAACGGGATGAGGATGCGCTGATTGCGCGGGCAGCGCGCGACTAGATCAGGGGTGGGCGCGGGCCGGGAGGTAGCGGCGGGACGACACAAGTAATATCGGCGCCGTTCCTGCATGGACGACCCGCGTTGCACGTCGATTCCTTCAGCTGCGGCAGCCGGCCGATACGGGCGTGGCGGTTTCATGCGCGAGGTTGATCCAAATTTTTCGTTGCCGCCAATGAGCAAAGAGACAGCATTTTTTACAATGCGATGATGCCGGATAGCGCGGGCTCGGCTTCGCTTGAATCGGCGGTTCGGCAATGGACGCAACCGCCCGCTTCGGTTGGAAATGTCATGAGGATCGTGACACTTTTCTAGCTGTACAGAACTTTGTACAGACAGGAGCTCTCTGCGCCGGTGATGTGCCCTCCGTTTTGGGGCGATCCTGCGCTGCATCCCAGGCCCCACGTACGCTGGGTTCCCTCTTGTCCGGCACCCTAGCGAAAGCTGGCGACGAAGTATGGGATGCTAGGATCGACGAGATCGCTGTGTAAGCCATTTCGTTTGATGTTCGATCGCGACCTTAGCGGGTCGTCGCCGATACGGGAAATAGATCGAACGAAGCATCCATATTGGTGTGAGTTTATGACAAATTTTTCATTGAGTTGGGCGGCTATTCGACTAAGCTGACCGCTCCATCGGGAGTGCGCGCGATCGTGACGGAAATCGGGGGGGCGATCCGCAGAGCGCGGTGGGATGGCCGGAGTGTTTGTGGCATTCGCCACGAACTCGGTATCGCACTTTGTTGTCAGCGATCCGACTGTGCGTAGCCACATGGTATGTTATTTGAGTGCGGCTTCGGCCACTCCTGATTGCCGTGGCGCGCGCAATAGCTCCGGAATTCGCCTACCTGGGAGTACGAACGCAGCAAGAGTGCTGAAACGGCTTGGCCGGTTCGCAGATACGGCACTGGTGGATGCCTTATTGGGTAACCCGAAGGCCTTGGGCCGTCCGATTGGACCCAGAAGCGGGTTGGCAGTGACCGGCGCACCGGCTGGAGCTGTCTCCGCTAAAGGCGACCCGGTTCGGATATTTCATGTCATACGTAACGAATACGGGCATGGATAAGATATTTCCTTTAGTCGCCATTGTTATGTTTGCAATGTTGGGTTGCTCAAGCAAGGAGCGGCAGCGATCCGGCATGGGCAGCCCGATGAGCTTGGATAGCGCGCCTGTGAAGGTGCAAGTCGGCGGGGTAAAGCTTGATATTCCACAAAATTGCTTTGACTCTCCGCTTGAGCCCGACGGAGAAAGCGGAGAATACATCATCGACCGGGACGTCCTGTTAACCGGGCTTTTGCCAAACATCGAATGCAGAACCCAAGATAATATCGCACGATTCAATATTGTCGGTGAAGGAAGGCCGGAAGTCACTTTTTTGGTCTCTAGTCTCGGCGCCGGCCGAACTGGGGCAGCGGTTTTGAAAAAGAATTATCTCTCGATATCAACGCAGAACTCGCGCTACATTAAGGGATCTTTTTCCAGCAATGGAAAAGGAAGTACTGAGACTGCATCAGTCGCCCTTAATCGTCTCTCCGATCGGAATATTGAATGGCGTGATATCTTTGGTAGCCCAGATTATGGCGGGTTTGTGTATTGCTCACGGTCTATCCCAAAAGATAAATACAGTGGCCGAGCATTCGTCGGTAATTGTCGCCAGGAATTACTGTTCAACGACCTTATCGTATACGTTACCTATGGACGAAATTGGGTAACTCATCGCGATAAGATTTCGGCCGAAATCGCAAGAAAGATCCAATCGTTTCATAGAGGGAATCCTGATCGTGCCGAATAGGTATCTGACGCAACAGCAGATGAACGATCTTTCTACTCTTCAAGAAAACCCAACCCTATACTACCTAAAGCTAGCCGAGTTTGGTGAGTCCTATGGCAATCTCGCGCTTCAGGTTGTTAATGATCAGACTATAAATGGGTCTGTAGCTCGCGCGTTTGCCGATCGGGTTGCGGCTGAGCACAATATAACTTTGAGTAGCTACGAGTGGGATCAGATTTCTGAACAATTGGCGCAAGCTGACTTTCAGGCGCGACAAGAGGCTTTCAACACAGGGCTGCCATCGCTGGACCTCTCCGTTAGCGCCATCCGTGACTACCATCGTCAAGTTTTCGCGAATTTCGGTCTGCCCATTGAAGCTTGGACAGCGTACGTCCCGCTGATGCTGGCCGGTCCTGGCGGTGATCAGGCGCTCTGGGACGATATGAAGGTCAACGGCTGGCTATACCAGTTGGGGGAGGGCGGCCTAGTTGCCGCCCAAACGGCGGTCCTGGGGCAATCGGCGCAGAGTCTTGAGGCATATATCGGGGCCTATGCCATTGGGGGCCTCTCGGCAGCCCTGCTGAGCGCTATTGTAGATTGGTCGACAGGCAGTGATCCGGCTGATTTTTGGATGCGAAACATGATCCTCAATGGGGCGGGTTTTGCGGGATTAACAGGAAATACCGTTGATCCGGTCATATATGATCTTTCTGGCGGTGGAAAGTTCATCGGCGGGCACGGGCTTCCCTCGCTGCCCACCTCCGTCGATTGGTTCAACGCGGACAGCCCCAACGACTCGCTCAGCGGCACCGCGGGGGATGATCAGATTCTCGGCTATAGCGGAGATGATATTCTCAACGGCGGCGCTGGTAATGACTTGCTGAGTGGTGGCGCGGACGCGGACATCTTGCGGGGCGGAGCTGGCGACGATGTTCTCGTGGGGGGAGATCAGGGTCCGACCGGATTCTTCGGAGCTGGTCAGGATACCGCAGACTACTCGCAGGCGGGTTCGGGGATCGTGGTAAACATCGGTGGCAACCTGGTGCTCGGCGGTATCCCGACCATTCGGGTTTCAAATGACGGCGAGGGCGGACACGACCTTCTCGTGGCAATCGAGCGCGTCGTGGGCACCAACTATTCCGACCGTGTGATCGTCACAGACCTGAATGCCCCGGAACTGAATCGCGACCTTCTCTCGTTCAATCGCTTCGATAGGATCGATCTCGGAACCACCGAGACGCCGGCCATCGATGACGACTTGCTCGACATGTCACAGGCAGGCCGCTCCACTACGACGACGGGCTTTTTCGGAACCACAACGGTCAACTATGGTGTGCGCGTCGATTTACGCGATGCAGACAATCAAACGGTGCAGTACCTAAATGGCAGCGCGCTCACCTCCGGTACCGGAGGGTATCTGGCCGGTCTTTATGCCGGGCTCCTAGGCCGTTCCGACATAATGCTGCGTATCGCCAACGCGAATAGCGTGATCGGCACGCAATATGACGACATCCTGATCGGCAATGCTGGAAAACAGTCCGACGGGGAAGGATATTCGACCCTTCACGGCGGCGCTGGTAACGATTTCCTGGCCGGACGAGGCTGGGAGTCCCACCTTTACGGCGACACCGGCAAGGATGAATTCTCGGTCGGTTCGAACACCTGGGTCGAGGATGGCGAGGCCGGCGACACAGTCGACTGGGGCATCAGGCTGACCGGTGGTGTCAACCAATGGTGGCAGCAGAGCGGCTATGCCTATTGGGCGCCGTTCTCGTCGCTTTCGGCAGCTTTCCCAGTGATTGGCTCCGAGCTTATCTACACCGCCGCATTTTTCATCGATCAGGTAACGATGAAGTTTGCGCGGTATCGGCTCGACAGCGACGGCACCCTGGAGGTCAACCTATGGGGTCAGACGGCAAGCGCGGCGATCAAGAATTACAATCTCGACCTGACCAGCGGTGTGGGTACCGCCGGTGTAACGGTGTTCTCCTCGGGCCATGGTGCCGATACGTCGGCGCTGGGCAAGCCGGCCCGCGACGCGGGACTGGAGCAATTCATCAATCTCGCGCTCAAGGCTGGCTTTGGCGTCGGCTTTGGCAGCTTCGATCCTTTGGTACTGGATCTGAACGGCGACGGGTACAATCTCACATCGGAAGGTGCCAGCAAGGCATATTTCGAATTCGATGGCGATGGATTTGCCGAGCACACCGGATGGCTGAGGGCGACCGACGGTTTCCTGGTACGCGATGCCAATGGCAATGGCTCGATCGATAACGTCACCGAAATGTTCGGAAACCAGACGTCGCCAGGGTTCGCGGTGCTCGGCACCTATGACAGCAATGGCGACGGCAAAATCGATGCGAGCGACAGCGTGTTTGCGTCACTGCAGGTCTGGCAGGATCTGGATCAGGACGGCGTAACCGACGCGGGCGAGCTGAAGACCTTGAGCCAGCTTGGTATCGTCTCGATATCGCTGACCAGTACGACTCCAGCGACCGCGACGAACGTGGCGGGCAACGCCATCGTACATGAAGGCAGCTTCACCCGGAGCGACGGTACGACGGGCAAGATCGCCGACGTCGCGCTGGCAATCAACGAGACGAACAGCAAATATCTCGGCGATACGAGCGTATCATCGGCCGCGGCCGCATTGCCTCAGCTCGATGGCTTCGGCGAGGTCAAGGACCTGCGCATCGCCATGTCGAGCGATGCAACGCTGCTCAGCGAGGTTTCGAGTTTCGTCACGAACGTTACCAGCGACCTCAGCGTTCTGGTCGCTGAGGCCCAGGCAATCCTGTTCCGATGGGCCGGCGTCGATGGCGCTACGGTTACTGCGCTTGGCAGCAATGGCTTCGATGCGCGCAAACTCGCGTTCCTCGAGAAATATAGCGGCTACACGCTGATGCCGCGCGCCACAAACGGCGCGATCGACCTCGACAATCTGCCCCAGGTCGAAGCGCTCTGGCTGAATCAGGTCACGCGCCTCACGCTCCGTCTCGTGGTGCAGGGACCATTGGCCAGCGAATTCTCGGCGATCCATTATGATGCAGCCCGCGATCTGATGGTCGCCAACGGCCCGACCGCACTTGCCGACCTGCTCCATGCGCGACTGCTGGATTTGCCGTCGGACGCGACAGCAGCAGCGGCTGAATGGGCCGCCTGGGCGCCTTTGCTAGGCGCTCTTTCGGATGGCATGGTCCGGTCTGACGGCAATGCGGTTACGGGCGACTATCTGTTCGCGCAGCTGGTGAGCGCGATGGATGGCGTAACTCAGCCGCTGACCCTCGCCCAGCTCGCAAGCGGACTCCATGTCGCAGACATCCGTCTCGGGACCGCTGCCGACGAGACGCTTGTGCGCGGCACGGCAGGAGAAACCGCAATCTATTTTGGCGGCGGCGGCAATGACGTGCTGACCGGCGGCACAGGCCAGGACGTCTATGTCTTCGGTCGTACCGTTGGCCACGCGACCATCCACGACATAGAAGCCAATCCCGCGGGCGACCGGATCCGGTTTGCTTTTCTCAGTCAGAATGATGTCAATCTCGAGCGGTCCGGCGACGATCTGCTGATCACCGTCAAGGCAACCGGAGAAACCGTTCGGGTAACCGGGCAGTTCGCCGCAGTAGTTGCTATCGGTTCCGATCTGCTTTTGAGCAGCGACAAGGGCATTGAGGATATCCAGTTCGCCGACGGGTCGATCATGGAACTCCCCGAGATCATGGCGGCGGTCGGCAAGGGAACCGACGGCAATGACCATCTCGTCGGAACGATGCATTCCGACGTCCTGACCGGCGGCAAGGGTGATGACCAGATCGAGGGCGGCGATGACGCCGATCTCTATGTCTTCAATCGTGGTGACGGCAATGATGTCATCCACGATCAGCAGACCACGCCATTGCTTCGCGCGGCCGATCTGCTGGTATTCGGCGATAACATCGCGCCCGAGGATTTGACGTACAACCGATCAGGTGAAAATGGCGACGATCTGTTGATCACCGTTGGCGACAGTGGCGGCAGCATCCTGATCCAGGGCGCGTTCGCCTATACCTCGCTCGGCTACAATGGATTTCTCGCGCCAAATTCGCGGATCGAAATGTTTGCGTTCCGCAACTATGGCGACGCGTTCACTAACAAAGACCTGCAGCAGCAACTGATCGCGCAGGAAACGACCGTCGGCAACGACGTGACCCACGGTTTCGGCGACGACGACACCTTCGCCGCGTCGGCCGGCAATGATGTGTTGATCGGCATGGACGGTGCCGACATCTATGATTGGGGCGCGGGCGCGGGCAACGACATCATCCGCGAGCAGGCGCAATATATCGACGTCAATGTGGGCCTGGGCGGCATCAGCCTGACGGTACGCGCCGATGTTGTTCAGTTCAGCGAGGATATCAATCCCTCGTCGCTGCTCTTCACCCGCAACTACGACACCGACGACCTCACCATCACCAACACGACGACCGGCGAAACGCTGACCGTCGATGGCCAGTTCAACAGCTTCCAGACCGGGGTGCTAGGCGCGCAATGGTTCGACCGCGTCGAGTGGTTCGCCTTCGCCGATAACTCGGCCTATTCGTGGAAGGACGTCGAGGCGATCGTCACCACGGGCGGCGCGGGCAATGATCGGCTGCGGGGCGATATCATTGCCGATACGATGGTCGGCGGGCTCGGCAACGATCTGCTCTCCGGCGGCGGCGGCGGCGATAGCTATGTGTTCAACCTGGGCGATGGGCACGACACAGTGTTCGACGACAACCCGACGCTGATCGGCGATGGTTTCCTGACCGTCGAACAGACGATCGACGCGATCGAGCTGGGTGCCGGCATCAATCCCGGCGACGTCGTCTTCTCGCGCGCCGGCTCGTCGATCACGCTCACATTTGACAGCTCGGGCGACGCAATCACGCTCCAGGGTCAGGACGATTATATCCAGACCGGCGTGTTCGGGGCCATCCCGACCAGCCGGATCGAGCAAGTCAAATTCCACGACGGCACGATCTGGTCCTGGCAGGACGTCAACCAGAAGATGATCGCCGCGCAGACAACGGCTGGCAACGATATCACGGAGGGCTTCAAGCTGTCCGACCGGTTCGAGAAGAGCGCGGGCGACGACGTGATGCGCGGCGGCGACAGTGGTGACACCTATGTTTTCGGCGTCGGCGCGGGCCACGACCGGATCGAGGAAAGCATCACTAACGTCCTCTATGGTGACGATGACAGCGTCGAGTTCGACAATAGCGTGTCGGTCGCCGACGTATCGGTCTCGCGCGAGGACAATGACCTGATCCTGACCCTGGCCTCAGGCGACAGCTTGCGCGTTGCCGGCGAGTTCGACCTCCAGACGCTCTACACCTGGACTGATGTCGAGAATTTCCGCTTCGCCGACGGCACCGTGTGGAGCAAGGCCGCCGTCCAGCAGATGCTGCTGCAATCGACACCGGGCGATGACCATCTGCTCGGTTTCTACAGCAGCGACGATCTCGATGGCGGCGCCGGAAACGACATCCTCGAAGGCGGCGATGGCAGCGATACCTATCATTTCGACCGCGGCTACGGCAATGACGAGATTCGCGAGAGCGTGGCCCAGGTCAATGTAGGCGATTTCGACCGGGTCGTGTTCGGCCCGACGCTGCTGCCCGGCGACTTGACCGTCGGGCGCGAGGGCAATGACCTCCTTTTGACCGTGGCGGACACCGGCGAGACGTTGCGCATCACCGGTCAGTTCACCTTCGGCAACTGGTTTGCCTGGAATGATGTCGAACTGTTCACGTTCGCCAATGGCACGCAATGGACCGATATCGATATCGCCACCAAGCTGACCGGCGGGACCTCAGGCGACGATCACCTGGTGGGGACATTCCGCTCCGATACGCTCGACGGCAAGGGAGGCAACGACCTGCTCGAGGGGGGCGATGGCAGTGACATTTATCTGTTCGGCCGCGGTTACGGCCATGACGAGATTCGCGAATCCCTGAGCAATGCCAATCTCGACGAAGATGACGAAGTGCGGTTCGGCGCGAACATCACACTCGCTGATCTCGGATTCACCCGCGTCGACGACAATCTGGTCATCTCGATCAATGGCACCGACGACACTCTGACCCTGACCGGCGAATTCACTTACTCCTATCCCTATACTTGGAACGACGTCGAGCGTTTCACCTTCGCCGATGGCAGCTACATCACCAAGGATCAGGCCAGCCAGATGGTGCTCACCGGCTCGGCCGGCAACGACCACATCATCGGCTTTGGTTCCGACGATACGCTCGACGGCGGCGCGGGCGATGACATTCTCGAAGGCATGAACGGCTCCGATACCTATCGCTTCGGAGTCGGGGGCGGCCATGACACGGTCATTGAGACGCTGACCGACGGCCGAACGAGCGAATTCGACACGCTGTCTTTCAAGGATGGTGTGCTTCCGGGCAACGTCACCGTGACGCGTGATGGCCAGGATGCGATCTTCACGCTTTCCTCAGGCGACAGCATCCGCGTGCAGGGTCAGTTCAACGAAGGCTATAACGAGTTTCTGAGCTATAACGATGTCGAGCAGGCGGTGTTCGCTGACGGCACCGTGTGGGACAAGATCGAGATCGATCGCCGCAGCATTCATGGAACGGCGGGCGACGACCTGATGCTCGGGTCGCGCTACGCGCAGACCTATAATGGCGGTGCCGGCAACGACACGATCTATGGTGGCGGCAATAGCGACATCATCAACGGCGGCCTCGGCAACGACCGTCTCGAGGGCGATGCCGGCGACGACACCTATATCTATAATCCGGGCGACGGCGACGACATCATCCATGACTACAATTACGGGAACGATGGCGCGGACCGGATCGTGTTTGGGGCCGGTATCGCCCCGAGTGATCTGCGCTTCTCCAACAACCCTGCCGACGCGAGCGAGATCATTATCAGCTTCGCCACTGGCCCCGGCTCGATCCGCGTTCAGAACCAATGGTGGGGCGATGCCGGCATCGAGGGTCTGGAATTCGCTGACGGCACTGTCTGGAACCAGGGGCAGATCGCAGCGGCCTGGATCGCCGGGCAGGCGACGGCGGGCGACGACACCGTGTTCGGCTCAAGCGGCAGCGACGTCGTCGCCGGCGGCGCCGGTAACGATCATCTCCTGGCCGGGGCGGGCGACGACCTGATTACCGGCGGCACCGGCAACGACCGGCTCGAGGGCGATGCCGGCAACGATACCTATGTCTACAACCTCGGCGACGGCGACGATGTCATCTACGACTATAATTGGAATAACGATCAGGCCGATCGCATCATATTGGGCGCCGGAATCACGCCCGAGGCACTCCATCTCGCCAACAACGGCAATGGCAGCGACGTCAGGATAAGCTTCGAGGGAAGTGCGGGCTCGATCCTGATCCAGAACCAATGGCAGGGCGATGCCGGCATCGAGTTTATCGAGTTCTCCGATGGTACGATCTGGGACCAGAACCAGATCGCCGCGCGCTTCGTGGCCGGCCAGTCGACGAGCGGCAATGACGAAATCTTCTCGCCCTTTGGTGGGGCGGTGAATGGCGGTGCGGGCAACGATCTCATTCATACCGGCGATGCCGAGGACGTCATCACCGGCGGGACCGGCAATGACCGGCTCGAATCGGGCTATGGCAATGATCGTTACGTTTACAATCTCGGCGATGGTGACGATGTCATCTATGACTATTCGTGGAACAACGATCAGGCCGACCGGATCGTGTTCGGCGCTGGCATCACGCCTGCGGGTGTCCGCCTTATCAACAATGGCAATGGCAGCGATCTCAAGATCATGTTCGACGGCGGCCCGGGCTCGATCCTGGTCCAGAACCAGTGGCAGGGCGATGCCGGCATCGAGTTCATCGATTTCGCCGACGGCACGACCTGGGACCTGGGCCAGATCGCAGCCCACTTCGTCAATGACCAGTCGACCAGCGGTAACGACCTGATCTACGGATCGCCCTTCGGGGGCGCGGTCGATGCCGGCGCTGGCAACGACAATGTCCTGACCGGAGACGGCAACGATAGCATCACCGGCGGGACCGGGAATGATCGGCTCGAATCGGGCTATGGCAACGACCGCTACATTTACAATCTTGGCGACGGCGACGATGTCATCCATGATTATTCGTGGAACAACGATCAGGCTGATCGCATCGTGTTTGGCGCCAGCATCGCGCCCGGCCGCGTGCTGATCGATGCATTCGGCTCCGACGGCGCCATTCGCCTGACCTTCAAGGACGCGGACGGCTCGATCGCGGTCGAGAATCAGAGCTGGGGTGACGCCGGCATCGAATTTGTCGACTTCGCCGATGGCACGACCTGGGACTCGTCGCAGATCAACGCGCATGTCGGACGTGCAACGAGGAATGCCGATACGCTCACTGCCGCCGCTGGCGGCGAGGAGCTTTGGGCGCTTGAAGGGAATGACCAGATCAACGGATCGAGCGCCGCCGACAGCCTGCATGGCCAGGCGGGTGCCGACACGATCTTCGGCAATGCCGGCGACGATGTGGTCGATGGCGGCGCGGGGGACGACGCTTTGTTCGGGGACGACAACGCGACCGGCGGCAGGTCGATCGTCGGCAGCAACCTGGTCGTCAACGGCAGCTTCGAGCAATCCGGGACTGTCATCGGCAGCGGTGGATGGGGCATCGCCAATGACACGCTGCCCGGCTGGACCAAGGACAATTCGCAGCCTTTCGAACAGGTCTACCCGTATGGCGGCGTCTTGGCGACTGACGGCAGCTTCTGGCTCGACATGGATTCCGGTGGTGGATCGGGCAGCAACATGTCGATCCACCAGACCTTCGCCGGATTGACCGAAGGCAGTGTCTATCGCCTGCAATTCGACCAGGCCAACCGCACCAGTGCGAGCAACGGCGGGCTTGAGGTCTATTGGAACGGCGTGCTCGTCGCGTCCTATTCGGACTCGCATACCGACATGCGCAACGCGGCGTTCGACCTCGTGGCGGGCGCGGGCGACAATGTCCTGACCTTCAAGGGCACGGGCTCGGAGGACAATACCGGAGCGTCTCTCGACAATGTCCAGCTGCACGCGACGGTGGAATCGAACTCGACGGGCGGCGACGACAGGCTGACGGGCGGGGCGGGAGACGATATCCTCAACGGGGGCGGGGGCAGCGATGTCGCCACCTATTCGGGAATCTCGGCCGACTATACCGTCACGGCCAACGAGGATGGAAGTTACACGGTTGAAGATCTGATCGCAGATCGCGACGGCGCCGACACCCTTTATAGTGTCGAAACGCTCCGCTTCACCGACAGCGATTTCGCCCCCCTGGATCTGTCGGGCGGGGGGCAGCAGGCGCTGCGGTCGACGTCCTATTATAGCGTACAGGGAGTTGCGCCGATCGAGCATAGTGCTGACGCTGACTCCGCGCACGCCAGCCGTGATGTCGCGCCTGGCCTTTTTTGGGGTGGCGATGCCTGGCCGTTCCAGAGCGAAATTGAGAGCAAACGGCTCGGCGGATTGGACGGTACCCCCCATCCGATGTTGGAACCGCCCGGGTTGGCGGTTGCGGCCGATACGCTGGGCAGGAGTCCCATTCCAGCCTCAGTCAGCGCTGCGGCCTCATTGCTGGTGCAAAGCATGGCATCGTTCGACGTCGGCCCGGCCGGCGAAATCTCGCACGATCGTCGCGGCGCCAGGGTCGATAGCGATCTCTGGATGCCGGACCATCGCGGTAGCGCTGGGCACATTCGTCCGTTCGATATTGCCGCCTGACGATCGCCGGATAGTGCGGATCATTGCCGATGGCTGACGCATGCGTCATGTCGGGCCGCTACGCCCCGCGCCGCTGCCGCGACTTGCTCTCCCGACCGTGGAATCCGGTCGGGTGACCTGGTTGCGTCATATCGTCATCGTTGGCGGCGGAACCGCCGGCTGGATGGTTGCCGCTGCGCTGGGACGGATGCTTGGCGTCGCCACAACGCGGATCAGCCTCGTTGAATCCAGCGACATCGCCACGATCGGGGTCGGCGAGGCGACCATTCCGCCGATCGTCGCCTTCAACCGCATGCTTGGTATCGACGAAGCCGAGTTCGTCCGTGAGACGGCGGCGACTGCCAAGCTCGGGATCGAGTTCGTCAATTGGGGGCGGCTCGACCATCGCTATTTCCACCCCTTCGACCGGTACGGCGCCGATTTCGGTGGCCTGCCATTCCCCCATTTCTGGCTCAGGGCGCGACGGCTGGGCCTTAAGGCACCAATCGACGCATTCAACGTTGGAACGCTCGCCGCGCGCGCCGGCAAATGCGCAATTCCAGGAGGCAAACAGGTAGGCGCCCCGCCGTACGCCTATCATTTCGACGCTGGGCTTTATGGTGATTATCTGCGCGGATATGCCGGCCAAAAGGGTGTTGTCCGGGTCGAGGGGCGGGTGACCGGCGTCGTCCGCACGGAAGAGGGGTCTATCGAGGCACTGCGCCTGGCCGACGGGCGCTCGATCGAGGGGGATTTCTTCATCGATTGCTCGGGTTTTCGCGCCCTGCTGATCGAGGGCGCATTGGACTCGCCGTTCGAGGACTGGAGCCGGTGGCTGCCGGTCAACCGCGCGGTCGTCGCTCCCTCGCGACGGATGCCGGCGCTCCGACCCATCACCCGTTCGACCGCGCGCGAGGCGGGCTGGCAATGGCGCATCCCGCTCCAGCACCGTACCGGCAATGGTTACGTCTTCTGCGACGCCTTTCTGAGTGAGGCCGCCGCAATGGAGGACCTTGTTCGCGATCTCGAAGGGCACGGCGCTGACGAGCCGCGGCTGCTCCGCTTCACCACTGGCTGCCGTTCTCGCCAATGGGTTGGCAATTGCGTGGCCATTGGGCTGGCGGCGGGTTTCCTCGAGCCGCTCGAATCGACCAGTATTCACCTCGTCCAGGCGGCGATTTCGAAGCTCCTCGCATTCTTTCCGACCGGCGCGAACGACAGCGTATTGGCGGGCCGCTTCAATCGGGAGATGGGCGATCTCTTTGCCAACATCCGTGATTTTCTCGTCGCGCACTACGTGCTTACCGAGCGTAACGACACGGAATTCTGGCGCCATTGTCGTACGCTGCCTGTTCCCGACACGCTTGCTGAGAGAATTGCGAGCTTCTCCGCCCGCGGCGAAGTTATTCCGGCGCATCAGGACCTGTTCCGCGATTCGAGCTGGTTCGCCGTTCTTCATGGCCAAGGTGTTAAACCCGCCAGCTATCATCCGATCACGGAGGCACTGGAAGCCGCAGTCTTGCGAAAAACCCTCAATTCGATCCATCGCGACGTGGCGGAGAAGGTTGCGGGCCTGCGTTAAGGTTCGACGTATGGCATTGCGGCCGTCCGGATTTGGGCCGGCGGCAGCCGATGTTGCGATGGTTGGGCCGGCGAGACTCGTGGCGAAACGGTGGCGGCCTGGGCGCTGGTCTGGCCGGAGGCGGCGTGCGCGGGCGCCGTGATGTGTCCCCTCGGCGACGACCGTCACGGATCTTGAATCACGACAGCCTACGAAGGGAATCCCGTTTATGAGTATGTGACCTAGACGAAGTTCAGGTCAGCCCGGATCACGCAGCCTCCTTCACCCCGATCTCCGCCGCAGTCGCCCAGTTGCCATGCAACCCGAAACGCAAGCGGATAGGAATCCGGATCTCCGCAATCGGGCCCTTTGCGATATCCACGGCATCGAACAGCAGCAGATCGGAGCGATGCTCCTCGAGCCGGTTGCACACCTGGACGATCCAGCCATCGCCTTCCGGCGCATCGGCGCTGCGTGGGATGAAGCAGGGCTCCTGCAGCGAGGATAGCGGGCCACACCACCATTTCTGCTCGGTGCCGGTTTCGTGATCGATCAGCCCGAGCGTATTCATCAACATGCCCGAGGGACTGCCGCCCTTGAGTTCGACGGGCTTGGTCGGGTCGATCACCAGCATCCAGCCGTAACGATAGGGCAGCCCGGTCCGCCGGTCGTCGATGCGGGGGAATTCGCCCATCATGTTGGTCAGCCGCTCGCGGCTCTCGAACGCATCGGAGTCGGATGCCATGTCCACCGTCCAGCGCGTCAGGAAGCTCGCTGATTCGGGGCCGTTGAACGGCGCGCCGTGAATGTCCGGGAAGAAGGGGAACATGTTGTTCTTCGCCTCGGGCGTGTCGAAGTGAATCTTCGTCCCCTCCTGGAACGCGTTCATCACATGGCTGGCGAAGCAATTGTCGCGCTTGAACCAGCGGATGTCCTCGGCCGTCGCATCGGGCCGGCGCGGCAGGACGCCGAGATAGACCGGCAGCGTGGTATCGAAGCCGAAATGCGGCAGGCCCTTTTCGAGCCGCTCCCAGTTCGACGTGCTCGGCACGACATGGAACAGCGCGTAATCGGGCGTGATCGCGAAATCATGCATCATCGCGTAATAGGGCAGCTCGAACCACAATTCCTGTTTCAGCTCGCCCTCGGGCGACACGACATAATAGGTCATGTCGAGCGTCAGCACGCCCTTGGCGGCATAGCCGAACGCGATCATGTCGCCGGTCAGCGGATCGATCTTGGGATGCGCGGTGAAGGTCTGCCCGGTCATCGCGCCGTTGAACCAGGTAAAGCCTTCCGTCTCGAGCGTGACGGGGTCCATCACCAGCGCCGGCGAATCCTCCTTCAGCGCATAGAGCTTGCCGCCATAGATGAAGGCATTGGTGTTGGCGGTGCCGCGGATCTTGCCCTTCACGCTCTCGTCATCGGTCAGCGGATTGCGGTACGCGCCGAACAGGCCCTTGCCCGCCTCGCGCTCCAGCTTCCATTTGTCGGTGTGCGCCCAGCGCTGCTTGAAATCGACGCGGCCGTCATGGAAGCGGAACATCGTGATCATGCCGTCGCCGTTGAAGGCGATGTCGTCGCCGAGGCGCGGCGGGTACTGCGGATCGGGCTGGACGCGGTAAAAGGCGCCGTCGAGTTCGGGCGGAATCGCGCCCTTGACGTCGAGGTCGGCGATATCCGCCTCGATCCGCGAAGGGGTGTTGAAACCGGTGAACGACGGGGTTTCCGGAAACTGCGCCACGGCTGATCCTCTCAGGTCCATTGTTTGCGCGCATTGTATGCAAGGCCAACGATTTTTCAAGCCGAAGCATTGACGCTGCGCCGCAAGACGATCAAGCTGTTACTATGAATTACCCCCATAATAGCGCGGTCAAACAGGGTGCCGCTATAGGCTCCGCCGACGCCGATCCGGACCTCGGCGGTATCGGCGAGATTGTGGGCTTCCACATCCGCCTGGCGCACGGCGCCGTCTATCGCCATTTCACCGAGACGTTCGCCAATCTCGATCTCACCCAGAAGCAGGTCTCGACGCTCTGGCTGATCGACGACCATCCCGATATCGCCCAGGCCGATATCGGACGCCGGCTACAGATGGACCGCGCGACGGTGATGGCCATCATCAACCGGCTGCAGAAGCGCGGCTTTGTCGAGCGCGGCGCCTCGACGGGCGATCGGCGCCGCCAGACGCTTCACCTGACGGTAACGGGGCATGAGGCGCTGGTGAGCGCGCGCGAAAGCATTCTCGAGCACGAGGCTTGGCTGAAGGCGCGCTTCACGCAGCGCGAGACGGCGACGCTGGTCAATCTGCTGCGCCGCATCCACGAATAGCTGAGCGCCCTCAGGCGAGATAATCGCCGAACCCGTCGAGCCGCGCCCCGCCAAGCGTCGCGAGCCGCGCTTCGGCTTCGACCCGCGCGGGCAGTTCTGCGAGATGGAAGCTTGCCGCCGCCTTCAATCGCCGCGCCACCTCGTCATCACCGGCAAAGCGCTTCAGCCGAAACGCGATCCAGCCGCCGACCGCGAGCCCGCACAGATCGAGAAACGCGGTCGCCCCCGCTTCGGCTTCGCGCGCCTCGCCGCGCCACGCGCCGAGCGCCGCCGCCACTGTCTCCAACCGGTCAAGCATTGCCGCAACCGCAGGCGAATCCGGATCGTCGCCAAGGTCAGCGCGCGCCGCAGCGAGAAAGCGATTGAGGCCGTCGCCATCGTCGCGCCACAGCCGGCGGTGAAGCATATCGATCGCCTGGATCCCGCTCGTGCCCTCGAACACCGCGAACACCCTCGCGTCGCGCAGACGCCGCTCGACCGGCCATTCGCGCGTATAGCCGGCGCCGCCGAGCACCTGCAGCGCCTCGCTCGACACGTCGAATGCCAGCCGCGCTGAGAGGTCCTTGGCAATCGGCAGCAGGAACTGCGCGAGCGCCAGCCAGCCGGGACGATCCGCCTCGGGCGCGCGCTCGGCCAGGTCCATCACCGCAGCCGAGGCAAGCGCAATGCCGCGCGCCACCTCGACGCGACCAGCCATGCGCAGCACCTGGCGCTGCACATCGGCGTGCGCGATGATCGACACCGGCGGCGCGGCGGGATCGCCGCCCTGCCGTCGTTCCTGTGCATAACCCAGCGCGGTCGCGAGCGCCGCCTCGGCGACGCCAACACCCTGCGGCGCGCAGGACAGGCGCATCAGCAGCATCATATGGAACAGAGTCTGGAGCCCCCGGCCCTCGGCACCGATCAGAACCGCCTCAGCATCCTCGAACCCCATCACGCAGGTCGGTGATCCGTGCAGCCCGAGCTTCTCCTCGATACGGCGCACGGCGACGCCGTTCGCGCTTCCGTCGTCACGGCTGTTCGGGACCAGCAACAGGCTCAACCCGCGCACGCCGAGCGCGTCCGAGGTGCGCGCGAGCATGCAATGCCCGATGCGCGCGGCGAGATCGTGATCGCCATAGCTGATCCAGCATTTCTCGCCGCTGACGCGCCAGACGCCGTCATCGCCGCGCTTTGCCCGCGAGCGGATGCGCCCCACGTCCGAACCCGCATCGGGCTCCGAAATGCAGATCGTCGCGGTCCATTCGCCCGATGCGAGCTTCGGCACCCACACCTCGCGCGTCGCCGCGTCGGCGGCCTTTGCCAGCATCGCGGCGGCGGTCCGGTT
>JBDTXU010000536.1:0-6432 GCA_040006055.1 Sphingomonas bacterium | reverse complement strand
AGCCCCTCCCCTTCAGGAGTGTCAGGTGAACAGCGCCCCGCGCTGTTCAGGACATGCTGGGAGCATGTCCGATCTGACACTGGGTTGGGGTGGGGCAGTGCCTCAAGCAACGTCGCGAACGTGGTGAGACTCCCCCACCCCCAACCCTCCCCTGAAGGGGAGGGGCTTTTTTTTTTAGCGACAAGCCCGCCAGCCGAATTCGCCGCGCGCAGCCTGGTCGAGGTGGAGATGGTTCCAGTGTGCCGCGTTGTAATCGGGTGACAGAGTCGTCGCGAACAGTTTGCAGGCGCCGTTCCGGGTTTCGTGCAGGAAGGTCGCCTCAGGCCCATTGCCCTTCCAGTTGCCGGCGATCGTGATGCGCTTGCCATTGGCGAGGCGGAAACCGGCAATGTCGATCGCGTCGGCGGTGGCGTGTTCGCTCCAGATTTTTTCGCCGGCGATGTGGCGGCAATTATAGCTGCCATAATGCTCGATCGCGACGACCGGGCTGCCCAGCAGCCGGCGCGCGGCGGGCTGGACGATATTCCATTCCCACACCGACAGTCCCGCGGCGACGGGGCAGGCCATGCCGATATCCGCCGGCGCATAGGATGCGCGCCGCGATCCGCCAGGCGTGAAGCGAACGCCGTCAGAATAGCCGCAGGCGCCAGCATGGACCTCGGGCAGAATGAGGTAGCGCACGCCGGCCTTGTCGAGCAGCGCCCGGCATCTCGGAAAATCCTGGGTGAGCCCGGCGAGCTTGCGGCCCGTGAAGACGCCGATCGGTTCGCCGAGATCGAGCTGAGTCCAGGGCAGGTCCTGCGGCCTGCCGCGCAACATCGCGAACGCCATCAGGCCGAGCGCGATAAGGATCGCGGCGATCGTCGCCCCGCCGATCGCCCGCCGCAGTGCGCGCATCAGCCGCGCATCGCGCTCGTGATCGGCTCCGACGTGACGGGATAGCCGATATCGTCGGGGATGCAGAGATGGGTGATCCCGTCGCGCACCTCGGCCCAGGGGGTGACGATGCGGATCGGGTGGCGCGCGGTGTCGCTTACGGCTTCGTCGAAACTGGCGAAGCGGGCGAGGCGTTCGAGATTGCGCCGTGTCGGGAAGATAATCTGCACGCGGCCGGCATCGGCATCGTCGAGTACGGCTTGCGCAGTCGACCAGAAGACGCGGACATTTTCGGTATCGTCGACGACCGGATCGGGTGCGTGCGCGGGCACGCGGGCGAGATAGAAGCGCGTGTCGAAGATCCGCATATGTGCGTGCGCGGGCAGCCAGCGGGCAAAGGGGACAAGCGGGCCGGGATCGAGCGCAAGGCCGGCATCGTGCAAGGCCGCGCCGAGCGAGATGCCGGCGTGGAGCGCGGCGCGCAGGGCGGTGAGCGTGTCTGTGTCCGGTACCGGCGTGAGGCCGATCGGCAGGCCCACTTCCTCGATCGTCTCGCGGATCGCGGCGATACGCGCCGCGATATCGTCGGGATCGCCGGGGAAAGTGAGCGCGAGCGCATGGTCGCCGGGATCGATCCGCCCGCCCGGGAAAACCAGCGCCCCGCCGGCAAACACCATTGCCTTGGCGCGCTCGACGAACAGCAGCTCCGGCGCACCACCGGTCTCGCGGAACAGGGCGAGCGTGGCGGCGGGGATCGGGCTGGAAGGCGCGGCGTCAGTCATGACGGCCTGTGTAGAGTCAGGGCCTCAGCTTGTCATCGGCGGGTCTGGTGGAGCTGAGGGGAATCGAACCCCTGACCTCTGCAGTGCGATTGCAGCGCTCTCCCATCTGAGCTACAGCCCCGCTCCACCTCGGCCAATGGTGTTCCAAGCCGAAGATCGACGCCT
This sequence comes from Sphingomonas bacterium, assembly GCA_040006055.1. GTDB lineage: Bacteria > Pseudomonadota > Alphaproteobacteria > Sphingomonadales > Sphingomonadaceae > Sphingomonas. The sequence continues at coordinate 4,609 of JBDTXU010000536.1, read as the reverse complement.
CTAGCGGGCCTTTTCAGGCGATGCAACCGGCTCCCTTCCAGCGCTGAAACCTGGCCTGCGGCGAACCGCGCGGGGTGCACGGCGAGATATCGCTACGTCTGCGTAACTATCGGAACTAACACGGCTTTCATCCTTTATTGCTGGACGAGCAGGCGCGCAGCCATGCCGCTTGCCGCAGCAGGAAAATGTCAGGAGAAGGCCATCATGGGCTATGAACGCTATCCCCGGGATTCCGGTTTGGGCGACTATTATAGCGACCGGGATCGGACGGATTTCGGCCAGGATTATGGATCGGGCCGCGATTACAGCTACTCCAGCGCGCGCCAGTATCAGGCAGCCGGCGAGCTCGGCCAGAACCGCGACCGGAATCGCGGTTACGGGCAGCGTGGTTACGGGCAGGCCGATTTCGGGTCTCGCGATTATGGGCCCCGCGAATATGGACATGCCGGTTATGCCGAGCGCGAACGGTTCAACCTGAACCGCGGCTCGGGTCAGCGCCGCTATGTCCGCGATAATGGCTTCCAGGGAAGCTATGGGTCTGACGGACGTCGCTTCACCGATACCGATGATCGTGACGATGGGCGTCCGCAGCACGACCGGGCAGCCGGCCAGGCCGGTCACGGGGGCGGCCAGCCGCGCGGCCGTGATTATCAGGACCGCGACTTCTTCGCTCGCGCCGGAGACGAGGTTCGTTCCTGGTTCGGTGACGAGGAGGCCGAGCGCCGGCGCGAGCTGGATGCGCGCTATGATGATCGCACAGGCTCTCAGCGCGACGATGATTATCACAGCTGGCGGCGCTCGCAGATTGCGGCGCTCGACCAGGATTATGACGAATATCGCCGCGAAAACCGCTCGAAGTTCGATACGGAATTCGGCAGCTGGCGCGCCGAACGCCAGACCCAGCGTGGTGCGCTGTCCAGGGTGACCGAGCATATGGACGTGGTCGGATCGGACGGCGAGCATGTCGGCACGGTCGACAAGGTGCGCGGCGATCGCATCCTGCTCACCAAAAGCGATAGCGATGCTGGCGGGCGCCATCATTCGATTCCGTCGCGCTGGATCGAGTCGGTCGACGACAAGGTGAAGATCCGCAAGACCGCCGAGGATGCCAAGGCGCATTGGCGTGACGAGGAGCGCAACGGCGCGTTCTTCAACGAAGATGGCAGCCACCGCGCCGACAACAAGGATGCGAGCGGGGATGACGCGAGCGGCCCGCACATTCTCAATCGGAGCTTCTCGGGCACCTATTGAGTGCCGAGGACGATCCCCTCTCCTATCGAGAGGGGCTGGCGGCGGGATGAGCGCTATTTCTCCCTTTTGATGTTCTCCCGCCGCCGCAATCCCTCCCCGCTCGCCGGGGAGGGATTTTTGCGTTGCCAATCGCAACGCTTCAGGCGTACCTGATCTTCGAAAACACGAAGAGGAGGTTGCCTATGGCCCGCGCCTGGAGCTTGAAATCACGTCCCGACGGCATGCCGCTGACCGGCGATTTCGAGATGATCGATCTGCCGGACACGCCGCTTGCCGAGGGTGAGGTGCGGATCGCCAATCACTGGCTGTCGGTCGATCCCTATATGCGCGGGCGGATGAACGACGTGAAAAGCTATGCGCCGCCGTTCCAGCTCGGCGAGGCGATGCAGGGCGGCGCGGTCGGCGAAGTGATCGAGAGCTGGGCGCCGGACGTCGCTGTGGGTGATATGGTCCAGCATATGTTCGGCTGGCGCGACGAAGCGGTGGTGCCGGCCGCGTTCGTGCAGAAGCTGCCTGCGCTCGGCGTGCCGCCCCAGGCCTTTCTCGGCCAGCTCGGCATGCCGGGGATGACGGCGTATTTCGGGTTGCTGACGGTCGCCGAGGCGAAGGAGGGTGAGACGGTGTTCGTCTCCGCCGCAGCGGGTGCCGTGGGTTCGACCGTAATCCAGATCGCCAAGGCGAGGGGCATGACGGTGATTGGCTCGGCAGGCGGCAGCGGCAAATGTGACTGGTGCCGGTCGCTCGGCGCGGATGTGATGGTAGATTACAAGAAAGACGGTTCGCTGGTGAAGAAGCTGCAGGAAGCGGCGCCGCAGGGGATCGATGTGTATTTCGACAATGTCGGCGGCGAGCATCTCGATGCGGCGCTGGCCGTTGCGAACGTGCACGCGCGCTTCGCGATCTGCGGGATGATCGACGCCTATAATTCAGGCCAGCCGACCGTGCTGCGCTATCTGTTGCGGGTCATCTCGGCGCGGATCCGCATCCAGGGCTTTCTGGTCAGCGAGTATATGGCGCAGGCACCGGATTTCTACCGGGAGATGGGGGCGCTGCTCCAGGCCGGAAAATTGCAGAGCGAGGAGACGGTTTTCGAGGGTCTCGATGCGATGCCCGAGGCGTTTCTCGGGCTGTTCTCGGGCGGGAACAAGGGCAAGATGCTGGTGAAGATTTAAACCGGGCCCATATTTTCTTGTCATCCCCGCGAAAGCGGGGACCCATCTCCTGCCGTCAGTGATTGAGCTTGAGGTAGAGGTCGTCCCAGTCCGGATTGTCCCGCTCGAGCAGGTCGATCTTCCATGCGCGGCGCCACTTCTTCATCGCCTTCTCACGGGCGATGGCGAGACCGACATCATCAAAGGGCTCGATATGGACGAGCCTGCCGATGCCGTATTTCTTGGTGAAACCCTCCACCAGTCCTTCGCGATGCTGCCATATCCGCGCGATCAGATCGCCGGTGACGCCGATGTACAGCGCGCCGTTCTTGCGATTGGTCAGGATATAGACGCAATAGGTCTTCGAGATCCGGCACCCCCTGGAGATGGGTCCCCGCTTTCGCGGGGATGACAATAAAAAGGAGCCGCTCCCCTAAAGTCAAATCCCCCCGGAAAACGTATCGCATTGCGCCGGATCGCCGCTGTCGAGGCCGCGCTTGAGCCATGCTGCGCGTTCGGCCGATGTCCCGTGGGTGAAGCTGTCGGGCACCACGCGGCCCTGCGCTTCCTGTTGCAGCGTGTCGTCGCCGATCGCGTGCGCGGCTGTCATGCCTTCCTCGAGGTCGCCCGGGTCCATGCGGGTGCGATTCTGCGCCGCCCAGACGCCGGCATAGCAATCGGCCTGAAGTTCAAGCCGCACCGAGAGCTTGTTGCCTTCGGTCTTGCCCGCATGGGCCATCCGCTGCTGGACCTGGTCCGAGGTGCCGAGCAGATTCTGGATGTGATGGCCGAATTCATGCGCGATCACATAATCCTGCGCGAAATCGCCCTTGGCGCCGAAGCGGCTGGCGAGCTCGCCGAAGAATTCGGTGTCGAGATAGATGCCCTGGTCCTGCGGGCAGTAGAAGGGGCCCATCGCGCTCTGCGCGGCGCCGCAGCCCGACTGCCCTTCGCCGCCATAGAAGACCAGCTTGGGCTTAACGAAGCGCTGACCACTCTTCTGGAAGATTACCGCCCAGGTCTTGTCCGCCGAGCTGAACGCGTTGCACGCTGATTTGCTAGCGGCATCGATATTGCAGCTCGATGTCGCATCGGTGCCGCCGGCCTGGCGCGGACCGGCCTGCTCCGTTGGTGCGGACAATTGGCTACCGCCGCCGCCCAGCATGTTGAGCCCCCCGCCAAAGACGGCGAACAGGACGAGCACTACCGCCACGCCGCCGCAGCCGAAGCGGCTGAAGACGAGCGGGAGCAAGCCGAACAGCAGCCCACCGCCGCCGCCGCCACCGCCAAATCCGCCGCCACGGCCGCGCTGATCCTCGACATTGATGTTGGGATCGAAATCGTCGAGCCGCATGCGTTTTTCCCGGAAGGTTCGTTGCTGGTACGGCATGAATGCGCGGGCGGCCTTGTTGTTGCAAGGACGTTGCAAATCGGCGTGGCGGCGCGCGAATCGCGAGCGTGACGGGAATTTCATCAAACTCTCGTTGATCCAGCCGCCCTCCCAGCGCATGGGCCGGAACGATGGCCGATACCGACCCGACGCCGAAGCACCGCCGCCACGCAGAGGCACTGCCGCTTCCCGATATCGTCGCCCTCGTTCTGCAGGGCGGTGGGGCGCTGGGGAGCTATCAGGCCGGAGTGATCGAGGGCCTGGCATCACGCGGAATCGAGATCGACTGGGTCGCCGGCATTTCGATCGGCGCGGTCAACGCAGCGATCGTCGCGGGCAATCCGCCGCACAAGCGCGTCGAGATGCTGGGGGCGTTCTGGGACATGGTGAGCGGATCGCTGCCGAGTTTTCCGATCTTCCCCAATGACCAGATCCGTGAATGGCTGCACGAATGGTCAGCGAACTTCGTGATGGCAACCGGCGTGCCGGGCTTCTTCACGCCCCGCACCCTTTCCCCGATGTTCGCGGCGCCGGGAACGCCCGAGGCGCTCAGCTTCTATGATTCCGCGCCGCTCAAGGAAACGCTCGACGCGTTGATCGACTGGGACCTGCTGAACAATGGCCCGGTGCGGCTGTCGGTCGGCGCGGTCGATATCGAGAGCGGCAATTTCGCCTATTTCGACACCACCGAGACACGGATCGATGCGCGCCACATCATGGCCTCGGGTGCGCTGCCGCCGGGCCTGCCGCCGATCGAGATCGACGGAAAATATTGGTGGGACGGCGGGCTCGTCTCGAACACGCCGCTGACTCATGT
>JBDTXU010000535.1:0-10114 GCA_040006055.1 Sphingomonas bacterium | reverse complement strand
AGGCAGCGGCTTTTGATGCCGCCATTCGCAGGTTCGAACCCTGCCGCCCCAGCCAGCACTTCTGAACAGGCATGATATCGGCCTGCGCGAGCACAAGAGGAGAGGCTGGTGGCGACCCCAATGTCCCTTCGTCTCGGACGATGACGGAGTTTGCACCACCGACGCCGACGGTCGACTTCGCGTTTGAAGCTCGCGTGCTGATCGGTACGCCGCTTGATATCGGCATGGCCGGCGGCGGGCAAAAGCGGATAGTGCCGATCACCGGCGGCCGCATAACCGGTGAGCGCTTCTCCGGCGCTGTACTGCCCGGCGGCGCGGACTGGCAGACGCTCCGACCGGACGGCGTTCTGGATGTGTCGGCGCGCTATACGGTCCGCGCTGATGACGGGGCGATCGTCTCGATCGTCAACACCGGCTATCGCCACGGTCCGCCAGATATCCTCGCCCGGATCGCCGCCGGCGAGCTGGTCGATCCGGCACTTTATTATTTCCGCACGACGCCGCGGTTCGAGGCGCCGGACGACAGCCGCCATGCCTGGCTGAACCGGAATATCTTCGTCTGCTCGGAAGCGCGCCGTTCCGATCAGGTGATGCTGCGCTTCTTTGTTGTGGGCTGACCGTCAGCGCCTGCGGCCCTCGATCTTCGAAAGCAACGCGATCAGCGTCCTCCGCTCGGCGGCGGTCAGGCCGGCCAGCATCTGCTCTTCATGCGCTTCGATCCGCTCGAGGCACTCCTTGAGCGCCTTCTCTCCCGCCGGCGTCAGCCTCAGCGCGAGCGCGCGGCGGTCTTCGGCCGCGGTCTGGCGGTCGAGCAGGCCGATATCGGCGAGCTGGTTGATCAGCGTCACCATGTTCGCCCGCTGGATGCCGAGCGAGCGGCCCGCCGCGCCCTGGTTGATGCCGGGATTGGCGCCGACCACCGACAATATCCCGAACAGCACCTGGCGCATGCCGGTGCCCTCCAGGGCCCGGGCAAAGTCCGCCCCAAAGGCACTCGACGCGCGCCTGAGGTGATAGCCGACCAGGTGATCGAGCGCGCCGAGCGGTGCTTCCTCATCATCAGGGGTCGGCACCGCGATATTCAAAGTCTTCATTCAGTCTGATCCCGAAGCGGCGCCCGCCCCGCACGCAAGCCGAACAGCGCGATAGCGCCGATCAGCGAGCCGAGCGCCATCAATGTCGCCACCACCGGTAGCCCGAAACCGGCCGCGAACAAAAGCCCGGCAAGCGCCGGCGCCATCGCCGATCCGCCGCGCCCGATCCCGATCACGAAGCCGGTTGCGGTCGCGCGCAGCGATGTCGGGAAGGATTGTGCCACCAGCGCATAGAGCCCGACCACGCCGGCATTGGTGAAGAAGCCGGCGGCGGCGGCAACCATCGAGAGCGTCCCGAGGCTGTTCTGTCCCTGGCCGAACGCGATCACCAGCGCGGTCGAGAACAGCATCGCGCCGATGGTGAGCGTCAGCAACCGCACCCGCGTCGTCAACAGGCCTAGCAGCAGCGAACCCGTCGCGCCGCCGACACTCGCCCAAACCAGGACGCCGGCCGCGGAGGAAGGCGCGAAGCCCATATCGACGACGATCTTCGGGATCCATTTCAGGATGAAATAAAAGGTCATGATATGCGTGAGATAGGCGATCGTCAGGAGCAGGGTCATGAGACGAAGGGTAGGGGAGAACAAGGCCGAAAGCGGCAGCGCGGGCGCCTCCGCCTCGATCGGGGGCAGCGCGTCGATCGGGGCATGGCCCATGCGCGCGAGATTGTGGTTGATCCGCGCCAGCGCGTCGGCCGGGCGCCGCTGCAGGAGAAAGGCAATCGATTCCGGCGAGCGCCACAGGACGAGCGGGATGAAGCACAGCGTCGCCACCGCGCCGAACTGGAACACCGCCGGCCAGTCAAACGAGCGCAGCAGGACTGCTGAGATCGATCCGCCGATGATCGTGCCGACCGGATAGCCGCCGGCCATCAGCACCACGCACAGATGCCGGCGCGACGCGTTGGAAACCTCCGCAACCGCCGCATTGGTCGCGGCGAGCATGCCGCCGATGCCGAGCCCGGTGAAAAGGCGCCATCCCGACAGGGTGACCACGTCATGCGACGATGATGCGCCGAGCATGCCCGCCGCCATCACCACGAGGCATCCGAGGATCGTCGCGCGCCGCCCGACCCGGTCGGCGAACCGGCCGAGGATCAGCGAGCCCGCCGCCATGCCGACCAGCTCCATCGACAGGACAAGGCCGAGCGCGGCGCGATCGATCCCCCAGGCCTTGGCGATCCCCGGCGATGCGAAGCTGATCGACAGGACGTCGAAGCCGTCAAGCGCGTTCAGCCCGACCATGATCGCGACCACGCCCCATTGGAACGCTGACATCGGTTCCCGATCGATCGTCGCGCGCGGATCCGTCGCCATGCCATCCCCTCTCTATTTATTTATAGCCTTTAGTGTGCCGCAATTCGCTATGTTACGCAACAATTTGTCGAGGAACATTTGGGCCTGCACCGGCGGAGAGTTTGCTGCCGGCTCGGCCGTATGCGAAGCGGAACTCAGCCAATACGGCAAGGTAACTGCATGGCATCCAGACCTGACAATTCTGAAAATCAAATAGGTCCTTCAGCAATTGGATTGTACGATGCGGGTCCCCAGGCATAAGCCGAGGGTCATGATCTGCATCCTCTCGAGCGCCGCGTGCAAGCGCATTCCTTCGCGTCGGCGGATCCGGTGAAAACTCAGGTCGCAATCATCGGCAGCGGGCCTTCTGGGCTGTTGCTCGGCCATTTGCTGCGTACTGCGGGAATCGCCTGCGTCGTGATCGACCGGCAGAGCCGCGACCATGTCCTGTCGCGGATTCGCGCCGGGGTGCTCGAAACCTGCACGACCGATCTGATGACCCGGCTCGGCCTCGACGCGCGCCTGAAGGCTGAAGGACTGATCGAGCAGGGGTTCAACCTCGCAACCGATAATGGCGTGATCCGGATCGATATCGCCCGGCTGACCGGCAGGCATGTCACGGTCTATGGCCAGACCGAGCTCACCCGCGATCTGATGGACGCCGCATCCGATCGCGGCCTCGAGATCGTCTTCGAGGCAGGCGGCGTCGCGCTGCACGATATCGACAGCGATCATCCGAGCGTCACCTATAGCAAGGGCGGTGTCGAACACCGGATCGAGGCCGATTTCATCGCTGGCTGCGATGGTTTCCACGGCCCTTCGCGCAAGGCGATCCCGGCCTCGGCCGCCAGTGCCTTCGAGCATGAATATCCGTTCGGCTGGCTCGGCATTCTTGCTGATGTGCCGCCCTGCCATGACGAACTGATCTACGCGAACACTGAGCGGGGCTTTGCCCTCGCCTCGATGCGGTCGCAGACCCGCAGCCGCTATTATATCCAGGTGCCGCTCACTGATCGGGTCGAGGAGTGGCCCGAGGATCGGCTCTGGGACGAGCTCGCGCTGCGTTTCGATCCCATCTCGCGCCACGGCGTCACCCGCGGCCCGGCGCTTGAAATCTCGATCGCGCCGCTCAGGTCCTTTGTATTCGAGACGATGCATCACGGCCGCCTCTTCCTCGCCGGGGATTCAGCGCACATCGTGCCGCCGACCGGGGCCAAGGGGCTCAACCTCGCCGCATCCGACGTCATCTATATCGCCGAGGCGATGATCGCGCATTACGCGGACGGTGCCGACGCCGGCCTGGATGGCTATCAGGCCCGCGCGCTGGCCCGCATCTGGAAGGCCGAGCGGTTCAGCTGGTATCTGACCAAGCTGATGCACCGCTTCCCCGGCGACGGCGCGTTCGAGCACCGCATGCAGATCGCCGAGCTCGACTATGTGGCGCAGTCCGAAGCGATGCAGACCGCCATCGCCGAAAACTATGTCGGCCTGCCGCTTTAACAGGCTGGCTTAGGGCACCACGCTGTTCAGATGTTCCTCGATATTGGTGAAGCCGTCATGGTCGCGGTCCCCGGCGCTGTCGTTCTTCTTCGGATCGAGCCCGTGACTCCGCTCCCAGGCGTCAGGCATGCCGTCGCCATCGCTGTCGCGCGGCGCAGGCGCCGTCGTCAGCACCGGCCAACCACCCACCTCGCGCTGGCTGTCAATCTGGTGCCCGGTCCGATCCCGCACGCCAGCGATGATCGCGAGATCGACGCTATCGCGCGCTTTGGAAGCGCCCGCCTCGGCCAGCACGCGCGGATAAGCGGCGGCAGCTGACTCCGGCCTGACCGGCGCGACGTTGATGGAGGCGGCGAGACGATAGCCGTCGGGCTGCACACCGGTGACGAGGCTCCATGGATCAGCCGGGATCGTGCCGTTCATGCTGTTGCCGGCAAAATAGGCTTTTGCCAATTTGTTCGACTCGTTGAACGCAATCGGCTTGTCGGATTGCGGCCCGGCGACATAGCTGTTGTCGACGAAATTATAGCGGGCGAGCGTGGCGGCGTCGGCATTATAGCCCGAGTGGCTGCCGCCCCAATTGTAGAAGACGTTGGACCGGAAATCGAAGAACGCCCCCTGAGGATCGAGATCGGGGCCGGTGTAATTGCCCGGCCGTGGCATCCGGGCTTCGTGGTTGGCCCAGAGATTGTGGTGGAAGCTGATCCGCGATCCGCGCCCGCCGCGGATCAGGCTGCCATAGCCATGCTCGCCCTTGGCGTGGAGCGAATGGGTGAGCGAATTGGCGATGATCGACCATTGCACCGTCAGGTCGAAAAAGCCCTGATCCGGCTTGGTGTAATTCGCCGAAGCCGACAGCGTCTCGTCGACCGACCAGCTTGCCGACACATGGTCTAGGATGATCCGGCTGCCCTTCACGATCCAGATCGCATCCCCTTCGGTCTTCGATTCGTCACCCAGGCGGGAGCGGATGTAGCGGATGACGACATCGTCGGCCGCTATCTCGAGCGTGTGGTCGCGGAGCGTGATGCCACCGCCCGGTGCCGACTGACCAGCGATCGTCACCTGGCCCTCGCGGATGCGCAGGGGGGTTGCGAGCTTGATGGTTCCGGAAACGGCGAACGTGATCGTGCGCGGGCCCCTGCTGTCGATCGCGGCACGCAGACTGCCGGGGCCGGCATCGTCGAGATTGGTGACGGTGATCACTTTTCCGCCACGACCACCGACAGCGAAGCGCCCTGCTCCTTCGGCGCCTGGAAAGGCAAGCTGCGGTTGAGGCGCGGAGACCGCAAGCGCGGGAGTGAACAAAGCAAGCGCGAGGAGCGAAATGCGGAGCATTGGGATTCCCTGGTGGAGATGCATGAGGGATGCGATCAGCCCGAAGCTGCTCAATGGTTCAGCACAATCTCTCCCCCTACGTCTTCGCGCCGCTGATGCAGCGTTTCTCATTGACACCGGTATCAAGAGCCTGTTTGGGAAGCAAGATGCGATGTGACCGCTTGCCCCTTTTGGGCTCAGAAAGCGCCCTGTCACGATAAAACCACCGCCAAATAGGACATTCTTGCGGCCCACTAATCTCCACGCATGAATAGCGCCTATGACACCGGTTATCCTGCAGCTACAATGCTCTACCTCCGGTGGCGAAGTCTGTCGCGGTGCGGGCCGGATATCCGGCTATCGGATCACCGGCCCCGCAACATCAGCGCTTCATAGTGAGATCCGCTGTGAACGAGCGTTGGGGAAAGGGGTGGAACAGGAAGTATTTGTCGTTGTTGGCGTTATCGATGCCAAGGCCGAGCGACCAATGCTCTGTGACGCTGAACTGGGCGCGCAGGTCGATCACCAGATATTTGTAGAAGCCTTGATAGGTGTTGCCGATCACGTCGTTGTTATCGAGCGCGCCATACATTCGACTCGCATAGTGGCCGGCTACCGTCAGTGAGATCTGGTCGGTCGGGCGCCAGGTCGCGACCGTGGCCGCTTTCCAGCGCGGAACGGAAGGCAGCAGCTTGCCGACCGCTCCGGGGAGCACGGCATCGGCCCGCGTCGTCGCGTCAGCATAGGTGACGCTTCCCGACAGATCGACGCGCGGTACCAGGTCCGTACGCTGGAACGCGAACTCTACGCCCCGGGCACGGGTCCGGTCGACATTCTGGACATAGGTGCCAACCTGCGGCCCGCCCCCCAAAAGCCCGGTTTGAGATATCAGCGCATCCGTGATCGACTCGCTGAACACCGACAGCCGCACCGAGCCATGATCGCCCCTGCGCTCGACTGACAGCTCCTCGCACAGCGCGCGCTCCGGCCTGAGATTTGGGTTAGGCAAGCTCGCCACCGGGCTCGTCACAATCTGATAGAGCTCGCCTGCGGTCGGGAAGCGATAGGCCTCGCCGAACGAGAAGCGTAACGTCCAGTCCTTGCCCGGATTCCAGGCAAGCGACGCCTTGGGCGAGAAATGGGCAGCTTCCAGTTGCGGCTGCTGTTTGGTCGGCAGCGGCAGGACAAGGTTCACGCCATCATAGGCCTTCCACCATTCGTAACGCCCGCCGATCGTCAGCGTGACCGCCGGCATCGGCTTCCAGGCATCCTGGGCCCAGAGCGCTACGGTGCGGGTCTTGCCTTTCGACTGGAGATTGAGCGGCCCTTCGCTGCCGGTGATCCAATCGGTCGTCGTGTAGCGGTTGCTGTTGAGTTCGAACCAGTCGGCATGCGCGCCGAAGCTGACCTTGTGGGTCGCGGTCGAATCGGACGCCCAGGCTCCTTTGGCGTCGAGCGTCTTCCAGCCGGTGCCGTCGAGCCGGGTGATCGTGCCGGCCCCGCCGGACTGTGCCGCAGGCAAGGCGATGGTCGGGATGCGCTGCACGTCATGATCGAAATCGTAGAGCGTGCCGACCACCTGCCAGTCAAACCGCCCGCTGGCCCCGGTGGCGGAGAGCGCGTGTGACCAATGGCGCTCGTCATATTGATAGACGCCGTTGGAAAAGGCACTCGGCGCTATATTATAGACCCGACCGCCAATGCTGAACCCATTGCCGGCATAAAGTGGCAGCCCGCTCGCGCCATCGGTCAGATAGGTTTGCGCGCGCGAGTCGGTATCGTTGAGGAATAGTCCGCCGACGTAGGTAAGACGGAGGGCAGACGAGAGGTCGAGCGCGACCTTGAGTTTGATTTGATCCTGGAGTTGATGCTCGAACCCGCTGGCGCCGAATATCCGTATCGGGACATTGGTTCGGTTGACGTCGGCAAAACCGCCGCCCACCGCTATGGTCGGACTACTGGTAGTGATCGGGGTGCCAGTCACATATTGCAGCGGGTGGCTGTTGCTGGCGACATGATTGACGCTGGCGAATACCGCGAGCGGCCCAAACTGGTCGCCGATCGTTCCGCCAATCTGCCATGTTGGAAGGGTCTCCTGCGTACCATATTGGTCGAACGTCTGGACGTTGGTGCCAATGGTCGCTGTGGTCTCAAGCTTGTCCGGCAGTCGGGTCGTGATGTTGACGACGGCGCCGATCGAATTGCCAGCGTAGGCGGCCGAATAGGGGCCATAGAGGATGTCGACCTGCGCAATCTCCTGCGGGCTGACAAGGCTCCAGCGCGGCGAGGCCAGGCTGTTGTTGTTGCCGATCAGCGACGAGAGCAAAGCGCCGTCCGCATAGATCAGGCTGCGCGCGCTTGAGCCGAGCCCCGAGGTGCGCGTGGCGAGCGGCGCCTGGGTGTCGCCGATATGGCGTTTGCGGACGATCAGGCTGGGCAGATATTTGATCGTGTCCTCGACATTCACTGCGTTGATTGTCGTGGCAATGGTGTCGGCGGTGATGGTCGCCGTGGTGGAGGGCGTGTTCTCGATTGACTGCTGCGCTTTCTGCGCGGTGACGAGGATGTCTTTCGACTGGTCGTCTTCGGCATGCGCGAGAGCGGGCGCCAACATGCAGGGCGCCGCGCATATAAGCGCGAACGCACGCCGCGAGGGCATGCGGATATTTCGGGGTATCATTGGTAATTCCGTTCGTCCGACAGGATAGACCATGCCCGCAGGCACGCATGATCGTCAGACGAGCGTCGGCGGTCCGGTCTTTGGCGGTGGCGGCGCGGCGAGGCCGAGCCTGGGCTGGACGAAAATCCGGAAGAGCGCAGGGGCTATAACCGTGACCGCCACCGGCGGCGCGGGGTGTGCGACCGACACGAGGTTGGCGGTCGCGCCCACTGGCGAGAAAGCGCAAGGGAGGTTGTCGCCCTTCTCCTGATGCTTGTCTCCCTCATGCTTGTCCGCGGGCTTGCTCATATCGTGGCCCGGCATCGCCATCGCCGTCATATCGTGCGGCAGGGCGGCGGGCATCGCGCCCTGGCCAGGGCAGAGGACGAGTGTCGCGCCGTGCGCGCCGGGTGCGATCATGAAGCCCGAGGGTACCAGCATCCGCATCGCGAGCGCACACACCAGCAGCACGACCGCTAAACCGCGATATCGGCTGGTGTGGAGCAGGCTGCGCATGATGCGCTCGTACGGGCGCGATTTGATCGGGGCAAGGCGAGATGGCCCCGACTTTACGCCGGTTTCGATGCGCTTCGATCGGCTCGACCTGAACCAGCCGGCGGTGGCGCGGTTGCGACCGGGCCTTTCGGTGACGGCTAAGGTGGCCCTGCGCTAGTCCAGAAAGCCGAGGATCGCGGCCATCGTCGCGGCGGGTTGCTCTTCCATCAGCCAATGACCTGAGTTTGCGATCGACACGCTCTTCACGTCGGTTGCGACGTTGCTGATCTCAATCGCCAGCTTGGTGCCGTAGGAGGCTTCGCCGCCGATCGCCAGCACCGGCATGGTGAGCTTGCCCTTTGCGAGGAAGGCCTGGTTGTCCACGCCGTCGTGCGGGAAGGCGATGAACTGCTCGAATGCGTCATGGATCGCGTGCGGGCGGGCGTAGAGCTCGGCGTAATGGACGCGAGTCGCCTCGTCGATGCCAGCGGGGTTGGCGGAGAGCTCGTTGTAGAAACGGTCTAGATAGATGCGCTCGCGCCCGGCGACGAGGCGCTCCTCATCGGGGCCGTGGAAGTTGAAATGCCAGGTCTTGGGGTTGCTGAGCTGCGCCGCCCAATTGCCGATGCCGGGGAGTGGCGCATCCATCACCACCCATTTCTGCACGCGGTCGGGATGCATGGCGGCAAGCGCATAGCCGACCATGTTGCCGATATCATGGGTGACGAGCTGGAATTTGTCGATCTTCAGCGTGTCGAGCACGGTGGCGATGTCGGTTGCCTCGGTCTTCTTGTCATAGCCGGTGTCGGGATGCGACGAGAGCCCCATGCCGCGCAGATCGGGCACGATCACGGTGTGGTTGGCGGCGAGCGTGACAGCGAGCGGCTGCCACATGTCGCCGCTGTCGCCGAAGCCATGGAGCAACACCACCGCCGGGCCATGGCCGCCGACCCGGACATGGATGGTGGCACCGTCAACCGGTAGGTCGCTGACCTTGAAACTTGCCGGGAAGGGTTTGACCTCCGCAATGGCGGGCGCCGTGGCGACAAGGGCTGCGATGGCGAAGAGCAGGGGGCGAATCATGAGGCATCTCCTGATGGTCCGCGCCTAGGATGACTGAGATCAACCGCCGCCGCTACCGATCAATTCCCGCCCGATCAGCATGCGGCGGATCTCGTTCGTGCCGGCACCGATGTCGAGCAGCTTGGCGTCGCGCATGAAGCGTTCGACCGGCCAGTCCTTGGTATAGCCAGCGCCGCCGAGCGCCTGGATTGCCTCGAGCGAGACCTTCACTGCATTCTCGCTAGCCAGGAGGATTGCGCCGGCGGCGTCGAAGCGGGTCGTCTTGCCGGCGTCGCAGGCCTTGGCGACGGCATAAACATAGGCGCGCGCTGAATTCAGCGCGACATACATGTCGGCGACCTTGGCCTGCATCAGCTGGAAGGTGCCGATCGGCTTGCCGAACTGCTTGCGCTCGCGGATGTAGGGAATGACCACGTCGAGACAGGCCTGCATGATGCCGAGCTGGATGCCGGCGAGGACGGTGCGCTCATAATCGAGCCCCGACATCAGCACGCCGACGCCGCCATTGACGGGGCCGATCACATTTTCCTCCGGCACTTCGCAATCGTTGAAGACCAGCTCTGCTGTGGGTGAACCGCGCATGCCCATCTTGTCGATCTTCTGGCCGATCGAGAAGCCGGGCATGTCCTTCTCGATCAGGAAGGTGGTGATGCCGCCGCTTCCCTCACCGG
>JBDTXU010000534.1:0-4462 GCA_040006055.1 Sphingomonas bacterium | reverse complement strand
ATCATTCTCCTGGGTCCGCCGGGGGCGGGCAAGGGCACCCAGGCGAGTCGGCTGACTGCCGATCGTGGGATGGTGCAGCTCTCCACCGGCGACATGTTGCGGGCGGCGAAGAATGCCGGCACGCCGGTTGGGCTTAAGGCGAAGCCGCTCATGGAAGCGGGCTTGCTTGTGCCCGACGAGATCGTCTCGGCGATTATCGGCGAGCGGCTCGACATGCCCGATACGCTGAAAGGCGTGATCTTTGACGGTTATCCGCGCACCGAGGCACAGGCCGAACAGCTCGACGTGTTGCTGGCGGCACGGGGCCGGACGCTCGACCATGTGATCGAGCTCCACGTCGACGAAGAGGCGCTGGTTGATCGCGTCACCGGGCGTTACTCCTGCGCCAAATGCGGTGAGGGCTATCACGACCGCAACAAGCTGCCCCGGGTTCCGGGCGTCTGCGACGTCTGCTCCTCGACCCATTTCGTTCGCCGCGAGGACGATAATGAGGAAACCGTGCGGAAACGCATGGCTGAATATCGGGCCAAGACCGAGCCGATCCTGCCGATCTATGAGGCGCGTGGGCTGTTGTCGCGGATCGACGGCATGGCGGATATCGAGGACGTGGCGCGCGCGATCGAGGGAATCCTCGACTCGAAAGCGTAATCCGCAAGGGGACGGTGGCACTTCGGTTTGCCGTGCCGCCCCCAGCGCATATGATGCGGCCCTCGGCTTTGGGAGGGACGCGGATGAAATGGCTCGGTTTGTTGAGCGTGGCGATCGCGCTTCCGCTTGCTGCCCCATCCGCGGCTGAGGTCGTCTCCGCTACGCCGACGACGATGGTCATCCACCAGTCGGTCACCATCGATGCGCCGATCCAGCAGGTCTGGGATACGCTCCGCGCGCCGCAACGCTGGTGGAGCAAGGAGCACACCTATTCGGGCGACTCCGCCAATCTCTATCTCGATGGCCAGGCGACGGGCTGCTTCTGTGAGCGGCTGCCCGGCCGCAAGGGCAGCGTCGAGCATGGGCGGATCGTCTATGTCGAGGCGCCGCGGATGATGCGCCTGTCCAGCGCCCTCGGCCCTCTCCAGGCCGAGGCGGTAGTCGGCACGCTCAGCTTCAAGCTCGATCCAGAGGGCTCCAACGCGACCAAATTGACGCTCGATTATGTGGTGAGCGGCTATGTGCGTGCCGGCGCTGACACGCTCGCGCCCAAGGTCGACGAGGTGCTCGGGCTCCAGGTTGCGGGGCTGAAAGCCGCAGCCTTGGCGCCGCCGCCGGCCGATCCGGCCGAAAAGAGCAAATAGCGCCCCACTTTCTCCCAGCATGACAAACTCTTCATGCCGCCGTCATCGCAGACGGAGCCGGCGGACGGTATCTGCATGGCATTGGCCCGGCAGCAGGGTCGCTTGCTTCAACAGATCAGCGTCCGCACTCCCGGGGGCGCTGTGGCCGGCGGAAGGTTCGCCTTCCGCCGGCCAATTTCATTGTCGCGTCGTTTTGGGCGAAAACCGGTTCCCACTCATCGGCGCAATGCTTAGGCTGGAGGACCCCGCCCGGAATGCAGCCAATGACCCGCAAGATCCTGATCGTCGAGGACGACCCCGCCACCGCCAGCTATCTCGCCAAGGGGTTGGGCGAGGCGGGCTTTGCCGTGGAGTCCTGCGGCGATGGCCGTGACGGCCTGTTCCTCGCTAGCGAAGGCATTTTCGATCTCATCATCGCCGATCGCATGTTGCCGGGCCTCAACGGTCTCGCGATGATCGGTGCGATCCGCGCCGCCGGCATCCGCACCCCCACAATGATCCTGTCAGCGCTCGCGACGGTCGATGACCGCATCGACGGGCTTCGCGCTGGTGCCGACGATTATCTGGTCAAGCCCTTCTCCTTTGCCGAGCTTTCGGCACGGATCGAGGCGCTGCTGCGCCGCACTGACCGCATCGCCGCGGATTCGCAGCCGACCAGGCTCAGCGTCGGCGATCTGGAAATCGATCTGCTCGCCCGCACCGTCACCCGCGATGGCCGCACGATCGCGCTCGGCGCGCGCGAGTTCAACCTGCTCGAATATCTTGCGCGCCATGCAGGGCAGGTTGTTACCCGGACGATGATGCTCGAGAAGATCTGGAATTATCATTTCGATCCGGGCTCGAATGTCGTCGATGTTCATATCGGCCGGCTGCGGCGCAAGATCGAGGAGGGCTTCGGCGCGCCAATCCTGCACACCGTGCGCGGTGCCGGCTATCGGCTCTCGGCCGAGGCTGGATGAGATTATCGGTCACTGCGCGGATCGCGCTGCTCGCGATCGCGCTGGCGCTGATCTCCAATCTCGTGCTCGTCGCCTTTGTGTGGCGGCAAGTCCATGACGACGCGATCGACGCGCTGCGCCGCGACACGATTGAGCAATCCGATGCGCTGGTCGCGGTATGGCACACCGGCGGATTGCCCGCACTCCACCGCGTCATCGAGGAGGCGAGGGCGCCGGGCGATCTGTCGTTGATCATCGCCGTCATCGATGCCGATGGCCGTCGCGTCGCTGGCGTCGGGCCGAACCTCGCGGCGATCGGCACGCCCGAGACACCTGCCTTCAAGATCAGCCGGCTGGGCAAATCACGGCCCTGGTCAGAGCGGGAGGCCGGCTATTCAGTGCGACGGATCGGCGATTACCGGTTGGTGAGCGGCCGGCTGCTCGACGATTGGGAGCAGGAGCAACGTGGGATCGAGCGGGCGCTGTTGCTTGCGACCGCCTTGTCTCTCGGGCTCGGCATCGGCGGCGGATTGGTGGTGACGCGCTATGTCGGGCGCCGGCTCAACCGCGTCGCCGATGTCATCGAGGGCGTAGCGGGCGGCGATCTGTCCCGCCGTGTGGCGAGCGCGCCGGGTGGCGGCGATGCATTTGACCGGCTCGCGACGCGGCTCAATGCGATGCTCGACAAGGTCGAGCGGCTGATGGTCGAACTGAGGCTCGTCACTGACAGCCTCGCCCATGATCTCCGCTCGCCGATCGCGCGGTTGCGCGCGAAGACCGAGACGGCCCTGCTGGTCCCCGATTCGGCGCAACGCGATGCAGCGCTGGCGGGCCTGCTCAGCGAGACTGATCTGGTGATGCGGATGCTGTCGATGCTGATGGAGATCACCCGCTCGGAATCGGTCTCGCGCGATCGCTTCGCCAGCCTCGATCCGTCGGCGCTGATCGAGGAGATCGCTGAACTCTATTCCCCGGTTGCCGAAGATGCCGGCATGCGCTTCGCAGCGGTGCTTGAATCGCCGCCGAGCCGGCTCATCCTGCACCGCGAATTGCTGACTCAGGCAATCACCAACCTGATCGACAACGCGCTCCGCCATGCCGGTGAGGGCGGCGAGGTGACACTGCGGCTGACCGGCCAGGCGAGCGAGATCCGCATCCAGGTCGAGGATCGAGGCCCCGGAATCGCAGAGGCCGATCGCGGCCAGGCGCTGCGTCGTTTCGGCAGGCTCGACAATGCGCGCAGCACGCCGGGTGCCGGGCTTGGCCTGTCGCTGATCGAAGCGGTGGCGCGCCTGCATGGCGGCCGGCTCGAGCTTGGCGACAACGCGCCAGGGCTGGTCGCGGCGATCGTGCTGCCGGTGTGAGATACGGGCGGGGCCAGGGGCGATGAGCTGGACGCTGAAGGCGATACACACTCATGCATGGGATTTCTGGCTCGCCCGCGGGTCGGTGGCGCTGATCGCCGGGCTCCAGCTCCTGATGTTCAACGATCTGACGGTCGGGCCGCGCTGGCTCGCGCCCGGGGTCGAGATCGCCCTGCTGCTGCCCTTGTCCGCCGCGACCGCCTGGACCCAGGCGACTGCCCGCGAGGCGACCGCCGACCATCACTGGGATCGCGTCGCCTGGGAAAGGCGGATGATCCGCCGCCTCGCGCTGTTCCTGACCGCGCTGATCACGATCATCAATTTCGGGGCGCTGCTCGCGCTCGTCCACGCTCTGCTCGCGGGCAGCGCTACCAAAATCGGCCAGACCCTGTTGCTCGATGCCCTCAATATCTGGGCGACCAATGTCATTGTCTTCGCTCTGTGGTTCTGGAGCATCGATCATGGCGGCCCGGCCACGCGGGGGCTGGTGGAAACCGAGAAATGCGATTTCCTCTATCCGCAGATGACGATCGGGGAGCCGCGCGAGCCCTGTACCTGGTCGCCGGGCTTTATCGACTATCTCTATCTGTCCTTCACCAACGCGACAGCCTTCTCGCCGACCGACACGTTGCCGCTGTCGGGCCGCGCCAAGCTGCTGATGATGGTCGAATCCGCTATCTCGCTGCTGACGATCGCGCTGGTGGCGGCGAGGGCGGTGAATATCTTGGCATGACTACCGCCAGCTTGCGATATGGGGAATATGCGATATTAACGGCTCGGGTTCCGTCGATCTGCCGCTTGACAGTCCAACATGCGGCTCTTATCTGGCACCTATTCCGAAACACCGGGTCCCGGCGGCGCTTGTTTG
>JBDTXU010000533.1:0-3596 GCA_040006055.1 Sphingomonas bacterium | reverse complement strand
ACGCCGGGCACGATCGACAGCGATTATCGCGGCGAAGTGCAGGTGATCCTGATCAATCATGGCCAGGCCCCGTTCGTGATTGCCCGGGGCGACCGGATCGCCCAACTCGTTCCGGCCCCGGTCCAACGCGCAATACTGGACGAAGTCGTAACACTGGAGGATACCGTTCGCGGCAGCGGAGGATTTGGATCCACGGGGCGTTGATGCTTGCAGTATTGCTTTTGCAGGCAGTGGCACTGGCAGTCCCGACTGATTGGTCGGCGCTGGCGCCGCTGCCCTATCTGACAGCGCCGCAGATGACGCCGCCGCTGGCGCGTTTCGTTGCGGACGAAATTGCCGCGGGGCGCTGTTCGGTGCCCAAGCCAGCAGACGGCCATTATGTGGTCAAGGTCGATGTCGCGACACTGGTCGCGGCGAACGGTTCGGTCCGCCGCGCAGTACCCCATGCGATCGCCTGCCCGACCGTCGAGCAATATAGCGTCGGGCTGGTCCTCAAATTCGCGCGCGCCAACCTGCCGCCGCGTGCCGGTGCCGCCGATCAATGGTACCGCGCGACCATCGTCTATGATTGGGGCGGATGAGCCTGACCGACGCCGAGCTTGAGCGCTATGCTCGCCACATCGTGCTGAGAGAGGTCGGCGGTGCAGGCCAGACGAAACTGCGCAGCGCCACCGTCGCGGTGATCGGCGCAGGCGGGATCGGCTCGCCCGCGATCCAGTATCTCGCCGCGGCCGGGATCGGGCGGCTGATCGTGATCGACGATGATCTGGTCGAGCTGTCGAACCTCCAGCGCCAGACGCTGTTCGGTGACGAGGATATCGGCTCGGCCAAGGTCGATGGTGCCGCCAGCGCTGTTGCCCGGCTCAACCCAGGCGTGGTCGTCGAACCGCGACGAGAGCGGATCGATGCCGGCAATGCCGGCGCGCTGATCGCGGGCGCCCAGGTCGTGCTCGACGGTACTGACAATTTCGCGACCCGCCTCGCTGTCGCCGACGCGGCACTGGCGGCGCACATCCCGCTGGTCTCCGCCGCGGCCGGCCAGTTCGAAGGCCAGCTCGGCCTGTTCCGCGGCTGGGAGCATGACAAGCCCTGTTATCGCTGCTTTGTCGGCGCTGACCCCGACCGCGCCGAGACGAGCTGCGCGGAGGCTGGCGTGCTCGGCGCGATGACCGGCGTGATGGGAAGCCTCGCGGCCCTCGAGGCGATGCGGGCCGTCACCGGCTTCGGCGAAGACAGCGCCGGCAAGCTGTTGCTGGTCGACGCCCTCGCCTTCCGCTTCCGCACGATCATTTTGCCGAAAGACCCGGGCTGCCCGCACTGCAGCTAGGTCGGGCGAGATGCAGCCTCAGGATGATTCGCACCCGACAGCTGCGTCGCCAAATTCCCTGTTATTCGCCCCGGAACAGGGAAATTTTTCTTTTTTTTGGCGTTGAATGATGTTTATGTAGCAATATCAATATCTTGATTATTTCAACACTCGAATAACAGGGAAATCCACGGCGATAACAGGGAATTTCTGCGCCACAGCGAAGGTGGCGCCGAAGCTGGCTCACCCCACGAGATGATCGGCATGACGGAAGCCTCGCGGCCCTCGAGGCAATGCGCGTCGCTTGATGCCGGCGCAGGATGGATCAGGGCTCCGGGCCTCGATTTTTTCCCTGTTCCCGGCGATTAACAGGGAAAGAACAGGGAAGGTTTTATTTCTGGCCGGATTTTGGCACTTTTTGGCAGTTTTTTGGGTTATTTTACGAAGGTATTTCAGCGGCTTATCGCAAGCTTTCCCTGTTATTTCGATAACAGGGAAGTGCCGCGCGCGAACAGGGAAAGCCGCGCCCGTAACAGGGAAAGAACAGGGAAGGGCGAAGCGCTGAGGTTTCGACCGTCATGTGAAAGAGCAAGGCGGAGTTTTTACGCTCCGTCCGGTTTGCACATTGCATCGATTCGGATCGCGGTTGAATCGAGCCGCGTCGGTTATGGCTTACTGCGCTTCCGCAGCGACCATCGCGAATTCGGCGCGCCGATAAAGCTCGTAGCGGCGCTCGACGAGCCGGGCCGCCTGGTCGCCCGGAATATTCTGGACCGATGACCGGTTGCTGAGCTGCAGGAAGACGATCATGATCGGCAGCATCACCGCCTGCGCGCTCAGCAGAACGGCGAAGCCAAGGGCGTTGGTTGCCCATCCCGGTATTGCCAGATCCGTGAAGAGCCGGATGCAGATCACGGCGATCACCGCGAGGATCGCCAGCGCGAAAATGCCCGCACTTGCGAGCAGGATTCGGACGAAGACCGTATCGATGAACACCGATATTGCACCGAGGCCGTGGGTGATGAGGCTGATCAGCTTCATGTGCGAACGGCCGGCGTAGCGCGCTCCACGTGCGGTCGGGACGCGGTGGATCGGAATCTTCGCCTGGATCAGCGTGGCTGCGAAGTTGTTCCAGATATTGGCATTATGGACGAGGCGGCCGACATGTTCGCGTGTCAGCACCGAGAAATTGCCGAAATCGATCCGGTTGCCGGTCAGTGCCCGGAAGATCTGGACATAGAGCCAGTAGAAGAAGCGGAAACCGAGCGTCTCCGAGCGTTTGAAGCGTTGCGCGACAACCGCCACGTCCGGCCGGGCCGCCGCCGTATCGACCATGCGCTTCAGTTCGGCCGGAACATCCTCGCCATCCGAATCCATGATCGCCACGGTTTCGGCGTCCGCTTCGCGATCGGCATGTACGAGACCGACAGCGATCGCCCGCTGGTGCCCGACATTCATCGTCAGCCTGAGTATCGTTACGCGCGCTATGCTACCGGAGAGCACCGGAACGACAGGCGACGCATTCGAGCAATCATCGACCGCGATGACCTCAACATCATAGTGATCCGCCGGCAGCTCGGCTTCGATATTGCGCAGCAAAAGACCGAAGGATTCCCAGTCATCATAGACCGGCATGACGATCAGGAGCGGCTTCCGGGCCTGCTGGCCATCAGAGGTCGACTGACGCACGCTTCATCCCGATCCTGCCGACGTTCGCTCAGATGAATGGACGAGCGACCGGCCCTGCGCAATGGCAAACAAAAGGCGGTTCAAGCCCTATGCGCGAACGGGTGCCAATTGGCTGGCCATCGCTTCCGCGCTTGGCTAGGGCCGCCTCCATCGGCGGAACCCCGGGGGGCAAGGTGAGCAAGACTATCGGAGGCCCCTGGTTCCGCGCCGTTCGCCGCAAGCCCATTCTCGTCATCGCCGCGCTCGCGTTTCTTGCGCTGATCGCCCTGGTCGCGAGGTCGCCCAGCCGATATCTCTATGACGAGCGCTATTATATCGAGGGTGCCTGGCTTCTCGCCAGGGGCGCCAGCTACCGCGACTTCCTGCTCGCACCGCTGAACACGCCCGCCGGGCCGCTTTACCCGACCCTGCAATGGCTGTTGTCGCCGTTTACCGGACTGCAACCGCGAGCGGTGCGCATTCCCAATCTCATCCTGCTGGCGGCGGCAAGCGGCGCGATCGCCTATGCGATGGCGCGGTGGCGGTTAACCGACCCGCTGGCGCGCGCCGCGATGGTGCTGGCGCTGCCGATCATCTGGGTGAGCGCCGGCATGGCGTTCAC
>JBDTXU010000532.1:0-1657 GCA_040006055.1 Sphingomonas bacterium | reverse complement strand
CCGACCGGCTCTTCCTTGGTACGCCAGGTGATGGGCTGTGGCGAACCGGCGATGGCGGGAGGACCTGGACGAAGGTCACTGAAGTGCCGCCAAGTGCCGACCTGCGGCCCGGCGAGCCGGGCATGCAGACGGCGGGCATAGCCATCTGGTTTGCGCCTGCTCCGTCGACGGCGGTGTATGCGGCAGTCCCCGGGCGCGGGCTTTATGCAGCGCCGAGTGCGGACGCAGCCTTCGCTCCCCTCGCGGCCGGAGCCGGCCCGCTCATCATCTCGCGCGGGGAATTTACGCATGATGGCAGCTTCATCGCGCTTGATCGCGAAGCCGGCAGGGCCTGGATATTGCGCGCGAATCAGTGGCATGCGCTGACCGGGCCGAGCCTGCCCTCGGCTGCCTTTGCAGGCGTCGCGGTCGAGCCCGGCGGAAAGCGCGTGATCATTACCGATCAGGGTGGAAAGGCGTGGTGTTCGAGCGATCAGGGCGAGACCTGGGTCGGGATGAATCGCGTGGTCGCACCGTCCGACCGGGAGCCGCCCTGGCTCGCCCGGCTTCACACCGGCTTTTTTGCCTCAGGACAGATCCAGTTCGATCCGGTCGTTCACGGCCGCCTCTGGGTCGGTGCGGGAACGGGCGTGTATCGCGCCGATCTCGCTGATGGCTGTGCCGAGCAAATCACCTGGCGCAGTCAGGTGCGGGGCATCGAGGAGCTGGTGGCTGAGGATGTCATTCAGCGG
Source organism: Sphingomonas bacterium (assembly GCA_040006055.1). GTDB lineage: Bacteria > Pseudomonadota > Alphaproteobacteria > Sphingomonadales > Sphingomonadaceae > Sphingomonas. The sequence goes on along the minus strand of JBDTXU010000532.1, from coordinate 926 downwards.
CCGGGGCGGGCGCCATTGTTCGCAGCGCTGGATTTCGGGATTCATATCAAGCGCGACCTCAACAGCTTTTCGACCACCTATGGCCCCAAGGCTCGAGACTTGATCGCCGCGCAGAAGCTCGACTGGAGCCCGGCCGATCCCTTGTTTGTCGTGACCAACGCCTCGGATACCAGGCTCGGCTGCTGCTCCGAGGATGGCGATGCCGTTCTGGCTGGCTTCAGCGTGGATGGCGGCGACCATTGGCAAAAATTCCCAACATTGCCTGTACCGCCGGGAACGCTGGCCAGCGATCCGCATGCGATGGCCTTCGGGACAATCGCGGTCGCGGCGGATTCCACCAGCAACATCGTCTGGGTTCCGGCGCGCAATCGGTCACCCTTCTATACCCGGGATCGTGGCGCCACGTGGCAGCGTGTGGTCCTTCCGGGCGAACATCTGCCGCTTACCGGTTCGTTCGACAGCCTTTGGTTGCCAAGACGTACGCTGGCGGCGGATCGGGTCCTGCCGGGGACCTTCTACATGGTCCATAGCGGCAACCCCACGAACCCCGGCTTGAAGGGGCTATGGCGCACGCAGGACGGTGGTGCGCATTGGAGCAGGGTGTTCACCGGTGATATCGCCCCGGACAGCCAATACGCCGCCAAGCTTCGGTCGGTGCCGGGCAAGGCGGGGCATCTTTTCTTTACGGCATCGGTCGCATCGAGCAGCGACAGCCGGTTGCGGCGTTCTATCGACGGTGGCGCGAGCTGGACCATCGTTGTAGATGTCGATCGCGTTGACGACGTGGCATTCGGGAAGGCAGCGCCGGGCAGCCAATATCCGACGATCTTCATCAGCGGGCGTGTGTCGGGCGCTCCCGGTATCTGGCGATCGGTCGACAATGCGGCGCATTGGCAGCGCATTGCGGACTTGCCGCTCGGCCGGCT